>DASVNH010000103.1:0-52629 GCA_036383955.1 Planctomycetota bacterium | reverse complement strand
AGGTCCTTGCGCGCGTTCGCCGGGAACGGGCCCTCGATCTTCGCGTCTTCCATGACGTCGACGCCCAGCTGGTTCGGATCCTTGTCCAGCGCGCGGCGCTGCATCGAGACGATCGACGCCCCGCTGACTTCGCGGTACAGGCCGTCGAGGGCCTCGACGCTGATCTTGAGCTCGGCGGCGAGCTCGACGTCCTTGGGCGGCCGGCCGAGCTGGCGCTCCAGCTTCCCGTAGGCCTCCTCGAGCTTGTTGGCGCGGGCGCGGGTCAGGCGCGGGACCCAGTCCATGTGGCGCAGCTCGTCGAGCATGGCGCCGCGGACGCGGCCGACGCAGTAGGTCTCGAACTTCACCCCGCGCGACATGTCGAACTTCTCGACCGCGTCGAAGAGCCCGAACACGCCCGCGGAGACCAGGTCCTCGACCTGGACGTTGTGCGGGAGCCGCTCGATCATCTTGTCCGCGACGTAGCGGACGATCGGCAGGTACTCCTCCGAGAGGATGTTCTTGATCTTGGGATCCCGCGTCCGGACGAACTCCTCCCAGAGCTTCAACATCTCTTCCTTGGGCCGCTTGGTGACGCTTGCCATGGTTCTTCCCCCTCTCCTATTCCTTCTTCGGCGACTCGCCCGGGGCCGCCGGCGGCGCGAGCGGCGGGACCGTTCCCGCCGCCTCCTTCGCCGTCGAAAGCCCGAGGCTCCCGAAGAGCATTCTTCCAATCACGTATCCGACCAAGAGCGCGGCGCACGCGCGCCACACCGACGTTCCGAACGACGCGTCCGTCGACAGGCTCGCGGCGGCCGTCGCCGCGAACGCGGCCAGCCCCACGATCCCGCCGATGACGCGATCCATGGCCTAGCCCCTCCCCCCGAACACCGAGAAGAGCCGCCGCATGAACGAGGGGCGCTCCGACGGCCTCTGCTGCCCCGTCCCGCGGACGAAGCGCTCCGCGATCGAGCGCAGGCAGGCGGCGGCCGGGCACCCCGGGTGCGCCAGCAGGAACGGCCGCCGCGCCCGCACCGACTGCGGCACGCGCGGGTCGCTGACGACGTAGCCGAGCTTCTCCACGTAGGTGTTGAGCAGCTTGTTCGCGGTCACCGCGATGCCGTTGGCGTACTTCTCCGCCTCGTCCCGGCCGCTGCAGTGGTTCATCAGCAGGTGGATGTCCCCCCGGTCCCCCTCGCGGCTCAGCATCTTGATCACCGCGTAGGCGTCGACGACCGACGTCGGCTCCGGCATCGTCACGACGATCACGTCGTCCGCCGCCGCCAGGAAGGCCGTCGTGTTCTTCGAGATCCCGGCCCCCGTGTCGAACACGATCACGTCCGCGTCCCGGTGCAGCACCTCGAAGCTGGCGAGGAGGGAGTCGCGCTCGACGTCCGACAGATTCGCGAGGCGCTCCACGCCGCTGGCGCCGGGCACGACCCGGATGCCGCCCATCGCGGGCAGCGTGACGTCCTCGATGGTCTTCCGGCCGACGAGGACCTGCGAGAGGTTGAAGCGGGGATTGAGGTCGAGCAGGATGTCGGCGTTCGCCAGTCCCAGGTCCAGGTCCACGAGGACGACCTTCTTGCCCAGGGCCGCGATCGCGATCGAGAGGTTCACCGAGACGTTGGTCTTGCCGACGCCGCCCTTGCCGCTGGTGACCGCCACCACGCGGGCGTGGCGGGGCCGGGTCCGGTTGAGGCGGCGCAGGGCGTCGGCCTGGTCCCGGCCGGGCGAGACTTCCAGGACCTCGGGGACGATGTTCCCGAAGTTGCGCTTTTCCGCGGTGTTCACAGCGTCTCCTCCCCGAGGATCAGCGACGTCAGGCGCGCGGAGTCCGCGACCTCGATGTCCCTCGGGATTTCCTGGCCGGTGGTCACGAACGACAGCTCGGTCGGGACGCGCGAGAGCACGTCCAGGACGACCCCGAGCTTGAGGGCCTCGTCGAGCTTGGTCACGACGAGGCGGTCGAAGCCGGCGGGGGCGAAGCGCTCGGCGACGTCCACCACGGTCTCCGCCTGGGTCGTCATGGACACGACCAGGTGGGTCTCGTCGGGCCGCACGGCGGCCAGGACGTCCTTGAGCTCTTCCATCCGCTTGGCGTGCTTCTGGCTGCGACCGGCGGTGTCGACCAGCACGAGGTCGCGGTCGCCGAACTCGTCGAGGGCCTTCTCGATCTCCGACGGCTTGGAGCACACGCGGATGGGCACGCCGACGAGCTGGGCGACGCGGCGGATCTGCTCCGTCGCGGCGATGCGGTACGTGTCGTTGGTGATGACCGCGACCTCGCGGCCGTGGTGGTGATAGATCGAGATCAGCTTGGCGATGCTGGTGGTCTTGCCGACGCCGGTGGGCCCGATGAACGCGACGCGCGTGCAGCGGCCGGGCTTGAGGGCGATGCCGTCGACGCAGCGGAGCGACTCCTTGACGAGGTCGCGCACCGCCGCCTTCACGCGGGCGCGGTCCCGCAGCTGCTCGCCGGGAAGACGGGCGCGGAGAGTCTCGGCCATCTTCCGGGCGAGCGCCTCGGACACGCGGGTGGCGGCGAGCTGGGCGAACTCCTCGGCCATCTCGGGGGGGCCGTCGATCCCGCCGCTCCGGCGGGCCACCATGGACTGGGTGTCGGCGACCAGGCGGCGGATCTCGGCGACCTGGCGCGCGAGGTCGGCGGGCGGCGCGGCGGGCGTCTCGCGGCGCGCCTCGCCGTCGCGGACCACGCGGAAGCCCGCGCCGGCCACGATCTCGATGCGGCGACGTCCGAAGAAGCCGAACACGCCGCCTTCCTTGACGAAGGCGGTGTGCAGCACGACCGCGTCGGGTCCGAGGTCTTCCCGGATCCGCCGCAGCAGCGCGGCCTCGTCGGTCCCCTGGTAGCGCCGAATCTGCATCCCGTCTCCCTAGGCGGCCTCGAGGCCGACCATGCCGAGCGATTCCACCTTCACGTCCCGCAGGATCTCGTTGTAGGACAGCACCGCGATGCCGGGCTGGATCGTGTCCGCGATCCGCTTCACGTAGGCCCGCACCTGGGGCGAGGTCAGGATCACGGGCGGATGCCCCGCCGCCACGAGCTTCTGGACTTCGCGGCCGATCCGCTCGGCGATCTTGCTCACCATCCCGGGCGTCAGGGACAGGAACGTGCCGCGGTCGGTGCGCTCGATGGCGGCCTTGACGACGTCCTCCAGCTTCGGGTCGAGCGTGATCACGTACATGCGGCCTTCGCGGTCGAGATGCTTGCGGCTGATCGAGCGGCTCAGCGCGTTGCGGACGTACTCGGTCAGGACCTCCGGGTCCTTCGTGCGCGGCCCGTAGTCGCCGAGCGTCTCCAGGATCGTCCCGAGGTCGCGGATCGAAACGCCTTCCTTGAGCAGGTTCTGCAGGACTTTCTGCACCTCGCCGGGCTTGAGGACGCCGGGCACGACTTCCTCCACGACCGACGGGCTCGACTCCTTGAGCGTCTTCATGAGGTTGTTCACCTCGTCGCGCGTGAGGAGCTCGTGGGCGTGCTTCTTGATCGTCTCGGCCAGGTGCGTGGCGACCACGGTGGAGGGATCGACCACCGTGTAGCCCATCGACTCCGCCTTCGCCCGATCGTCGAGGCGGATCCAGACGCCCGCCAGCCCGAAGGCCGGCTCCTTGCCGGGCAGGCCCTCGATCGTGCCCGCCGCGCCGCCGGGATCCATCGCCAGGAGGCGGTCGGGGTGCACGACGCCCTCCGCGACCGGGGCGCCTTTGATCTTGATCGCGTAGCGGCCGGGCTCGAGGCGCGTGTTGTCGCGGATCCGGACCGGCGGGACGACGAGGCCGAGCTCGACGGCCATCTCGCGGCGGATCCGCGAGACGCGGTCCAGGACGTCGCCCCCCATCGCCGGATCGACCAGGCGCACGAGGCCGGCGCTGATCTCGAGCTCCATCGGGTCGACCTGGAGGAGGCCTTCGACTTTTTCGGGACGTCGGATGGCCGACGCTTCCTTGTCGCGCTTGACGGCCTCGGCCTGGGCGCGCTCCTTCTTGGCGCCGCCGAGGATCCAGGCGGCCAGGCAGAGGACGCCGCCGACGGCGACGATCTGGAAGAGCGGGAGGCCGGCGCCCATGAAGAGCGTCACGGCGACCAGGACGCCGAGGAAGGCGGCGGCGATCCAGAGCACCTTGCGCTCGGAGAACATCTGGCCGACGAATTCCTTGCCCAGGTCGGCGTCGGAAGTGGCGCGCGTGACGATGAGGCCCGCGCCGAGGGCGACGATCAGCGCGGGAATCTGGGAGACCAGGCCGTCGCCGATCGTGAGGATCGTGAACGTGTGCAGCGCCTCGGAGGCGGTCATCCCGTACTTGAGCCAGCCGATGATGAAGCCGGCGACGATGTTGACGACGGTGATGAGGATGCCCGCGATCGCGTCGCCGCGCACGAACTTGGAGGCGCCGTCCATCGCGCCGTAGAAGTCGGCCTCGCGGGCGATCCGCTCGCGGCGCCGGCGCGCCTCGTCTTCCTTGATGAGGCCGGCGTTCAGGTCGGCGTCGATGGCCATCTGCTTGCCGGGCATCGCGTCCAGGGTGAAGCGGGCGGCCACCTCCGACACCCGGCCGGCGCCCTTCGTGATCACCACGAAGTTCACCACGATCAGGATGACGAAGATCACCGCCCCGATGACCGGGTCGGCGCCCGCCACGAACTGGCCGAAGGCCTCGACGACGTGCCCCGCCGCGCGCGTGCCCTCGCGGCCCGCGTTGCCGAGGATCTGCCGGGTCGTCGCCACGTTCAGCGCCAGGCGGTAGGCCGTCGTCAGCAGCAGCACGGACGGGAAGACCGAGAAGCGGATCGGCTCCTTCACGTAGACCGTCGTGAGGAGGATGAGGACGGAGGAGGTCAGCGAGATCACCAGGAGGAAGTCGAGGATGAAGGGCGGCAGCGGGATGAAGATCGTCAGCGTGATGGCGAGAATCGCCGACACGAAGAGGAGGTCCTGATTCCTCCCGATCCAGTCCGCCCACCGAGGCATGGTCGATCGTCTCCCTTAGGCGGCCGTCGAGGCCGTTCCTTTGAGCCGGTACACGTACGCGAGAATCTCGGCCACCGCCTGGTACAGCTCGGCGGGGACCGACTGGCCGACCTCGACGCCCCGGTACAGCGCGCGGGCGAGCTCCTTGCGCTCGACCACGGGGACGCCGTGCTCGCCCGCGATCTCCCGGATCCGCGCGGCGAGGAGGTCGGCGCCCTTGGCCACGACCACGGGCGCCGCCATGGCCTTCGCCTCGTACTTGAGGGCGACGGCCAGATGGGTCGGGTTGGTGACGATCACGGTCGCCTCCGGGACCTGGTCCATCATGCGGCCCAGGGCGAGGCGGCGCTGGACGGCCCGGCGGCGCTCGCGCGTGCGCGGGTCGCCCTCGTAGCGCTTGAGCTCCTCGCGGATCTCGCGCTTGCTCATGCGCAGGTCCCGCTCGTAGCGCCAGCGCTGCCAGCCGTACTCGAGGAGGCCGACGACCGCCAGGGCCAGGGCGACGCGGAGGGCGAGCGAGAGCGCGAGGGCCGCCGCGGTGCCGGCGATCTCCTCGAAGGGCCGCGCGCCGAGCTCGAGGAGCCGGGCGCGTTGCGCCCAGATGGTGAGCCAGGCGACGACGCCCACCGCCGCGACCTTGAGGAGGCCGGCGACGGCCCGGGCGGCCGAGGCGAGCGAGAACATGCGGCCGAAGCCGGCGGCCGGATTGAGGCGGTCGAGATCGGGCGCCAGGGGCTCGGTGGTGAAGAGGACGCCGGTCTGGACGAAGCCGACGGCCAGGGCGGCGGCGACGACGACGCCGGCGAGGGGGAGGAAGCCGCCGAGGGCGCCGGAGAACGCGCCGCCGAACTGGAGGAGGAGGGTGTCGCGATCCCCCTCGATCTCGGCGAGGCCGCCGAGGACGTTGCCGAGGGCGCCGCCGAGGCCGCCGGCGAAGGAGCGGCCGAAGATCTCGAGGGCCACGACGGCGGCGAGGAGGACGGCGGCGGCGGAGAGATCCGAGCTCCGGGCCACGTGGCCGCGGCGGCGCGATTCCTCGCGCTTGCGCGGCGTGGCCGGCTCGGTCCGTTCGTCGTCCTGTTCTTCCGCCATGGCTATCTCAAGGTCCCAGGGTTCCGATCACGCCGGTCACATTGCGGGCGTGCTCCACGACCCGCTCGGCGAACTCCGACACGAAGATGCCCACGCCGAGCGCCAGCACGACCAGTCCGGCGCCGAGGCGCAGGGCGAAGCCCATCACGAACACGTTCATCTCCGGCACCGCCCGCGCCATGAAGGCGATCGCGACGGTGACCAGGAAGACGGTGACGAGGGTGGGGGCGGCGATCTGGACCGCCATGCGGAAGAGCCCGCCGACCAGGCCGTCCGAGAGCGCCAGCGCGGCGCCCGCCGAGGGCGAGAAGGCGAGCGGGGGCACGGCGCGGAAGCTGTCGCCGACCGCCGACAGCAGGAAGTGGTGCCCGTTGATGAGCAGGAAGACGAGCGTCGCGAGGATCATCTTGAGCTGTCCCGCGATCGTGACGGTCTCGCTCGTGAGGGGGTCGAGGAGGTTGGCCCCCTGCAGGCCGAGCTCCTGGTCCACGATCTGCCCCGCCAGGTGCACCCCCGCGAAGAGGAGCGACGCGGCGAAGCCGATGGCCATCCCCACCGCGAGCTCCCCGCCCGCCGCGAGCAGCAGGCCGCCGAGGTCCCACGACGGGACGGGCCCCCGCAGCATCGGGAAGAAGAGCAGGGCGAGCAGCAGCGAGAGCAGCGCCTTCACCTTGGCCGGCAGGGCCGGATTCCCGAACACCGGCGCGAGGAAGACCATCCCCGACACGCGCGTCAGCGCGAGCAGGAAGAGCGGCAGGTCCGCCGCCGTCAGGTCCCCGAAAGGTGTCATCGCGCCTCACTTGAACCAGGTCCCCATCCCCAGGATGAGGGTCGTGGTGTACTCCGTCAGCACCGCCAGGATCCACGGGAAGGTCAGGAACGCCGCCGCCGCGATGGCGAACATCTTCGGCACCTGGTTCAGCGTCTGCTCCTGCATCTGGGTCGCGGCCTGCAGCATCGAGATCACCGCGCCCACGACCAGCCCCGCGAGGAGGAGCGGAAGCGAGAGCTTGACCGCGAGGAACAGGGCCTCGCGGCCCACGTCCACGGCCTGATCGAGCGTCGCGCTATCCATGGAAGCTCTTCACCAGCGATCCGACCACCAGGTGCCAGCCGTCCACCAGGATGAACAGGAGCAGCTTGAACGGGAGCGAGACGAAGAAGGGCGGCAGCACCATCATCCCCATCGAGATCAGGGCCGCCGACACCACCAGGTCGATGACCAGGAACGGCAGGAAGAGCGCGAAGCCCATGATGAAGGCCCGCCGCAGCTCGCTGATCACGAAGGCCGGGATCAGCACCGTCGTCGGCACGTCCGTCTCGAGCCAGCCCCCCTCGCGCTTGGGCTGCTTCGTCATTTCCATGAAGAGGGCCAGGTCCCGCACCCGCACCTGCTTGAACATGAAGGTCCGCAGGTGCTCGCAGGCCCGGTCGAACGCCTGCGCCTGGCTGATCCGCTTGGAGGCGTCGGGCGTCGTGTACGGGTCCAGGGCGTCGGCCTTGATGGCGTTGAACGTCGGCGTCATCACCATGAACGAGAGGATCAGCGCCAGCCCCGTGATCACCTGGTTGGGCGGCGACTCCTGCGTGCCCACCGCCTTGCGCACGAACGAGAGCACCACCACGATGCGCGTGAAGGACGTCACCAGCACCAGCAGCGCCGGCGCCAGCGAGAGCACCGTCAGCAGGAAGACGATCTCGAGCGTCGTCGAGACGTTCTCGGGCTTCTTCGCGTCGTCGACCTGCTTGGCCAGGTCGACCAGCGGCCCCCGCTTCTCCTGGGCGGACGCGGAGCCGGAGGCCGTCGCCATCACCGCGACCGCCGCCAGGACCGCGAGCGCCATTCTCATGTCAGGCCTTCCAGGCGTGGACCGTCTTCCGGATGTCCGCGAGCTCGTCCGCGATCGAGGCGTAGACGCCCTTCGCGTCCTCGGCCGGCGCGGGCGCGCCCTTCAGCCCCTCGCGGAGGGTGTCCTTGAAGGCCGTCGCCGCCGACTCCTCGCGCCGGGCCGGCAGGTCCGCGCGCAGGACCGCGACCTCGTCCGGATTCGCGATCTCGCCCAGCGCCGACAGCCGGTCGCGCGTGGCGCCCACCACGAGCACCCGCGGGCCCACTTCGATCAGCAGGATCTCCTGGCGCGCCCCGACCGACTTGCGGCCCAGGACGCGGATCGGACCGCCGCCGCCCAGGAAGCGGGAGGTCTTGCCGTATTTGCGGAGCAGCCAGACCGCCCCGCCCAGCAGCGCCACCACGCCGATCGACGCCGTCACGAAGCCCGCCAGGCTGGGGCCGTCGGAGGCGGTCGCGCCGTCGGCGATGCGCCGCGCTTCGACGGGCGGCACCACCAGGCGCGCGGGAGGCGGAGCGGCGGGCTTGGCCTGTTCTTCCGCGGGGAGCGGAGGCAGCTGGACGGTGGGGACGTCCGCGGGGTCCTGCAGCGCGGCGAGCGCGATGAAGATGGCAACGCCCATCGATCCCCCCTCTCTCGAAACCCGGGACGCCCCGCGTCCTCGCCAAAATTATAACTTATGATTTATAAGGCACAAGTCGAAAACGCTAAATTGTTCAGGGTGGTAACGGTGAGGTGGGAAAGAGGGGGGGTAAGCCGCCTACGGCGGCTTAATTGCGCTGGCGGCGCTCGTGGAGGACTTCGCGCAGGATCTCGGCGGCGGTGGCGGGGTCGGGATGGCCTTCCTTCTTCAGGCGCTGGGAGAAGGTCTGGACGACGTCCACCGTCTCCTCGTGGGAGATCTTCGTGCCGCCGTGGACGAGGAAGTCCTTGCCCTGGGTCAGGCGCTCCTGGCCGTCGGCGCGGAAGTCCTTCCCGATCACGAACGTGCGGCGCTTGTCCTTGCGGGCCATCGACCTGATTCTACGGCGCGGCGCGCCGGAAATCAAAGGCCCGGGCGCGGCCGCATCGTCGTCATGTGCTTCTTCACCGTGCCCTTGGTGAGGCGCAGAACGAGGCCGGCGGATTCGAAGGTCCCGTCGAGCCGGATGTGGACGAAGCTCGCCTGGACCTGCATGCCCTCCCCGCCCGGGGACACGAACGAGAGGGTCACTTCCCGGCCGAGCGGATTGACCTTCGCGTAATTGAAGAAGAAGTGCTTGGGATGGACCGATCCGGGCATGTAGGCCCAGGGGATCGGCCAGACCGGCCGCTGATACACGATGCGCAGGCCCTTTTCGTGGGTGTCCTCCACCGTCGCGTTCTCGACCGCCAGGGGCTTCGCGAGGAACGAGTCGGTCAGGCGGCCGACGAACTGCACGCTCTCGCGGGGCTGGGCGCGGCGTTCCCCCCGGACCGACGGCTTCAACCGGACGTACTTCCCCATCACCCGCAGCACGCCCCGCGCCGCCTCGAGCAGCGTGTCGCGCGCCGCCGGCAGCGTGAAGCTCCCGTTGGCCCCCGCCTGCAGCGCCTTGTAGACCTCCCGCGCCTGCCCTTCCGCCGCCCCCACCAGGATGCCCGTGTTCCGCGTCGCCGTGCTCTGCCGGATGACCTCGCAGGCGGACACCGCCTCGGCCAGGTCGAGAATCACGAGGTCCGGCCGCCCCCCCACCAGCGCGACCGCCAGAGCCTTGGCGCCGACGACCTCGACCGCGTCATGGCCTTCCGCCTTGAGCGTCTGGACGACGAAGAGGCGGACGCCCTCCTCCTGCATCGAGACGAAGATCCGCGACTTCGGCACGAACAGATCCTTCGCCTGCTGAGGGCGGATCGCCCGCGTGCCGTCCACCTCCGGCGGCGCGGTCCGCGGCGGCTGCATCGGCGCCCGCCCCAGATACTCCCGCGCCTGCGCCGCGTCCGCGTCCAGCGTCCGCCGGCGGATCGCCACGTCCCCCGGGTGGTCCGGCAGCCGCGCCAGGCCGTCGGCGTCGACTCGCGTCCCGGCGGTCGCCCACACCGTCCCGTCCGGCGCCTTCATGTCGTCCATGAAGATGTCGCCTTCGACGACCTGCCGCGGCGTCATCCGCTCGATGGCCATCTCGCGCGCGCAGGCGGCCTCGCTTTCGCCCGGCTCGACGAGGTAGACGCTCCGGATGCCCGACTCCGTCATCGCCTTGAGGTTGAGGCCCGTGAGGGTGTCGGCGCTCCCGTGGATCCGCATCCCGCAGGCGTGCAGCACCCGGGTCTGCGTGAGGACGGCGTTGGAGCGGAACATCTCCTCGCGGAGAAATTCGACCGTGACCTCCCTCATGCCGGGTTTCATTATAGCCACTTGAAGGCGTTCCGGTACCGCCGTAGGATGTCGCCATGATCCTTCTCCTCGCGCTTCTGCAGGCCGCCCCGGAGCTCCGCGACATCCGTCGCCTCACCTCCGGCGGCACCCACGCCGAGGCCTACTTCTCCCAGGACGGCAAGAAGCTCGTCCTCATGGGCCAGCGCCCCGGCGACAAGGCCGACCAGATCTACGTCCTCGACCTCGCCTCGGGCGGCCTGGAGCGCGCGAGCACGGGCGGCGGAAAGACGACCTGCGGCTACTTCCTTCCCGACGGCCGCCTGCTCTACTCCTCGACGCACCACAAGGGCGTCGAGCCGCCGCCCCGCCCCGACCGCTCGAAGGGCTACGTCTGGCCGTTTTTCCGGGAGTTCGACCTCTTCTTGCGCGAGGCGGACGGGACCCTCAAGCAGCTGACGGACTCGGACGGCTACGACGCCGAGACCACGGTCGCGCCCGACGGGAAGCGCCTCGTGTTCACCTCGCACCGCGACGGGGCCATGGCGCTCTACACCCTGAACATCGACGGCACGGACCTGCGCCGGGTCACGAAGCGCCGCGGCTACGCGGGCGGCGCCTTCTTCTCGCCGGACGGCGCGAAGCTGATCTACAGAGCCTTCTATCCCTCGACGCCCCAGCAGGAAAAGGCTCTCGACCAGCTCCTCAGCGAGCGCATGCTGGAGCCGAAGCAGTGCGTCTTCGAGATTTACGTGTCGGACGTCGACGGCTCCAACGAGCGGGCCCTGACCTCCGACGGCAAGGCGAGCTGGGCGCCGTCCTGGCATCCCGACGGCAAATCGATCGTCTACGCGTCCGACAAGGACGCGTCGCGCCCGGGCCAGTTCTCCCTCTACGCGATGGCCGCCGACGGCACGGGCACGCGGCGCCTGACCACGCACGACGGCTTCGACAGCTTCCCCCACTTCTCCCCCGACGGGAAGAAGCTCGTCTTCATCTCCAACCGCGAAGGCGCCGATCCGCGCCGCGACCTCAACGTCTTCATCGCCGACTGGAAGTGAATCGGACGTTAACGCTTCGGGGAAGTGTTAACGTCCGAATCGGATTGAAACGATAACACTTCCCTCGATAGCGCGGCGGCCAGGCGGCGGTGGTACTCGGCCTTCGGGATCCAGACGCCCCCGTAGCGCGCGGTCGTCGGGGTCACTTCCTGGATGTCGAGCAGCGCGAAGCCCCGCTCGCGCAGCCGCTCGATCAGCGTGACGAGGCAGGCGCCGCTCGCGTTGGGCGCGGCGTGGAACATCGACTCGGCCATGAAGGCGGCGCCGAGGGCCACGCCGTAGAGGCCGCCCGCCAGGCGGCCGTCGACCCACGCCTCCACCGAATGGGCGATCCCCCGCCGGTGCAGCTCGAGGTAGGTCTGGCGGATCTCGGGCGAGATCCAGGTCCGGGGGCGCGCGCAGCCGTCGATGACCTGTTCGAACGCGCGGTCGAACGAGAACGCGAAGCCTTTCATGTAGCGGCGGAGCCGCCTCGGGACGTGGGGGGCGTCGAGCGGGATCACCCCGCGCGGGTCGGCCTCGTACCACGCGACCCGGCCGACGCCGGAGCCCATCGGGAACAGCCCCTGGCGGTAGGCGGCCAGGACGAGGTCGGGGTCGAGGAGCACGGGGCCATCATGCGACGGCGGCCCGGAAAAAGGAAGAGGTCTACCGGAGCGCCGCGATCGCCCGGGACAGGAGGTCGGACGGGAGGGATGGGAAGAACAGCAGCAGGCAGGCGGCCATCGACAGGCTAGGGCCCATCTGAACGTAGCCGACCGCGCCTCGGGCCGCCCGCAGGGCGAACCCGTAGAGGCACAGCAGCCCCATCGCGAGCACGAAGCAGGACGCGGCAGAACTCGCCCCCAGCACCCCGCCGATCATCGCCATGAACTTGACGACGCCGAGTCCGACGGCTTCGCATTTGTACACGAAGCGGCCGAGCAGTCCCATGGCGTAGGCGCATCCCCCGCCGACCAGGACTCCGGCCGCCGCGGCTAGCAGACCTCGGACCCACAGCAAGTCCGTCCGGAGGGAGACGCCTCCCTGCAGGAACGGAAAGGCGGCGGAGAGCAACAGGATCTGGACGATGCCCGCGACCGTGAGCTCGTCCGGAAGGATGCCGAACTCCAGGTTGATCGCGGAACTTAGGACCAGGACGGCGATGAACCAGGCGTGAACGGCGAAGAGCACGCCCTCTCGCGACATCTTAAGTGGTTCGGTGGCGGGGTAGGTGATCCGCAACGCGGCCAGGGCGAAGAGCAGGCCGGTCAGCAGCTCAAGGACATCGTCCCGGAGTCCAAAGGGAGCCCGGCAGGAGGGACAGGCGCCGCCGAGCAGTCGACGTCCGACCAGGGGGATGTAGGACCAGATCGGCAGCGGCGCGGGACAGCGGCGGCAGCGGAACCGGACCCGGAACACGGACAGGCAGTTGCGCGGAACGCGGAAGGCGCAGACGTTCAGGAAGGCGCCCACGCCCACGCCGAGCAGCCCCGCGGCGACGACCAGGCCGGCCATGCCTTCTCCGGGAAAAGAAAGAGCCCCGGCCTTTCGGCCGGGGCTCCCGTGATAACCAGTGTTCAGACGCCCTCGACGCAGCGAGAGCACGCCTGCTCCCTAGCTTGAGAGCCTCCGTTTACTGTCACTACTCGGCAAGGGACCACCTCCTCTCCCGCCGGGAGGAACCCGCTTCAAGTACGGTCGGCGCCCCCTCTCGGCGCATCGACCGGCGTATGTTTTGCCCCCACGGCGTACTTTTATTTTAGCGCGGGACGGGGAAAAATGGGGGAGGAATTTATGGAAAATGGGGGCTATTTCGCGGATTCGACGGCCTCCGTCACCTCGATGACGGGGTCGCCTTTTTCGGGCTGGACGGCCTTCCCGGACACGCTCAGCCGGGTCTTCCCCTCGGCCACGAGCTTCTCCAGGGCGCCTCCCGGCTTGAGGCTGAACTTCTGCTTCGAGCGGGCCGTCAGCGTGTAGCCGCCGGCGGTCTTCTCCACGACGCCCGCCAGCCCCTGGTAGGACAGGTCGAGATAGTCGTACTCCTCGAGGGCCTTCTTCTGGTAGGCGAGCATCGACGCGGGCGTGACGACCGTCCCTTCCTTGATCCGCAGGTCGTAGAAGAACTTCTCCGGCGCCCGGAAGCCCTGGGCCTTCGCGCTGACGACGCCGTCCAGGCGTCCGAGGCCCTTTTCGATGGCCTCGATGCAGCTCGGGCCTCAGACCGCGTCGAGCTGGACCGTCACCCCGTAGGTGGGGTCGTCGACGGCCGCGAGGAGGAGCACGGCGAGCAGCTTCATCCGCTAAATACTACGACTTTTGGGTTGAATTCGGCGGGCCGTTCCGACATCTTATAGGGCTGCCATGAGGAACGCGGAACGGCGAATTAGTCCCTGTGGAACGCGCTAGCGTCGCCCACTGTCCGCGCTTCCCTCTTTAACAAGGAGACCCTGATCATGGCACGGCTCGTCAAGATCTACGATACGACCCTCCGCGACGGCACCCAGGGCGAAGGCATCAACTTCTCCATGGAGGACAAGGTCCGGATCGCGCAGCGGCTCGACGACCTGGGCGTCCACTACATCGAAGGCGGCTGGCCCGGATCCAACCCGAAGGACGTCCGCTTCTTCCAGCAGATGACCGAGGTCAAGCTCAAGACCGCCAAGCTCGCGGCCTTCGGCTCGACCCGACGTCCCCATACGAAAGCCGCCGACGACGCCAACCTGAAGCGCCTGCTGGAGGCGAAAACGCCCGTCGTCACGATCTACGGGAAAACCTGGGACTTCCAGGTCATCGAAGCGCTCAACACCACGCTCGAAGAAAACCTCGCGATGATCTCGGAGTCGGTGGCCTTCCTCAAGCCGCACGTGGAGGAGGTCGTCTACGACGCCGAGCATTTCTTCGACGGCTACAAGGGCAACAAGGCCTACGCGATCAAGACCCTCCAGGCGGCCGAGGCCGCCGGCGCGGTCTGCCTCGTGCTCTGCGACACGAACGGCGGGACGATGCCGTGGGAGGTCGTCGAGATCGTCCGCGAGGTGAAGAAGCACGTGAAGGTCCCGCTCGGGATCCATGTGCACAACGACGGCGAGTGCGCGGTGGCCAACTCCATCCTCGCGGTCGCGGAGGGGGTCGATCACGTCCAGGGCACGATCAACGGCTTCGGGGAGCGCTGCGGGAACGCGAACCTCTGCTCGATCATCCCGGACCTGGAGCTGAAGATGAAGGCGCGCTGCCTGCCGGAGGGCGGGCTGGCGCAGCTGCGGGACGTCTCGCGCTTCGTGTCCGAGCTGGCGAACCGGCCGTCGTGGCAGCACCAGCCCTACGTGGGCGACTCGGCGTTCGCGCACAAGGGCGGGATGCACGTGGCGGCCGTCACGAAGCACCCGGAGACCTACGAGCACATCAACCCCGAGCTGGTCGGCAATCATCGCCGCGTGCTCGTGAGCGAGCTCGCCGGGCAGTCGAACGTGCTGTGGAAGGCGCAGAAGGCGGGCCTCGACCTCGGCAAGAACACGGCGGAGACGAAGCAGATCCTGGAGACGCTCAAGGGCCTCGAGGACCAGGGCTTCGAGTTCGAGGGGGCCGAGGCCTCGTTCGAGCTGCTGATGTCGAAGGCGACGGGCCAGCACCTGCCGGGCTTCTCGCTCGAGGGCTGGCGGGTCATCGTCGAGAAGCGCGGCGACGCGCCGCCCGTGTCCGAGGCGACGATCAAGCTCCACGTCAAGGGCATCCCCGAGCACACGGCGGCCGAGGGCAACGGCCCGGTGAGCGCGCTCGACAACGCGCTGCGCAAGGCCCTCGACGCCTTCTACCCCTCGCTCAAGACGATGTCGCTGAAGGACTACAAGGTCCGCATCATCGAAGGCACGCAGGGCACGAGCGCCAAGACGCGCGTGCTCATCACCTCCGGCGACGGCCACGAGACCTGGGGCACCGTCGGCGTCGGCCACAACATCATCGAAGCCTCGTGGCAGGCGCTGGTGGACTCGATCGAGTACAAGCTCCGCCAGGACGAGCGCCGCGCGGGCCTGACGAAACAGACGGTCTAGTTCGTCAGGATCTTCCGGGCCGCCGCGATCGCCTCGTCGAGCGTGGTCACCTTGCCGTCCAGCTGGAGCTGGTAGACGGCGTCGGTGATCTCGCCGACGCGCGGGCCGGGCTTGAGGCCGAGGTCCAGGACGTGGCGGCCCATCAGCAGCGGCTTTTCGGGCGCGTGCTCGACCTTGAGGGTCTTCGAGCGCTCGAGGAACCACTCCTGCGCATCGGCGTTCGGCGGCGGCTTGCCGAGCGCCACGCGCCCCAGAGAGTCCGCCTTGGCCACGCGGTAGAGCAGGTCGAGCTCGACGCGCAGCGCCAGCCGGCGGAACGCGCCGTCGCCGACCCCGCTCTTCTCCTTGTGCCAGCAGCCCGGCTTCAGATGGTCCGCCACCAGCGCGATCACCTGCTTGCGGACGTCGTAGCCGTCCAGCGTATGCACGTTCAGGCGGTCGAGCGTCCGCTCCGTCGGCGGGATCCCCTGCGCCTCGTGGTCCAGCGAGCGGATCCGGCCGTCGATGACGGCCGTCGTCGGCGGCTTCCCCAGGTCGTGGCAGAGCGTCCCCAGCATCACCGCCAGCTTCTTCGGCACCGGCAGGTCGTCGATCATCGTCGCGGCGAGGTCGACGGCCTGCAGCGTGTGCACCCAGACGTCCCCTTCCGGATGCCAGGCCGGCTCCTGCGGACATCCCACCAGCGCCTTCAGGTCCGGGAAGAGCTGGTCGATCACGCCCAGCTCCAGGGCGGCGGCGAGGCCGATCGACGGCCGCCGCGCGCGCAGCAGCAGCTTCTCGAACTCGCCCCAGATCCGCTCGGCGGGCAGGTCGTCGAGGCGGATCGTCCGGCAGAGCTCGACCGTCTTCGGCTCGATCTCGAACTCGAAGCGCGCCGCGAACTGCGCCGCGCGCAGCACCCGCAGCGAGTCCTCGACGAAGGTCGCGGGATCGACGGCCCGGATCCGCCGGGCTTTCAGGTCGGCCTGGCCGCCGGTGGGATCGATGACCTCGCGCGTCAGCGGGTCCATCAGGATCGCGTTGATCGTGAAGTCGCGGCGCCGCGCCGCCTCCTCGACCGTCATCGTCGGGTCGCCCACGACGTCGAAGCCGCGATGCCCGGCGCCGATCTTCGAGTCGCGGCGCGGGATGCTGACGTCGAGCGGGCCGATCTTGTAGACCTGGAACGACTCCCCCACCGCGTCGACCCGGCCGAAGCGGGCGAGGAGCTTGCGCAGGACGTCGCCCGGGATCCCGTAGACCTCCAGGTCGAGGTCGCGGTCGTCGGCGCCCGTGCCGCGGAGGAGGTCGCGCACGTGCCCGCCGACGAGCAGGGCGCGGCCGCCGGCCGCTTGCGCGGCCTTCGCGATGGACTGGACCAGCTCGCTCACGCCGTCGAGGATACCCGAAGGGACGGGGGAGGGCTACTCCTCGCGGAGCGCGCGGTCGAGGAGGGCGCGGAGGCGGGCGGGCGCGACCCCGGCGCGGCGGCCCTCGGCGACGGCGTCGCGGAGGCGGTCGAGGATCTCGCGCTCGGCGTCGCCCTGGGCGACGCGCCAGCGGCCGCGTTCGCCGTCGAGGATGCCGCGCTCGGCGAGCTCGGCGAAGGCGCGGCGCATGTCGCCGGTGCCGACGCCGAAGCGGGAGGCCAGGGCGCCGAGGGCGGGCAGCTCGCCGCCGGGCGAGAGGTGGCCGAGCGCGATCATGGTCTTGAAGTAGGCGGCCACCTGGCGGTGGACCGGAAGATCGGCGCGAAGACGGAAGCGCGTGACGTCGACCCCCGCGACGGGCATGGTGCGTTCCCCCAGATGCGCCCCAACGTTACCACGCGCGCCATAAATTGGACAGTACGATTTATGGTTTTTCCTGGTGGGCCTTGATGTGCTCGAGGAGGTGCTTCGCGCGCTCGCCCCACTCGCCCTTGTAGGCGTCGATCACCCGCTGGGCGCTGGCGATCGCCTTCTTGTGGTCCTTCTTGGCGTGGTGATAGAGGTCGGCGACGCCCAACAGCGCCATGGGCGCCCGGTCGCCCGCCGGCCACTTGTTGACGATCTCCTCGAGCCTCTTGATCGCCTCGTCCCAGTCCTCCCTGTTGTACTCCGCCATCGCGCGGGCGTAGGCGGCGTCGTCCGCGTAGCCGAGCGCGGGGTCCAGCGCGTCGAGGTCGGCGGCGACGGCCAGGATCTGCTCCGTGACGACGTCCTCCGCCTCGACCGCGTTGAGCTGGTTGAGGGCCTTGGCGAGCAGCGCCCCGCGGGCCTTCGGGTCGGCGGCGGCCGTCGCGGCCTTCCGGTACGCGGCCCCAGCCTTACGGCCGTCGCCGAGCTCCGTCCAGAGCTCCGCGGCCTCGGCCTGCTGCTCGGCCTTGAGGGCCTGGAGCTTGGCCCAGGCGGCGAGGGCTCTTTCGACGCCCTCCTTGTAGGCGTCGGGCCCGAGGTAGCCCGGCAGGGCGGTGATGCGCTCGCCGGCGGAGCTCAGCAGGACCGAGAAGGGCATCTCGCTGACGCCGTGCTTCAGGGCGAGCGCTTCGGCTTTGGCGACGTCCAGCCGCGCGTGCACCAGCGCCTTGGCGGAGAAGGCGGCGACCTCCGGATTCCCGAACGTGTCCTTCATCATGCGCTCGGAGGCCGTCGAGTCGACCTTGAAGAAGTGCAGCAGCACGGGACGTCCGCTTTTTTTCGCCTCGGCGAGGGCGGCGTCGAGATCCGGCTTCCAGTCGATCTGGAGCGCGAGGAGGAGGATCATGAATACCTCTACGCCGGCCGGTCGTAGCGGACTTCGACGCGGGTGCGGATGCCGCCGCGGGCGTTGAACTCGCCGAGGACGTTCATCCACACGGGCCGGCAGGCGGCGACGAGGTCGCGGAGGATCCGGTTGACGGCGTTCTCGTAGAAGATGCCGACGTTCCGGTAGGCGGTCATGTACATCTTGAAGCTCTTGAGCTCGAGGGCGCGCTGATCGGGCTCGTAGGTGATCGTGAGCGTGCCGAAGTCGGGCAGCCCGGTCTTCGGGCAGATGGCGTTGTACTCGGGATCGATGATGGTGATGGTCGTCTTCGGAAACTGGCTCTCCCAGGTCTCGATCCGCGGCAGCCGGGCGTCGAGGCCGGACTTCGCGTGCGGGGCGTAGGAGGACTTAGCCACCGAACTTGAACGCCGTGATCTTGTAGCGGGTCAGCCCGCGGGGGGCCTGGAACTCGGCGACTTCCCCCACCTTCTTGCCGATCAGGGCCTGGCCGAGGGGGGACATGACGGAGACGGTGTCGACGTCCTCCCGGGTCTCGCCCTCGCCCACCAGGAGGAACTCGTCCTTTTTCTTGGTGCCGAGATCCTGGATGGAGACCTTGGCGCCGATGGCGACGGTGTCCATCTTGAACGTCGAAGGATCGATGATCTCGGCCATCGAGAGCTGGGACTCGAGGTCGTTGATCATCTGGTCGAGGCTCCAGAGCTGCTCGCGGGCGGCGTCGAACTCGGCGTTTTCCGAGAGGTCGCCCATCTCGCGGGCCTCCTGGAGCGCCTTCTGGACGCGCGGAAGCTCGGTGTTCTTCATCCAGTCGAGCTTCTTCTTCTTTTGCTCGTACCCTTCCGGGGTCATGGGGACGCGGCTCATAGACTTTCTATGGTAGCGGGGGGATCGGCGGCGCGCAAAATAAAAGGTGCTAAGTGGTGAGTCAGCTCTGATTCCCGGGGTTGCCCCGCTCGCGGGCAACCCGGGGAATCAAGCGTGTCGAACCACTAGCCGGAGCTTTCGAAGGATCCGCGCACCTCTTCGAACGCGGGACGGAGGGCGTCGACCCCCGCCTCCGGCGCCTGCAGGCTGATCATGAACGGATGCCCCTCCAGCTCCACGCGCGCGTGCCGCTGGCGCCAGGGCGCGCCCTGGAAGCGGTAGGCGAACTCCACGAAGTCCGGCCCGATCGCCACGCGCGTCTGGTCCGGCGCGCGAAGGTCGGCGAGCGGCGGCGCGTTCCCGGCGTCCCGGATGTACAGGCAGGCCCCGCCCGGGGCCTGCAGGTAGAACGGCACCTCGTCGTCCGCCCGGGTCGGCGACGCGAGCTCGAAGCCTTCCGGCCACGCGCAGCGGAACACCATCGTTTCCACGCGCCAGTCGCCGGGCACCGGGCCCCCGCTGATCTCGACGACCTGATAAAGGGAGGCCGTGTTCTGGTCGCACTTGCTCTTGTAGCCGCCCTCGAACGGGATGACCCGGGCGAAGAGGGCGCCGTGTTCGACGTCCAGGTCCGGGCCGGTCCGGGTCGCGCGAAACGGCACGAACGGCAGCACCGCCAGGCCGTGGCCGACGATCCGCGCGAAGGAGTGGAGCATGCGCCTCTAGGCCCGCCCCTCGTACGCCGGAAGCACGCGAAGCCTCGCGGCACGCTTGGGCGTGTCCGGCCGGTCCGTTTCGCCGCGCCAGGCCTCTAGCAACGCCATCGCGAGCCGCTTTTCCAGGGAGCCCCCGCGTATCCTTCTCGCCCGCCGAACGAGCGATCCGATCGCGAGGGAGTAGCTCCGCGCCTGATCCACCGGGACGGGAACCTGATACAAAGCCCCCGCGACGTTCCGCTTCTTCAACTCGATAAGCGGACGGGCATTCGAAACCGCGGTTCGCAACACCTGGGTTAGAGGAATCCCTCCGAGCCTTCGACTGGCGTTCTCCAGCGCCGCCGACACGGCGCGTTCGACGCGAGATCGAGCCCCGTCCTTCATCAGGCAACGGACCAGCTTCGCGCTCAGATCGCTGGGCGGCTTCCGAGATGACATGGCTTCCTCAGACGGCGGAGTTGCCTCGCTCGCCCGTCCGGATGCGGATGGCTTCGGGGATGTCGACGACGAAGATCTTCCCGTCGCCGATCTGGCCCGTGCGGGCGGCGGCGAGCACCGCTTGGACGGCCGTCTCCACGTGGTGGTCCGGCAGCACGATCTCGATCTTGAGCTTCGGCACCAGGTCCACGGTGTACTCGGCGCCCCGGTACATCTCCTTGTGGCCCTTCTGACGTCCGAAGCCGCGGACCTCGATGGCGGTCAGGCCCTCCAGGCCGATCGCGCTCAAGGCCTTCTTCACGTCCTCGAGCTTGAAGGGCTGGATCACCGCCTCGATCCGCTTCATGATTTCACTATATCCCCGAAACCGGTCTTCCGCGGAGGCGGTATTCTGGAGGCATGAGCAAGACGACGGCGGCCCTCCTGGTCGTTCCCGCCCTCGCGGCCCTCGCCTGGAGCGCGGTCCAGGCGCGCGGATTGCGCGATGAAGTCCGCGAGCTCCGGGAGCGCCTCGCCCGGGTCGAGGCCCGCCCCAAGGCCGCGGCCGCCGCCCCGGACGCGGAGAAGGCCGTCGACGACCTCCGCGCCGAGATCGCGCGGGTGGAGGCGAAGGTCGTCGCCGCCCCGCCCAGGCCCGGCGCGCTCCCGATCACGGTCACGGAGGAGGACATCCGCAAGATCGTCGACGAGCGGCTCGAGGAGAAGAAGGCGGACCCGGCGGCGAAGAAGGAGGGGGGCTTCGGCGGCGACGACCGCAAGATGCCGCTGCACGACATGTCCAAGGAGCTGGCGCTCGACCCCGAGACGCAGCGGCGCGTGGGCGAGATCGCGAACCGGACGAAGCGGGAGATCTTCGACGTCCTGAAGACGCCGCGGCCGGACGGGACGGAGATGGCGGGCGACCTGATCGGGGCCTTCCTGAGCGGGGACGGCGAGAAGACCAAGGCGGTCTTCGGCCGGCTCTTCACCGAGAAGGTGCCCGGCGGCGACCAGACCTACCTCGTCGCCGTGACGGGGATCCAGGAGCGCGCCAAGCAGCAGCTCCGCGGCACGATGGGCGACGCCCTCTACGGCCGCTTCGAGCACATGAACGTGCGCCCCGAGAACATCGAGACCGGCTGGGATCCCTGGGGCGAGTACGTGAAGGAAAAGGGCCTCACGCCGAAGTGATCACGGCCCGCAGCCGCTCGACGATCGCGCCCACCCGTTCGTCGGGCACCTTCCCGCCGGTCGCGCGCTCGGTGACGTAGAAGGCGTCGACGACCTGGTCCAGCCGGGTCGAGATCTTGGCCGACGCGATCGACAGGCCCATCTCGAAGAGCGCGTGGGTGATCTCGTAGAGCAGGCCCTGGCGGTCGTCGGCGAAGATCTCGACGATCGTACAGCGGTCCGACGTCCCGTTGTCGATGGCGGCCTGGGGCGGCCCGCCGGTCGAGGGATGGTTCTCGCGGGCCGGCCGCGGCGGGACGGGCCGCGCGGCGAAGAGGGCCTCGACGGATTTGCGGCCGAGGAGGACGTCCTCGATGGTCTTCCCCACCTCGGCGCGGCGCCCCGCGGGCGGCTCGGCCTTGAAGTCGGGGTCCTCGGCGAGGAAGCTGTCGAGGACGAGGCCGTCGGCGCGGGTGACGATCTGGGCGCCGTGGATGCCCAGCCGCTCGGCGGCGAGGGCGCCGGCGATCTTGGAGAAGATGCCGGGGGTGAGGTCGTCGCGGACGACGACGACGTACTCGGTGAGCTCCATGTCCGGCAGCCAGCGCGCGGCGACGCTGACGCCCTTGGGATCGAAGCCCTTGATCGCGAGCAGGTGCGCGGCGACGTCGGCCGGCGCGGTGGTCCGCAGGTAGGTGGCGGGCATCGCGGCGAGCTGCGCGCGCAGCCACTCCCGCTCGAAGTCCTTGGCGAGCTTCTCGCGCAGCGCTTCCCGGATCTTCTCGACCTTCCCCGCCTCGTCGGCGACGGGGGCGGTGCCGGTCAGCTCCTCCATCGAGCGCGAGTAGAGCTCGGTGAGCAGCGACTCCTTCCAGGCCGTGAGGCTGCCGGGGGCGACGGCCTCCGTGTCGGCGACGGTGAGGACGTACATCATGCGCAGCGCCTCGACGGTCTTCACCTCCCGCACGAACTGGAGGATGGTCGCCTCGTCGGAGAGGTCGCGGCGCTGGGACACGTGGGCCATCGCGAGGTGCTTGTGGACCAGGAAGACCAGCTGGCCGCGCTCCAGCTCGCCGAGGCCCAGCAGCGTCGCGAGTTCCTCGGCGATGCGCTTCCCGACCTCGCTGTGGTCCTCCTCGTAGCCCTTGCCGATGTCGTGGAGCAGCAGGGCGAGATGGAGGACGTCCTTCCGCTTCGTCTCCCGGTAGGCCTGGCCGACCGGCCCCTCGTCGACGTAGCGGAAGAGGGCGGCCTCGAGGGCGCGGATCGAGTGCTCGTCGACCGTGTACTTGTGGTACTGGTTCCACTGGAGCAGGCAGCGCGCGTGCTCGAAGGCGGGGATGAAGCGCCCGAGCAGGCCGATCCGGTGGAGCTCGCGCACGAGGATCCCCAGGCCGACCGGCTCGGCCATGATCCGCAGGAACTTCTCGCGCGCGGCGGGCGTGATCTCGCACGCGGGCACCGCCGTCCGGGCGCGCTCGAGGCTCTCGTGCGCCACGTGCACCTTGTTGCGGCGCGCGAGATCGAAGAGGTCGAGAAGGACGTCGGCCCGCTTCAGGACCTCGGGCGGCGCGGCGGGGTCGAGGGCGATCACGTCCCGGTCGAGCAGATAGTGGTCGCCGACGCGGCGGCGGACGACGCGGTTGAAGACGGCGGTCAGGCCGGTGCGGCGGCGCGCGCCGTGGGCGAAGCGCGAGACCAGGTCGTGCAGGGCCGTCGTGTGGCGGTGGTAGCGCATCATGAAGCGCTCGACGCCCAGCAGCGCGCCCTGGTTTTCGAAGCCGAGCCACTTGGAGATCCGGACCTGCTCGTCGCGGGTGAGGACGTCCGACGCCCCGCCGGCCTTGAAGTGGAGCTCGTGGCGGATGCGCGAGAGGAACTCGCCGACCTCCCCGACGGTCCGGGCGTCCTCGGCGGTGAGCACGCCGCTGACGCGGAGGAGCTCGGGGTCGCGCGTCCCGTAGCGCGGCTGGGCGATCCAGCGGAGCAGGTGGATGTCGCGCAGCCCCCCCGGGCTCTTCTTGACGTTGGGCTCGAGGAGGCTGGTGGTGGCGAAGTAGTCCTGGTGCTCCTTCTTGCGCTCCTCGAGGACGGCGTCGATGAAGCGCCCGAGGGCCATGCCGTGGTAGTGGCGCTGGAGCTTGCGCTGGAGCTCGTGGAAGAGGGCCGGGGCGCCCGCGATCTGCCGCGCCTCGGCGAGGGCGGTGAAGTGCGGGAGGTCGCGGCGGGCGAAGTCGACGGAATCGGCCGGGGTGCGCACGCTCTGGGACAGCTTGAGGCCGAGGTCCCAGAGGTCGCGGACCAGGCCGCCCACGAGGTCGAGGATCGCCTTCGACGGCCGGCGCGCGGTGAGGATGAGGAGGTCGACGTCCGAGAACGGCGCGGTGTCGCCGCGGCCGTAGCCGCCGATCGCGACGAGGGAGAGCTCGCGGAGGGCGCGGGCGCGCTCGTCGCCGGGGAGGCGTTCGACGGCCGCCAGGAACGACGCGGAGATGACGCGGTCGTAGAGGTCGGTGAGCGCGGAGGAGACCTGGCCGCCCTGGGCGCCGCCCTCGTGGACGGCGCGGATGGAGGCGCGGCCCTTTTGCAGGAGGTCGCGCAGCGGATTCGCCGGCGCCTGGACGCTCGTCACGGCCCCATCCTACGATGTGAAGAGACCGCCGCGGAGGAGTACTCCGCGGCGGTCTCGAAGAAATTCCCTAGTGCGCTAAACGGCCTGCTCGCCCTTCTCGCCCGTGCGGATGCGGACGACCTGCTCGAGGTTGGAGACGAAGATCTTGCCGTCGCCGATCTCGCCGGTGCGGGCGGCTTTGGTGATGGCGTCGACGACCTGGGTCACCGCGCCGTCGGCGACCACGACCTCGATCTTCACCTTGGGCACGAGGTCGACGGTGTACTCGGCGCCGCGGTACTGCTCCTTGTGGCCTTTCTGACGACCGAAGCCGCGGACTTCGGTGACGGTCAGGCCCTGCACGCCGACCTGGCTGAGGGCGTTCTTCACTTCATCGAGCTTGAACGGCTTGATGACGGCTTCGACTTTTTTCACCGAGGCTCTCCTTTAAGCGGTCGCCCAGAGTCTACCCTATGAACCCTATCCATTGTAGGCCTGCTCGCCGTGCAGGGAAAGATCGAGGCCCTGCTGCTCCTCCTGCTCCGAGGGCCGGAGGCCGATCGTCGCGTTCAGGACCTTGAGGATGACGAAGGTGGCGGCGCCGGCCAGGACCCAGGTGATGGCGACCGAGTAGAACTGGTTCATGAACTGGCCCAGGCCGCCCTCGAGGGACTGGGCGGTGCCGCCGGGCTTGTAGGTCGTCTCGATCGCGGAATTGATCCCCTTGTTCGCGAAGAGGCCGGTCATGAGGGCGCCGATCGTGCCGCCCACGCCGTGCACGCCGAAGGCGTCGAGGGAGTCGTCGTAGCCGAGCTTGGCCTTGAGGACGGCGACCGCGAAGAAGCAGACCACCCCGCCGATCGCGCCCATGAGCAGGGCGGAGGGGACGGTGACGAAGCCCGCGGCGGGCGTCACGACGACGAGGCCGGCGACGAGGCCGGAGACGGCGCCGAGGGCGCTGGGCTTGCCGCGGTGGATCCACTCGGCGGCGGTCCAGCTGACCATGGCGGCGGCGGAGGCGAAGTGCGTGGAGGCGAAGGCGGACGTCGCGAGCCCGCCGGCGTTGAGGGCGCTGCCCGCGTTGAAGCCGAACCAGCCGACCCAGAGGAGGCCGGCGCCCATCATCGAGAAGACCACGTTGTGCGGCGGCATGGGCTGTCCGGGATAGCCGACGCGCTTGCCCATGACCAGGGCGCAGACGAGGGCCGAGACGCCGGAGCTGATGTGGACGACGGTGCCGCCCGCGAAGTCCAGGGCGGGGATCTTGCAGGTGTCGAAGAACCAGTTGAAGAGGCCGCCCTTGCCCCAGACCATGTGGGCCATGGGGAAGTAGACGATCGTGGCCCAGAGGACGGTGAAGACGCACATCGAGCTGAACTTGATGCGCTCGGCGAACGCGCCGGAGATCAGGGCCGGCGTGATGATCGCGAACATGAGCTGGAAGAGCATGAAGGTCTGGTGCGGGATCGTGGCGGCGTAGTCGCCGTTGGGGGCGGCGCCGACGCCGTTGAGCAGGAAGTACTGCGTGAAGCTGCCGAAGAAGTTGTTGCCCTCGCCGAAGGCCATGCTGTAGCCGTAGACGACCCAGAGGACGGACATCAAGCCCATCAGGAACATGCTGTGCATGAAGGTGGACAGCACGTTCTTCTTGCGGACCAGGCCGCCGTAGAAGAGGGCCAGGCCCGGCCCGGTCATCATGAGCACGAGGGCGGCGCTGACGAGCATCCAGGCGTTGTCGCCCGCGACGATCCGGCCCTTGCCGGCGACGGGCTCGGGCGCCGTCGTGTTCGCCACGCCTTCCAGGTCGGCGATCCGCTTCTCGAGCTTCTCGAGCGGCGTCTCCTGCTTGCCCTGAGCCGCGTCGAGGGGTTTGGCGTCTTTCTCCTGGGCTCCCACGGCCAGCGCTCCCCCGCAGGCGACCGTCAAGCCGAACATCCACCCCAGAACCGTCTTGCTGCGCATATCGCTTCTCCCCATCAAATTGGCCATTCGCGTAGTAGGCCGAACAGACCCGCCTTATGGCAAGTCGCGTGCCCATTCCCCCCGGAAACCGCGAAATTACGCAAGTAGTTGAAGGGCAAGGAGCTACCTGAATAATGCTAGCGCAGTAGATTAGGAGACTTCGCTACATATGGGTGGGAATGTAGCGAAAAAGGTACATGCCGGTAGGAATGAAAAAGGGCCGGGGGACCCGATGGATCCCCCGGCCCGCTGAACTCTGAATCGACCGCCCTAGTGGTGCGTCAGCTTCGATTCGCCGGGACGGCGAATCAAGCGTGTCGAACCATTAGACCGCGGCCTCGCCCTTCTCGCCCGTGCGGATGCGAACCACCTCTTCCAGGGCCGAGACGAAGATCTTGCCGTCGCCGATCTCGCCCGTGCGCGACGCGCGGGAGATGGCCTCGATCACGGACGCCACGGCGCCGTCGGCGACCACGATCTCGACCTTCGTCTTGGGGACGAGATCGACCGTGTATTCCGTGCCGCGGTACTGCTCCTTGTGGCCCTTCTGGCGGCCGAAGCCGCGCACCTCGGTGACCGTGAGGCCCGCCACGCCGACTTGCGAGAGGGCGGCCTTCACCTCATCGAGCTTGAAGGGCTTGATGATCGCTTCGACCTTTTTCACCCCGAATTCTCCTTCTCTTGTTTGAGGGGGGCCGCCCCTCGGAGGAGGCGGCCCCCCGTAAGGTGTCGAACCGTCCTACTTGCCCTGCTGCATGACGAAGCCCGGGTACGCTTCCATCCCGTGCTCGCCGATGTCCAGGCCGCCGATCTCCTCTTCCTTGCTGACGCGCATGCCGATCGTCAGCTTGACGATCGTCCAGAAGATGAACGACGTCACCAGCACGTAGCCCGCCGTGGCGAGCACCGTCCAGAGCTGCGTCATCAGCTGACCCATGCCGCCGCCGTAGAAGAGGCCGCCCTTCGCGTCGGCCAGGACGCCGCGGCTCGCCAGGCGGCCGGGCTCCGAGAAGAGACCCACGCAGAGCGTGCCGAAGACGCCGTTGACCAGGTGCACCGAAAGGGCGCCGACCGGGTCGTCGAGCTTGAACTTGTCGAACATCATGATCGAGAGCACCACGATCACGCCGGAGATCGCGCCGATCACCACCGACGCGCCGACCGTGATGAACGCGCAGGGCGCCGTGACCGCCACCAGGCCGGCCAGGCAACCGTTGAGCGTCATGCCCAGGTCGGGCTTGCCCATCAGGATCCACGCCGTGGCGGTGGCCGTCAGGGTCGCCGCGCACGCGGCCATGTTGGTCGTCATGGCGATCTCGCCGATCGCCATCGCGTCCATGCCCATCGTGCTGCCGGGGTTGAAGCCGAACCAGCCGAACCAGAGCACGAACGTGCCGATCAGGCCCAGCGCCATGCTGTGGCCCGGGATCGGATTGACGCGGCCGTCGGCCGCGTACTTGCCGATGCGGGGTCCGAGGATGATGACACCCGCCAGGGCGGCCCAGCCGCCGATCGAGTGCACCTGGGTGGAGCCGGCGAAGTCGCGGAAGCCCGCGAGCGCCGACCAGCCGCCGCCCCAGATCCAGTGCCCCACCACCGGGTAGATGAACATTCCCATGAAGAACACGAAGAGGATGAACGAGCCGTACTTGATGCGCTCGGCCACCGCGCCGGACACGATCGTCGCGGCCGTGCCGGCGAAGACCAGCTGGAAGAAGAACTTCGTCCACATCGGGACGCTCGTCCAGTTGATCGCGTCGTAGTCGCCGTGGTAGCCCGTGACGGCCCCGGCGGCGTCCTTGATCTCCAGGTCGGCCGCCATCAGCGGACCCCAATCCTCGCCGCTGGCGCAGAAGAGGCCGGCCGTGCCGACGAACGAGTTGCCGTCGCCGAACATCAGGCCCCACCCGATGAACCAGAAGGCGATGGCGCTCGCCGCGAACACGATGAAGTTCTTCGAGAGGATGTTGACCGCGTTCTTGGCGCGGCACATGCCCGTCTCGACGCAGGCGAAGCCGAGGTTCATGAAGAACACCAGCATGCCCGCGATGAGCGTCCAGGCCGTATCGGCCCAGACCTTCGGGTTCCCGAGGGCCTCGGTCTGCTTCTTCGTCAGCGCCTCGGTGACGGACACCGGCTTGGCCTGGTCCGCCTTGACCTCGGCCGGCTTGGCGTCCGCCGGCTTGTCTTGCGCCGTCGCCATGGCCCACGCCATGGGACCCGTCAATCCCAGGACGAGCGTCAGGACGCCCGCCCAAATCCACCGCTGCCGCATGCTCATCTCCCGACTCCCCTTTCGTTTCTCGAAACCGAAAACCCCAGGGGCCTCACGGCCCGCGTCGGCTTAACGCAACCCTAATGCCAATCGCCCCCTCGTCTGGCGAAGCGCCCCACCACGCTACCGCACGGTAGGACGGCCCGGGAAAGCCTACTGCGCTGTAGCCCATGACTTATTGCGCTAGATTCCGGCGGGCTCTAGTGCGCTACGCGCAGCGGCGCCGCCTGCGCTTCCCGCTCCCGGCTCTCCGAGAGGAAAAGCAGGCTCGCCGAGGACAGCACCAGGTGCCGGCGCAGGGAGCGCCAGCTCCTCACCTCGAAATGGTCGTGCCCCACTTCGATCTTCAGGTCGTCGAGTCGCCGCGCCAGCCGCTCCCGCGAGCGCCAGAGATCCAGCAGCGCGGTAGGCGACGCTTCCGTCGCCGTCGTCAGCAGCGTCAGGCCCGGCGCCGCCGCCACCGCCCGCGCCTCCCGCGGCGGCTTCACCCCGCTCTTCGGCGGCTCCGTCACGAACGCCAGCTTCCGCTCCACCAGCCCCGCCAGGAACGCCGGCGCGTCCGCGAACGCCGCCGGAAAGACCAGCGTGTCCACCGGCACCGCGTTGCGCGCCGCCCGGTCCAGGAGGTCGAGCGCGATCTCCCACGCGTGCCGGTACCGCAGCGCGTCCGGGATCACCGCCGCGCGGCGCCGGTCCAGGTCCCCCGCCCATCCCGCCGGCAGGTACAGGTCCCCGTCGAGCGCGCAGGTGAAGCCGTTCTCCGCGTAGCCCAGATGCAGCAGCCGCACCGCGTTCAGCGAACGGCCCGATCCGTCCCGCTGCCGCTCCACCCCGGGCGTCTTCGTCCCCTTCTTCGGGACGTAGCTGTCCACGAGGAAGCCGACCGAAGGACCCGACTTCCTCCGCCCCGCCACCCGGCGCTGCAGGAGGTCGCGGAACCGCTCCTCGTCCCAGCGATGCAGCGAGAGCAGCTCCTGCAGCGTCCGCGGCGGAATGCCCGCGTCGCGGGCCATGGGCAGCACCGACTTCCGCGGCAGCGGCCCCAGCTGGCCTTTCAGATACGCCGCGATGAGCCGGCGCGTCGGCGTGAGCGCGCAGTCGCGGAACCCCTCGAGAAACGACTCGAGAGCCGGTCCCACCCGCAACACTTCCGCTCGTTCCACGACTGTCTCCAGTCAGACGATCAGCGTCCAACGCGCCTAACGCAAGACGCGTGCCACGGTCTTCCCCTCGAACGACGTCCCGTCCCGCCCTACCGCGCGGTGGGTTCCCCGCGGCCCCGCCTACGAGCCGGTCTGAACTTTCAGGCCGTCGGCTTTCCCATCAACGCCTTCACCAGCAGGCACGCGCCCGCGAAACAGACCGCCGACGCCGCGGCCGTCGGGCCCACGCGCGACATCCGTCCGCCCAGCCAGCCGTCCATCCCCACCATGAAGAGCAGGAACTGCAGCAGGACCAGCAGCAGCAGGCACGCCAGCACCGCGTGGATCCGCGTGAGCTCGCCTTCCCGCCGCGCCCGCTCGCGGCGCGCCGCGCTCAGGACGTCGTCGCCCACAGCTCGTCTCCTTCCCGCCGGATCGCCAGCCGCGGCAGCGGCCGCGGCGGCGGCCCCGCCAGCACTTTCCCCTCCTCGTCGAAGTAGCCTTCGTGGCAGGGGCAGTGGAAGCGGCGGTCCGCCGCCTTCCAGAGCACCGGACATCCCAGGTGCGTGCACTTCTGCCCCACCGCGACGAAGCGGTCCTCGCCGAGCCGCACCAGCAGCCAGCGGTCCCCGGCGTACTCGAAGAGCTTCGACGCCCCCACCGGCAGGTCCAGCGCCGACGCGATCCGCGCCGGCGGCGCCGCCCGCGGTCCTCCCCCCAACGCGAGCAGCGCGCCGTTCGCCGCGCAGACGGCGCCCGAGACGAGCGCCAGCGACTTCGTGAATCCCCGCCGCGTCACGTAGGCGTCGTCCGTCCACGAGACCGGAAAGTCCGACTTCCACGCCTCCGTCATGCCTCGACCTCCATGAAGGCGGCCGCGTCGATCTCGCCCGCGTCCATCTCCGCCGGCCCCATGAGCTTGACCTTGGTCCGCACCTCGAGCGCGCCGATCCGAAGGACGTCGAACGGCTTCTCCCGCCGCGCCGACGCGATCCGCTCGCGCGGCCCGAAGGCGAGCGCCCCGCTCGGGCAGACCGTCACGCACATCGGCCGCTTGCCCTGCGACGTCCGGTCGTAGCACATGTCGCACTTCATCATCTGGTCGATGCGCGGCAGGTACTTGGGCACGCCGAACGGGCAGGCCAGGACGCAGTTGGAGCAGCCGATGCAGCGCGACTGCAGGGCCGACTGGACCACGCCGTCGGCCGTCTTCTTGATGGCGTCCGCCGGGCAGGCCGCGGCGCAGGCCGGATCCTCGCAGTGCATGCAGACGACCGGCACCGTCTGGGTCGACGTCCCCCGGTCGACGTATTCGACCTGGATCATCGACTCCCCCCGGTGCGTCCCGCACTCGGCGCAGGCGGCCATGCAGGCCTTGCAGCCGATGCAGCGGTCCGGATCCAGGAAGAATTCCATCGACGCGTCGATCATGGGGAGAATCTCGAATCTCGAATCTCGAATTTCGGAGCGTCCCCCCCGCCCCCCGGGGGGGCCTTCCGCCAGGCGACGGGGGCGACCCCGGCGTCCCGGTACCCGGTACCCGGTACCTGGTTCCCCGCTACTTTCTCCAGGCGGACGGCGCAGACCTTGAACTCGGGGATCTTGGCCATCGGATCGAGCGCGTTGATCGTGAGCCGATTCGCGGAACGGTCGTCCGCCCAGTGGTAGGGAATGAACACGACGTCGGGCCGGATCGTCTTCACGACGAGGGCCGGCACCGTGAGCTCGCCGCGGCGGCTCACCACGCGCACCGGATCGCCGCTCTTCACGCCCAGGCGGTCCGCCATCCGCGGATGCATCTCGACGAACGGGCCGGGATGCTGGTCCACCAGCGGCCCGATCCGCCGCGTCTGCGTCCCGCTCAGGTACTGCGAGACCACCCGGCCCGTCGTCAGGATGACCGGGTACTCGGCGTCGACGTCCTCCGCCGGCGGGCGGTACTCGACCGGCAGGAAGCGCGCCTTGCCGTCGGGATGGGCGAAGCGGCCCCCTTCGTAGAGCCGCGGCGTGCCCGCGTGGTCCTCCTCCGGGCAGGGCCAGAACAGGCCGTGGTTCTTCTCGATCCGGTCGTAGGTGATCCCGTAGTAGTCCACCGGCCCGCCCCGCGACATGAAGCGCAGCTCGCGGAAGATGTCCTCCGGGCACGCGTACGGGAACAGCTCGTACGGCGCGAAGCGGCGCGCGAGGTCGACGAGGATCTCCCAATCCGCCTTCGCCTCGCCCGGCGGATTCACGGCCTTCCGGATCCGCACCACCCGGCCCTCGGCCGTCGTGACGGTCCCCTCGTCCTCCTCCTGCAGCGAGCCGGGCAGGACGACGTCGGCGTGCCGCGCGGTCTCCGACATGAAGATGTCGATCACCGCGAAGAACTCCAGCTTCTCGAGCGCCGCCCGCGTCTTCGCGCTGTCGGGCAGCGACACCAGCGGATTGAAGCAGAGGGACAGCAGCCCGCGGATCTCGCCGCGCAGGATGGCGTCGACCATCTCCGTCGACGCGAGCCCGACCCCGGGCAGCTCCGGCTCGGGGACGCCCCAGCGCTCCGCCACGAGCTTCCGGTGCTCCGGGTTGTCGATGTCCCGCCCCGACGGCAGCTGGTTGCAGCGCTGCCCGTGCTCCCGCCCCCCCTGCCCGTTCCCCTGCCCCGTGATCGTCGAGTAGCCGCAGCCCGGCTTGCCGAAGCGCCCCGTCGCCAGCGCCAGGTTGATGGCCGTGAGGCAGTTCTCGACGCCCTTCGTGTGGTGCTCGATCCCGCGCGCGTGCAGGATCATCCCCGTCGCGGCCGTGCCCCACATCTCGGCGGCCTTCTCGATCGACGCCGCGGGCACGCCCGTGATCTTCGCCGTCTTCTCCGGCGTGTAGGCGGCGACGGTGCGCTCGACGGCCTCCCAGCCCGACGTGTGCTCGGCGATGAAGGCCGGGTCGACCCAGCCGCGCTTCACGCAGACGTGAAGGATCCCGTTGAAGAGCGCGCTGTCGCGGCCGGGTTTGACCGGCAGGTAGAGATCGGCCGTGCGCCCGACCGGGGTGACGCGCGGATCGATCGAGATCAGCGTCGCGCCGTTGTCGCGGGCGCGCCAGAGGTAGTCGGTCAGGATCGGGAAGCATTCGCCGATGTTCGCCCCGGCGACGATGAGGCACTTCGCGAGCGGGATGTCGCTCCAGGGATTCGCGGCGCGGTCGCGCCCGAAGGCCTTGCGGTTCGCCGTGCCGGCCGCGACCATGCAGAGCCGGCCGTTGTAGTCGATGTTCTTCGTCTTGAGCGCGAGACGGGCGAGCTTGCCGACCAGGTAGGCCTTCTCGTTCGTGAGCGAGGCGCCGGAGAGCACGGCCATCGCGTCGCGGCCGTGCTTCGACTGCACCGCGCGGATCCCCGCCTCGACGCGGCCCATCGCGTCGGCCCAGGAGGTCGCGCCGAAGCCCTGCGACGTCCGCACGAGGGGCGTCTGGAGGCGGTCGGGATGCCCGCCCTGGAGATAGCGCTTCACGCCCTTGGGGCAGAGCATGCCGCGGTTGACGGGGAACTCCTCCCAGGGCTCGAAGCCGACGACCTTCTCGTTCTTGACCTTGAGCTGGATGCCGCACTGGACGCCGCAGAAGCAGCAGTGGGTTTTGACGAGGCGGTCGGGATTCTCGGCGCCCGCCCAGCCGCCGGCGGGCACGTGGGCCGGCGTGGGGCCGAACTGGGCGATGAGGTCGGGAAGCGGGGCGGGCAGGAGGCTCACCGGGCGGCTCCCGCCTGCGCGGCCGAAGCCGCTTCGGCGTGGCGGAGGCCCGCCGCGAGGGCGGCGACGTTGCGGCGCTTGCAGCGCGGGCAGAGGTCGAGGTGGGCGCCCAGGGGCACGCCGGTCTCGGCCAGGACGCCCTTGAGGTCGGCGACGTGGAGCGCGCCGGCGAAGCTCTCGCCGCAGGCGCGGCAGGCGGCTTGCGGGCCGGTCCGGTTCTCCTCGCGATACATCACGACGCCGAGCTGGGCGGGGCGCTGGAAGATATGGAAGAACTTCCCGAACGGCACGTAGACCATGCCCAGGCAGACGGTGAGCGCGTGGATGAGCGAGAGGGCCTGATACCCGGCGCCCTCGAGCACGTGGGTGCTGAACGTGAGCAGGAGGCCCGTGAGCGAGATCGCCAGGAGGATCACGAGGGGCAGCAGATCGTTCCCGAACTGCTGGCGGGCCGTCGCCGCCTCGCTGCCCAGCCGCCGGTGGATCGACAGGATCGCGCCGAGCGTGACCATGATCGCCGAGATGTTGAGCGCGTTGAAGATCAGGAAGCGGATCGGGGAGTCGAGCTTGAACTCCATCACGGTCAGGCTGAGGAAAACCACCTGGTAGCGGTTCTGGTGGTCGCCCGTCGGCGTCTCGAAATGCAGCCAGCCGAAGACCAGAGGGAAGGTGACGGCGATCGCCAGCATCGTCCCCCAGGCGAGGTTGAAGTGGATGAACCAGCGCAGGCGGCTGCGCCGCGCGATGAAGCGCTGGGCGGCCATGTCGACCACCGCCGCCTTCGCGGCCTTCACGGCGTGGCGCCCCTTGAGCATCAGGCGCAGGCCGCGCCGCAGGTACACCCGGGTCGGCGGCCGCCGCAGCCAGACCGTCACGCGGTAGGCGATCCCGAACGCCGCGAAGAGCGTCCCGAAGGTGTAAGTCAGCAGGATCGGATCGTAATGTTTTAGGTTTTCAGAGCCGAGAAAGGTCGCCGCGCCGACGAGCGCCATCGCCGCGCACCCCGCGAGCAGGCCCCGCCGGTCGGCTTTCACGTCTTGAGCTCCACCACGATCCCGCCGTCCACCTCGCGCGCCGCGTAGACCTTCAGGCACTCCTTCTCGGGCCCCGCCCCCGTGGCCAGGTCGAACTTGTGGCCGTGCAGCGGGCAGATCACCTTGCCGTCGCCCACGATCCCCTCGGCCAGCGGGCCGTTCTTGTGCGGGCAGCGGTTCTGGGTCGCGAAGAGGCGGCCGTCGCGCTGGCGGAAGACCGAAATCTCCTCGCCGCCGACCAGGAAGCAGCGGCCCTGGCCGGGCGGGATGGCGTCGGCGGCGCCGACCCGGACTTTCGAGGCGAGATCAGCCATTGTTCTCCGCGACCTCCAGAATCTGGGCCAGCTCCGGACCGCTGAACTGCTGGGGATACTTCGGGATCTCCGCTTCCTTCCAGGGGTCGACGTAGGCGTCGACGGCCTTCTGGATGTCGGCGTCCAGCCGCGCGCAGATGCCGAGGCTGTCCTCGACCAGGATCTTCTTGAGCGTCTCGATGCCGACGCGCTCGAGGAAGTGGTAGCTGCGCTCGAGGTACTTGCCGTGCTCGCGGTAGTACTGCATGAAGCGGCCCATGTACTTGAGCACGTCCTCGTGCGAGTCGACGGTGCAGAGGAGGTCGCCCTTCCGGACGCTGCCTCCCGCCGCGCCGCCGATGTAGATCTCCCACTTGCCGCCGTCGATCGCCACCGCGCCCAGGTCCTTCACGTAGGCCTCGGAGCAGTTGCGCGGGCAGCCGGCCGTCGCGAGCTTCATCTTGTGGGGGGATTCGACGCCCTGGAAGCGCCGCTCGATCTTCTGGGCGAGGGCGATGGAGTCGCCGACGCCGTAGCGGCAGAAGTCGGTGCCGACGCAGCTCTTGCAGGTGCGGAAGGCCTTGGTGTAGGCGTGCCCGCTGGGCATGCCCAGGTCCTTCCACATGCCGGGCAGGTCCTCCTTCTTGACGCCCAGGAGGTCGATCCGCTGCCCGCCCGTGAACTTGACCATGGGCACGTTGTATTTCACCGCGGCGTCGGCGATGCGCTTGAGCTCCGAGGCCGTGGTGACGCCCGCGAAGATGCGCGGGACGACGCTGAAGGTCCCGTCCTTCTGGATGTTGGCGTGCACGCGGTCGTTGATGAAGCGGGCGTCGCGTTCGTCGTCGTACTCGCCGGGCCAGAGCGACTTGAGCAGCGAGGCGAGGCCGACCTTGGAGGCGGGATCCTCCTTGCCGCCGGCGAGGGCGGCGAAGACGGCGCTGACGGACTTGAGGCCGAGGCGCCGGATCTCGGCGACGAGCTTCGACTTCTCGAGCGGGACGCCGGGGACGTAGTAGTGCTCGCTGGGGTCCGTCTTCGTGACGTCCCGGTACGCCGCGATCAGCTGCGCGACCACGGGGACGCAGGACTGGCATCCGGTGCCCGCGCGCGTGCAGGCGCCGACCTTCTGCGTCGTGCCGCAGCCGCTCCGGACGGCGTCGACGATCTGCTTCTTGCTCACGCCGTTGCAGTTGCAGATCTGGAGGGAGTCGGGCATGTCGACGACCTGCAGCAGCGAGGTCGGCTCGGAGGCCTCGAAGAGGAGGTCGGAGTAGCGGGCCGGCACGGGGGTCTCTCCCAGGAAGTAGCGCATGAGGGTGGAGGACATCCCGGCGTCGCCGAGCAGGATGGCGCCGGCGAGCTTGCCGTCGCGGACGATGAGCTTCTTGTAGACGCCGCGCTTGGGCTCGCGGTAGACGACCACGTCGTCGGCGGGCGAGGCGGGCTTGGTCTCGCCCATCGAGGCGAGCTCGACGCCCATGACCTTGAGCTTGGTGCCGAGCTTCGAGCCCGCGTACGCGGCCGCGGGGTCCTTCCCGGTGATCACGTCGGCGAGCGCGTTCGCCTGGTCCCAGATCGGCTCGACCAGGCCGTAGATCTTCCCGCGGTGCTGGACGCACTCCCCCACCGCGAAGATCGCGGGGTCGTTCGTCCGCATCTGGTCGTCGACAACGATCCCCTTGTCCACCGTCAACGCGCTCGCGGAGGCCGTCTCGGTGATCGGCCGGATCCCCGCGCTCACCACGACCATGTCGGTCTCGACTTTCGAGCCGTCCTTGAGCTCGAGGTGGGTGATCCGCCCGCCCTCGGAGACGATCCGGGTCGTGATCTTCTCGCAGAGGACCTTGACGCCCATGCCTTCCATGGTCGTCTTCAGCATCGCCCCGGCCTCGGGGTCGAGCTGCGCCATCATGAGGTAAGGGGCCGCCTCGAGGACCGTCACCTCGACGCCGTGGGTCAGCAGCCCGCGCGCGGCCTCCAGGCCCAGCAGGCCGCCGCCGATCACCGCCGCCTTCTTCTTCGACTTCGCGTACTCGGCGATCCGCTCGCAGTCGTCGATCGTGCGGAAGAGGAAGGTCCCCGGGCCCCCGAAGCCTTCCATCGGAGGCACGAACGGCCGCGAGCCGGTCGCCAGGATGACGTGGTGATAGGACTCCTCGACTTCCTTGGCCTCCAGCCCGCCGTCGCCCGCCGCGTAGGGGAGAGCGTCCTTTTTCATGGGACGTCCGACGACCACCTTCCGCTGCCGGTCGATCTTGACCGCGCGGACGCCGGCGTGCAGGGTGACCTTGTTCTCCCGGTACCAGGACAGCGGGTTGATGAAGATCTCCGTCGGGGACTGCGAGCCGTTGAGGACGTTGCTGAGCAGGATGCGGTTGTAGTTGCCGTAGGGCTCGGCGCCGAACATCACGACGTCGAAGCGCTCCGGCGCGCGGCGCAGGATCTCCTCGACCACCCGGGCGCCGGCCATGCCGTTCCCGATCACGACCAGTTTTTCGCGCATCCGCACTCCAAAAAGAGAAGCCGGCATCCTGCACGCCAGGACGCCGGCTTGAGTTCAAGGGGGCTCCGTGCCAGCGGGGGACGACTAGGCCTTCCGGGGTTTCACCTCTCCGATCTGGCGGTGCTCGATCACTTCCTGGATCTCCCAGGGCTCGGCGCCCCGGCACAGGATCTTGATCGTGTGGCGCGCGGACGGATCGAGGTTCTGGATGAGCCTCAACAGCTCCGCCTGCCGGGGCGTCAACGGACCCAGCGGTTTGTCGCCTCCATCCTCGGTGCTCATCCGGGAGAAGAAGTGCAATCCGCGTGCCACGTCCTCCCTGGAGAGACGGCGCGCATGTCCCACCGGACGGTGGGAACAGCCCCCGGAAACTACTGAATCGGCGCCTCTCCGCGCAGTAGGACCTTCCCTGTCTCCGTGTCCAGAAATGGAAAAGCCGGGGGTTGGAGTCCCTGGCGGGACCCGCACCCCCCGGCTCCGGGCTGGGGATAATGGGTGAGAACTGCGGTTATGTCTATCGCAAGCTTCGTGCCACGCGTTCCCCTCTGACATCCTTCGCGGCGGCCCACGTCCCGGTAGGACCGGGCTCCACGAGCCACCGCCGTGTGGTCAACCCTTCGACTCGCTTCGCTCGCTCAGGGTAGTCCTCGCCTTCGCTCGGACTAAAACTCCACGACCGCCTGGAGGAAGGCCCAGGTCATGTCGCCGTCGGTGCCGGCCCCCTTGGTGTCCTCGACGAAGTCCCCCGCGAAGAAGCGGGTGACGCCGCCCCAGAACTTCACGTGCTTCCCGACCGCCCAGCGGAAGTGGACGTCGATCTCGTTCCCGATCTCGTCGCCGGCGGCGCCGGTGGCGTCGGTGCGGATGGGGGCGCCGGCGAAGTTGTACCAGCTGTCGACATCCTCATCGAGCGTGAAGGTGTGGATATCGACGTGGAACGACAGGTACGGCGCGGGCGCGACCTTGAGGTAGAGCGCGAGGTCCTTGCCGTTCTTGAACGAGAAGATGTCGGCGAAGCCCTGGTAGAAATGCCCGAAGCCGTACATCAGGTCGAAGGTCTCGTGGTCGCCGTCGGTGGGATCCCCGTCGCCGCTCGCGTGGGTGTACTCGACGCCGATCCGCGGCTTCCAGTCGATGTCGAACGTGTAGCCGAACGTGAGGGCGGCGGCCCAGGCCTTGACGTCGTCGTCGCCGACCTCGCCGCGCTGCACCATGCCCTCGGCCGTGTAGTCGAACCCGGCCATCTTGCCCTTGAGCCGGACGCCCGGGGTGAAGTCCATCCGGTCGTTCGCGGGGCCGGAGGTCTCGCCGGTGAAGAGGTTGTCGTTCAGGGTCCGGCCGAAGACGTAGACGTCGAACTCGTGGTCCTTGACGCCGACGTAGCTGGCGTAGAACCCGTAGAAGTCCTGGTCGTCCTCGGCGCCCTGGACCTCCTTGATCACGGTGTAGAAGGCCTCGGCCCACCAGTCGGGCTGCTGATAGCGCAGCTTGGCGCCGTCCCAGGCGCGGCCGATGTTGCTCCAGTCCAGCGGGCTCACCAGCCGCTGGTCGCCGTACGAGAGCTCCATGCGCCCAATTTTCAGGGACAGCCCCGGCGACAGCAGGTCCTTGACCTCGACCCAGCCCTGATGGACGTCGAGGTTCGTCTCGTCGCTGACGAACACGGGGGTGGCGGCGGCGCCTTCGTCGCCGAAGGTGCGCTGATCCTGCGGCTGGAAGAAGATCGTGATCTGGTCCGCCAGCGTGAACGTCAGGTTGAGGCGGATGCGCTCCAGGAGGAGGTCGGCGTCCTCGTGCTGGTCGTCCTTGGGCGTGCCGGCCGGATTGTTGTACGCGATCGGATCCCGGTACTCGGCGCGCAGCCGGAGCTGGCCGCCGATCGTGATTTGGTTGGCGAGCGTTTTCAGAAGCGGTTCGACCTTGACCGGCTCCTGGGCCGGCGGCGGCGGGGCCGGCGTCTTGGGGGGCTCGGCGGGCTTTTCTTGAGCCAGGGACATCAGTAGACAGAGGCTGAGCGCGGCGTTCATGACGCATCTCCTAAGTAAGTAAAAGTGAAGGCGTACCGGGGGGTCCGCCGCGGGCTCAGGGCCCCCGCGCGGGGCGGACGGCCGTCTCGGGACGGACTCCAAGATGGGCGTTCATGCGCGTCTCCTTTCAGGTTCCGGGGATCAGGTTCCGCCGGGCGCGGGAAGAGGCACGGGCTCCACGTCCTCGGACGGCTCCTTCTCGCCCTCCGGTTCCGGGTCGTGGGCCTCGTCGCCCAGGAAGCCGATCATCCGCTCGCGAAGCGGCAGGTAATGGGCATGGTCCAGGATGCCCGGCCGGCGCCGGGGGCGCGGGAGCGTCACGTCCATGATCTGCCCCACCGTCGCGGCCGGCCCGTTCGTCATCATCACGACGCGGTCGGAGACGTAGAGGGCCTCGTCGACGTCGTGCGTCACCATGATGGCCGTCTTCCGGTCGCGCGCCCAGAGCTCGAGGAGGACGTCCTGCAGCTCGAAGCGCGTGAGGGAGTCGAGCATGCCGAAGGGCTCGTCGAGCAGGAGCACCTTCGGGTCGAGGGCAAAGGCGCGGGCCAGGCCCACGCGCTGGCGCATCCCGGCGGAGAGCTCGGCGGGCCGCTTGGCGATCGCGTCGCCGAGGCCGACCAGATCCAGGTGGCGGCGGGCGATGTCGCGGCGCTCGGCCTTCGACTTCCCCGGGAAGACCTGGTCGACGCCCAGCAGCACGTTGTCGAGGGCGCTGAGCCAGGGCAGCAGGTTGGGCGACTGGAAGACCATGCCGCGGTCCGGGCCGGGGCCGTCGACTTCCCGTCCCGCCAGGATCATGCCGCCGGAGGACTTGGGGACCAGGCCGGCGACCATGGAGAGGACGGTCGACTTCCCGCAGCCCGAGTGGCCGATGATGGAGACGAACTCGCCCTCGGCGACTTTGAGGTTGAAGTCGCGGACGATCTCGGCGCTCCCGTAGGACTTCCCGATCCGCCAGAACTCCAGAAAGCCCTGGTTCATGCGCGCACCTCCGCGAGAGCGCGCTTCTTGTGGGCGCCGGGGCCCAGAAGGAAGTCGAGCGCCTCGCGGCGGATCTCCTTGTAGCGGGGGTCGGTGTTCAGCAGCCGCTTGTCGCGGGGACGGGGGAGGTCGACCTCCACCGCCGGCCCGAGCGTGGCGGCCGGCCCCGCCGAGAGCGGGATGATGCGGTCGGCGAGGAGGACGGCCTCGTCGACGTCGTTGGTGATGAGGAGCGCGGTCTTGCGGTCGCGGAGCCAGATCCGCTCGATCTCGACCTGGAGGGTGGCGCGCGTCAGGGCGTCGAGGGCCCCGAGCGGCTCGTCCATGAGAAGGACGCGCGGATCCATGGCGAGGGCGCGGGCGACGGCCACGCGCTGCCGCATGCCGCCGGACAGCTCGTGGGGCCGCTTGGCCAGCGCCGGGGTGAGCTTGACCATCTTGAGGTACTTCTCGGCGTGCTCGCGGCGCTTCTGGGGCGTCCAGTCCGGGAAGACCTGGTCGACGGCGAGCAGCACGTTGTCGATCACGCTCATCCAGGGGAGCAGCGAGTAGTTCTGGAAGATGACGCCGCGGTCGGGGCCGGGGCCGGCGATGGGCTTGCCCTCCATGAGGACGCGGCCGGCGTCCGCCTTGACCAGGCCGGCGAGGATGGAGACGAGGGTCGTCTTCCCCGCGCCGGAGTAGCCGACGATCGCCACGAACTCGCCCGCGTGGACGGAGAGGCTGATGTCTTTCAGGACCTCGTGCCCGGCGTAGCTTTTCGAGACGCCGTCCAGGACCAGCAGGGGCTCGCTCACGCGGTCTTGAACCTCCTCTCGACGAGGCTCATCAGGCGGTCGAGCACGAAGCCGACCACGCCGATCGTGACGATGCACAGGATGATGTGCTCGTAGATGAGGCTGTTGTACTCCTGCCAGAGGAAGCCGCCGACGCCCGGCGTGCCGGTGAGCATCTCGACGGCCACGATGACGAGCCAGGCGATGCCGAGGCTGAGGCGGAAGCCGGTGAACATGTACGGCATCGCGGCGGGGATCATGATCTTGAAGAGGGTCTTCATGCGGGACAGGCCCAGGACCTTGGCCACGTTGAGGTAGTCCTGCGGGATCGAGCGCACGCCCAGGGCCGTGTTGAGCACGGTGGGCCACATCGCGCAGATCGCGATCGTGAAGAGCGCGGCGGGATGCGACTTCTGGAAGAGCACGAGGCCCAGCGGCAGCCAGGCCAGCGGCGAGACCGGCCGCAGGATCTGGATGATCGGGTCGAAGGACTTGGTGAAGAGCTTCGACATCCCCAGCAGGAAGCCCAGGGGCGTGCCGATGAGCAGCGCCAGGGTGTAGCCCTTGGCGACCAGGACCAGCGAGTACCAGGTGAAGCGCAGGATGCCCTGGTCGAGCTCGCCCCGCTTCTCGAAGGGCGCGACCACGTACGGCCGGCTCACCTCCCAGGTCTTGCCCGGGTTGGGGAGGCTCGTGGCGACCGTGGAGCTCGTGATCGCCCAGAGCAGGACCACTCCGCCGATGCCCACGAGGGGCAGCAGCAGGACGTCCCACTGGAACTTGCGCTTCTCAGCGGCCATGCGCCCGCGTCTCCATCGCTTTCGTCACCAGCGCCCCCGCCGCGCCCGCCCAGACCAGGGCGAAGCCGACCAGCGGAGACACGACCGTCTTGAGCACGACCTTGGCGTCGACCGCGAGCCGGAGCCACGCGTCTCCCTGGTGGATCGCCGCCTGGAGGAGCCCCACGGGGGCCCCCACCCGGAGCGCGCGGCCCCAGGTGGCGGGATCGCCGAGAGCGCGGACCCACTGCTCGCGTCGCGTCATCGCCTAGCCCTTCAGGTTGTGCACCGGGAAGCCCTTGGCGTAGTCCTCGGGCTTGGCCGGGTCGAACGTCATGCCGTCGAAGAGCGTCTCGGGCTTGTTGTCGAGCCCGCCGTGGCTCGCGCCCATCTCCTTCATGACCTCCTCGTAGATGTCCGGCCGCATGACCTGCTTGGCGATGCCGGCGTAGTCCGGCGCGCCCTCGACGAGGCCCCAGCGGCGGTACTGCGAGAGGAACCACTTCACGTACTTCGGCTGCGGGTAGTTGCAATTGCGGACGTTGAAGGTCATGTACAGCGGGTCCTTCTTCTTCCGCCCGTCGCCGAAGTCGTAATCGCCCAGCATGCGGCCGAGGATGATCTCCGGCGGGCAGTTGATGTAGGTCGGCTTCGAGACGATGTCCGCCTGCTCCTTGCGGTTGTCGAGATTGTCGAGCCAGACGCTCGCCTCCTGCAGGCCGCGCAGGACCGCCTTCACCGTCTTGGGATACTTCTCCTGGAACTCGAGGAGGAAGGCGCAGACTTTCTCCGGATGGTCGGGCCAGATGTCCTGCGTGTTCAGCGAGGTGTAGCCGATGTCGTCGGCGATCGCCCGCGCGTTCCAGGGCTCGCCCACGCAGTAGCCGTCCATCTTGCCGACCTTCATGTTCGCCACCATCTGCGGCGGCGGCACCGTGATCAGCGCGACGTCCTTGTCGGGATTGATCCCGCCGGCCGCCAGGTAGTAGCGCATCCACATCGCGTGCGTGCCCGGCGGAAAGGTCATCGCGAACGTCAGCGGCGAGCCCTTCGCCTTGGCCTCGTCCACCAGCGGCTTGAAGGCCTTCGGGTCGGCCGCCACCTTGCCCTTGTACTGCTTCGCGACCGTGATCGACTGCCCGTTGCGGTTCAGGATCCAGGGGATGATCATCGGCTTCTTCGGCGAGCCCAGCAGGCCCATCGTCGAGGCGATCGGCATCCCGGTCAGCATGTGCGTCGCCTGGATGTCGCCGTTCGACAGGGAGTCGCGGATCGCCGCCCAGTTGGCGCCTTTGCTCACCACCGAGTCGATCCCGTACTTCTTGAAGAAGCCCTTCTCGTGCGCGATGACGATCGGCGAGTTGTCCGTCAGCGCGATGATGCCGAACTTGACTTCCTTCAGCTCCGGCCCGTCCGCGTGCGCCACCGGGCCCGCGCCCGGCGACGCCGCGGGCGGCGCCGCCGCCGCCGGCTTCGAGTCGCAGCCCTTCAGGAACGGCGCCGCCGCCAGGCCGCCCGCCGCCTTCAAAAATTTCCGTCGGTTCATGCCCCACCTCCAAAAAAAAAAGCCGGCGGCCTCAGCGGCCACCGGCTTGAGTTCTAGTTAGCTCCGTGCTCGGCTGCGCCCCATGGAGCAAGGGTCGTGCCAAGCCACCGCCCCCCTCTGCGCCCCTCCGGATCCAGCGCGGTAGGCGCGCGCCGAAACCACCGAAGGGTAGCTTCGCGAGGGGACAACTACGGATCGGTGCCCTTCCCCGGCCGCGGCGCCAGACCGAGCTCCAGCGCGCGCCGCGCCAGCTCCGCCGACGAGCGCGCCCCCAGCTTCCGGCGCAGCCGGATCCGGTGCGACTCCACCGTGCGGGCCGACAGCCCCAGCCGCCCCGCGATCGCCCGGCTCGTCTCCCCCTCGAGGATCCCCCGCAAGACCTCCCGCTCCCGCGGCGTCAACTCCACCGCCGGCGCCGCCTCGGTCCGCAGCGACTCCCGCAGCGCCTCCGACCTCCCCGCGGTGTGGAACGGCCCCCCCGCGTGCACCGTCTCCAGGGCCTTCAGCAGCTCCAACGGCGACGCGTCCTTCAGCAGGTAGTCGCACGCCCCCGCCCGCGCCGCCTCCCGCAGATACTCCGGCTCCTCCGACACCGTCAGCAGCAGCACCTTCACCGACGGCGCCGCCGACGCCAGCTGCCGCGTCGCCTCCAGGCCGTCGAGGCCGGGCATCGCGACGTCCATCAGCACCACGTCCGGCCGCAGGTCCCGCCCCAGCCGCACCGCTTCCAGGCCGTCGCCCGCCTCCCCCACGACGCGCACGCCCGGACAGGTGGCCAGGAACGAGCGCAGCCCTTCCCGGACCACCGGATGGTCGTCCACGAGCAGGACCCCGATCGGCGCGGTCGTCACGGCGCCCACGGCACGCTCACGCCGATCTCGGTGCCCGCGCCCCGCGACGAACGCAGCCGCAGCTCCCCGCCCAGGAGCGACGCGCGCTCCCGCACGTGGCCCAGGCCGAGCCCCGCCCGTCCCGGCCGCGCGAGGTCGAAGCCCCGGCCGTCGTCGCGCACCACCACGCGCAGCCGCCGCCGGCCGCCCCGCAGGCGGACCGACACCCGGGTCGCCCCCGCGTGGCGCTCGACGTTCGACAGCGACTCCTGCAGGATGCGGTAGAGCTCGAGGGAAAGGCCGGCCGGCAGCTTCGCGGGAAAGGCGTCTTCGAGGACGTCGACGCGCGCCCCCGAGCGGGCGGCCAGCTCCCGGCCGAGCATCCGCACGGCGGGAAGGAAGCCCAGGTCGCGCAGCGCGGCCGGGCCGAGGTTGCGCGCGAGGCGGCGCACCTCCGACACGGCCGACTCCACGAGCCGCCGGACGGGGCGCAGCTCCGCCGCGTCCTCCCGCTGGAGCCGGAAGGCCGCCGAGGACAGCAGCTGGCCGACGCCGTCATGCAGCTCCCGCGCCAGCCGCTGGCGCTCCGCCTCCCGCGCCGCCAGGGCGAGGCGCGACGTCCGGAGCGAGGCCTCCGCGTTCCGCCGGCGCAGGAGCGAGCCCAGCTGCGCCGCCACCGCCGCCACCACCCGCAGCCGGCCGCGGTCCTCGTCCTGGCGCCGCCGCGAGAAGAAGCCGAGCACCGCCACCACGCGGCCGCGCGCGAGCACCGGCACGGCCAGCCCGGCCCTCAGTCCCACGACGCGCGCCAGCCCGCGGCGCGGGAAGTTCAGGTCGTCCCGGACGTCGCGCACCCACGCGGGCTTCCGCGACGCCCACACGCGGCCCGGGAGGCCCTCGCCGCGGCGGAAGCGGTAGTCGCGGCTGCGGCGCGCGAACTCGCTGAAGCCGGGGCGGAACCACGAGGGCCCGGGCCGGAGGCGGTCGCCGGCCGGCGTCCAGGACTCGCCGCCGACCCAGCCGCAGGAGCGGCAGACCTCCTTGACGATCGTGGCGAGGGCGGTCGGCAGGTCGCCGTCGCGCTCCAGCGACTCGGCCAGGGCGCAGAGGAGCTTCAGGGCGTCGGAGGCGGGCATCCTCAGGCGGCGGACGTCCGCCCGCGCAGCCGCAGGATGACCTGCATCTCGCCACCGGGCTCCTCGAAGGCCGCCAGGCCGCGCACGGCGAGGCCGCAGGAGCGGCGTCGCACCTCGTCGAGGAGGTCGGCTTCGGCCGGCACGCGCACCACGACGCGGGCGCCCGCTTCCGGCGAGCCGAGGATCGTCGCGAGGGCGCGGAGGGCGTCGCCCACCGACAGGATCCCGGCGAGGCGGCCACCGTCGACGACCGCCAGGGCGGGCGCGCCGCGCTCGACGAGGAGCTGGACCGCGCGCTCCAGGGTTTCGGAGGGCGAGACACTGAGGCAGGGGGAGGCGACGGCGCCGAGCTCCAGCTGGCGCCGCGGCGCCCAGCCGTCGCCCTTGCTGACGGCGATCCGGAGGTCTTCGCGGGTCACCAGGCCCTCGATGCCGCGGGTGCCGAGCACGGCCAGATGGGCGAGGCCCCGGGACTCCATGAAGCGCAGGGCGTCGCCGACCGGCGTGTCCACGAGGAGCATCGAGGGAGGCGTGGTCATCCAGCGTCGCACGAACATAAACCCTCCTTGTCGCGAGGAGAGCGCAAGCGGCGTGCCACGGCGCCGCCAGAGGGAGAGGGGCTCTACAACGCTGGATGAAGAGCTACGGCCCGGTAGAGCCAAGAGCCAAGTACCTAGAGCCAAGCAGTCCCCCCTTCCCCCCCGAGGGGGGGGCGACGGGGGGGGGAATCCCTAGGCTCTTGGCTCTAGGTTCTTGGCTCTCGTCCGTCACCAGTCCGAGCGAAAACGGCGCGGGTCGATCCCGTGCTTCTTCACGCGGAGGCCGATGAGGCGCTCGGTCATGCCGAGGGCGCGGGCGGCCTTGGCCATGTTGCCGCGGCCGCTCTTGAGGGACTCGATCAGCATCTCGCGCTCGACGTTGTCGAGCGTGGCCTGCAGCGGCCCGACCGCGACGGTGCCGCTCGCCTCGGCGGTTTGCAGCGAGGGGGGCAGGTGGAAGCCGTGGATGACCTCGTCCTCGGAGACGAGGACCGCGCGCTCGATGCAGTTCTCCAGCTCGCGCACGTTCCCGGGCCAGTGGTAGGCCATCAGCATGTCGATGGCGGGCGTCGAGATCCGCTTCACGCTCTTGTGGTGCTGCCGCGCGTACTTCTCCACGAAGTAGTCGGAGAGCAGGAGGATGTCGGCCTTCCGCTCGCGCAGCGCGGGGATGTGGATGGAGAAGACGTTGAGGCGGTAGTAGAGGTCCTGGCGGAACTTGCCGTCGCCGATCATCGATTCCAGCTCGCGGTTGGTGGCGGCGATCACCCGGACGTCGACCTTGATCGACGCGCTCCCGCCGACGCGCTCGAACTCGCGCTCCTGGAGCACGCGCAGCAGCTTGACCTGGGTGGCGGGCGAGAAGTCGCCGATCTCGTCGAGGAAGATGGTCCCGGTGTTGGCCAGCTCGAAGCGGCCCTGGCGGGTGGCCAGCGCGCCCGTGAAGGCGCCCTTCTCGTGGCCGAAGAGCTCGCTCTCCACCAGGGTCTCCGGCAGCGCCGCGCAGTTCACGCGGATGAACGGCTTGCCCGAGCGCGGGCTGTTGAAGTGGATCGCGTGGGCGACCAGCTCCTTGCCCGTCCCGCTCTCGCCCCGGATCAGCACCGTCGTGTTGGACTTGCAGACCTGGGCGACCTGGTCGTAGACGTCCTGCATCTGCTTCGAATTGCCGATGATGTTCGCCGGCCGGAACTTCTCCTTCAGGTGGTCCGTCAGCCGCCGGTTCTCGTCCAGCAGCTTCTGGCGCTCCTCCTGCGCCGACTGCCGCAGCCGCACCGCCTGCGCGATCATCGAGCCGATGATCGTCAGCAGCCGGACGTCCTCCTCCAGCGAGACCTCCTTCGGCAGCACGTGGTCCGCCGAGATCGCCCCCATCACCTCGGTCCCGATCTTGATCGGGACGCAGATGAACGCGACGTCCTTCTTCTTCAGGCCGTCGCGCGCCCCCGTGCGGTTGAGGAAGAGCGGATCCTCGGAGACGCGCGGAACCACCATGGGCCGCCCGGTCTGGATCACCTTGCCCGTGACGCCCTCGCCCACCCGGTAGCGACCGCGCTCCTTCTGGCTCTCGGAGAGCCCGTGCGCCGCGTCGATGCTGATCTCCCCGGTCTGCCGGTTGATCAGCGCCAGCGTGCCGCGCACCGTCCCCATGTGGGCGGCCATCGCGTCGATCACCGGCCCGACCGCCTCCCGAAGGTCGAGCGTCCGGTCCAGGATCTGGCTGATCTCGAAGAGAAGCTGCAGCTCCTTGAGCTCCCGCTTCATGGGGGCGATGGCGTTCATTGTTTATCCTACCCAGCCGAAGTCCACGCGAAGTATTCCTACTCCAAGGTACGCCGAAGTGCGGGATCCTACCGGACGGTAGGACGGCTGTCAAGCATTGACGGACGTCGGTCGGATCGGGATGCTGGGGGCGTGGGTCTCCAAGAAGCGTTCGGCGGGCTGGGCGTCGCCCTGGGCATCGGCTTCCTCATCGGCCTGCAGCGCGAGCAGCAGCAGCGCCTGCAAGAGCCGGCCGCCCCGAAATTCGGCGGCGTGCGCACCTATTCCCTGGCCGCGCTGCTCGGCGGCGTCTGCGCCCTGCTCGCCCGGCCCTTCGGTGCCTGGACGATCGGCGCGGGCCTCCTCGCCCTTCTCGCGCCCCTCCTGATCTCGTTCGCGGACGACATCCGTCGCGACCGCGACCGCGGCATCACCAGCGAAGTCGCCTTCCTGCTCACCTACCTCCTGGGCGCGCTGGCGTTGTCGCCCGACCTCCTCCCCAGCCCCAAGGAGCGCTACCTGCTGGCGGCGGCCGTCGGCGTCGCGGCCGGGGCGCTCCTCTCGTTCAAGAAGCCCCTGCACAGCTGGGTGAGCAAGCTGTCGGACGAGGACATCTTCGCGACCGTGAAGTTCGCGGTGCTGGCCGTCATCATCCTCCCCCTCCTGCCGAACAAAGCCTACGGACGCTTCACCCTCAATCCGTCCAACATCGGCCTGATGGTGACGCTGATCGCGGGGATCAGCTTCGCCGGCTACGTCGCGATCCGCGCGCTGGGTCCCGGCCGGGGCCTGGGCGTCGTCGGTCTCCTCGGCGGGCTGGCATCGTCGACGGCCGTCACGCTCTCCCTCTCCGGGCGAGCCAGGCGGGAGCCGGACGTGGCCGCGCCCTGCGCCATGGCGGTCGTGCTGGCGTCGGCGGTGATGGCCCCGCGCGTGGTCGCCGAGGTGGCCGTCGTGAATCCCGCGCTCGTCCCGGCCGTGGCCTGGCCGATGGCCGCGATGGCGGCGGCCGGCCTGGTCTCCGCCTTCCTGCTGGCGCGCTCGGCGAAGAAGGCCGCCCAGGCGGGCGAAGAGGTCGCGTTCCACAACCCCTTCGAGCTCGGCTCGGCCCTCAAGCTGGGCGCGGTCTTCGTGGTCGTCCTGATCGTGTCGAAGTTTGCCCAGCAGACGCTGGGCACCGCGGGCATCTACGCGGCCGGCGCGCTGGCCGGGCTGACGGACGTCGACGCCGTCACCCTGTCCATGGCGAATCTCGCCAAACAGGGCCTCGATCCGCGCCACGCCGCCGTCACGATCCTGATCGCGGTCGCGTCCAACACCCTCGTCAAGGCGGGCATGACCGTCGCGCTCGGCGGCTGGGCGCTGGGACGTCGAACGCTCCCCGCCTTCCTCGCGATGACGCTCGCCGGCGCCGGCGGCGTCGCCGTCCTCTGGCTCCGCTAGGTCCCCGTCCGGCTCCCGGCTCCTGGCTCCTGGCTACTTCGCCAGGAACCTCATGCAGACGGGGTTCGGAACCTTCACGACCGTGTCCGTCGCGGTGAGGCCGCCGTCGGCGCCGACCTTGAAGACGTGGATCGTGTCGGAGCCCTGGCCGCCCGCGAAGAGCCACTGGGCCGACGGGTCCAGCGCGAAGTTGCGCGGCGTCTTGCCGCCCGTCTTCACCTGGCCCTTGGACGTCAGCTTGCCGGTCGCCGGATCGATGTCGTACACCGCGATCGAGTCGTGGCCGCGGTTCGAGCAGTAGAGCGTCTTGCCGCTCGGGTGCGCGACGATCTCGGCCGTCGAGTTCCCCTTCACGGGCTCGGGCAGCGTGGAGATGACCTGAATCTCGCTCAGCGCGCCCTTCTCGGCGTCGTAGGCGTAGGCGATGACGGTGGACGTCATTTCGCCGCACGCGTACGCGAACTTGCCGTCGGGGCGGAAGGCGAAGTGGCGCGGGCCCGAGCCGGCGGGCGCCGGGGCCGCCGGCGGATCGTTCGGGGTCAGCAGGCCCTTGGCCGGATCCCACTTGTAGACCAGGATCTTGTCGAGGCCGAGGTCCGCGCAGAAGGCGAAGCGGCCGGCCGGATCGAGGTTGATCGAGTGCGCGTGCGGAGACGACTGGCGGCCCTTGTCGACGCTCGACCCCTGATGCTGATGGAACGACGTGGGAGCCGCGAGCGTGCCGTCCGCCTGGATGGGGATGGCCTCGCAGCTGCCGCCGCCGTAGTTGGCCACGAGCACGTTCTTGCCGCCCTTGTCGACGACGATGTGGCAGGGCCCGCCGCCGCCGGAAGGCTGGGCGTTCAGCAGCTTCAGCGAGCCGTCCGCCTGGATCGCGAACGCGTTCACCGCGCCGCTCTTCTTCCCCTCGAAGTTGCCGATCTCGCCGACCGCGTACACGTGCTTCCCGCCCGGATGCACGGAGAGGAAGCTCGGGTTGGCCGTCTCGACGGCCAGGGACGCCTCGCCCGCCTTCCCCGTCTTCGGATCGAAGTCGAAGCGATAGATGCCGTTGCCGCCTTTGCCGCTGGTCCCGACGTAGACCGAAAGCTTGTCCTGCGCGAGCGTGAGGGCCGCCAGTGCGATGAGAATCATGCGTTTCCTCCCAGTCCTATACGCCCAGGTTCAGGTACAGGTTCAGGTACAGGAGTTTCCCGCACACCGCGGGGGTGGGGGTGGTTCCTGTACCTGTACCTGTACCTGAACCTCAACGGGGGCCGATGTCCCGGCCGCCCAGCTTCCAGCCGGACGGCGCGACCGGGCCGGCTTCCGAGGCCGCGTCGGCTTTCGTCGACGTCCTCCACGCCGCCAGGTCGAGCGATTCTTCTTCCGTCTCGAATTTCCCCCCGAAGAGGTTGAAGTCCCCGAGGTAGGTCCCGCCCCGGAGCTTCACGGCGACGCCCTTCGCGAAGACCGACTCGCGCGCGACGGCCTCCCCGCCGTGGTCGCCGAGCTGGACGACCAGGCCGGGGCCCTTCCCGCCCGCGAAGAGGCAGCGCGTCGCGCGGACGTTCGACGGCCCGCCGCCGTTCGAGCTGTCGGGGCTGAGCGACACCGCCATGAGGTCGGCGGCCCCGTTGCCGCGGAACACGCAGTCCTCGAACGCGTGCTCGGCGCCGTTCACCCGCGCGCCGACGTTCAGGTTGTCCTCGAACACGCAGGCCGTCAGCGACGTCCGGCTCCGATGGATCGCGTGCGCGCCCATGCCGTTCCGGCTGAACCGACATCCCGCCGCCGCGACCGTCGCGCCGTCCTTCACGTGGAGGCCGCGCGACTCCCCGCCGACGGCGTACCGCCCCTCGCAGTTCACGAAGCGCACGCCCTCGGCCCGGCCCTCGACGCGGAAGGCGTCGCCCTCCCACTGATCGGAGATCAGGTCGCGGACGACCACGTTCGACACGCCCTTCACCACCAGGCCGTCGCGTCGCGTCCGCAGGGCGAGCGTCGCCTTCTCCCAGGTCTTGCCCTCCGGCAGGGCCACGAAGAGCTCGTCGCGCCGCCACACGAAGTCGCCTTCGTGGATCTCCTCGAGGACGCTCTCGCCCATCAGCGTTTCGCCGTCGAGGACCGCGCGCGGCGCCGCCTTCGCGTAGGCGGGCAGGCGGACCTTGAAAACCCCGGGCGCGTGCGGGGCGAACGCGGCCTTGTCGAGAGGCTCGAGGCCGGTCAGCGTGGCGCCATGGCCGTCGATCGTGATCCCCCCGCGCTCGACGACGATCGACTCCCGATACAGGCCCTTCGCGAGATGGAGGGTGTCGCCTTCCTTCATCGCGGCGAGGGCCTTGGCGACGCTGCGGAAGGGGGCGCCGGTGGCGTCGTCGCCCTTGAGGGGGTCGACGTAGACGTCCCCGGCCAGGACCAGAAGAAGCAGCGTCGTCATCGGGCCCCCAGCCGCGGCGGACGGCTTTCCAGAAGCGACGCGAGCATTTCCCGCAGCTCCTCCGCGGAGGGGCCGCCCTCGATCGCCAGGAGACGGCGGTCGGGCGTCGCCATCACGAAGACGGGCAGGCGGGCGCCGGGCGGCGGGGCCGGCACTTCCTGGAGGTGGACGCACACGCGGTCGCCGAACTCCTGGTGGACCGCGGGGAGGAGCCGCCGGGTGGCGCTGCCGCAGGCCTTGCAGTCCTTCTCGTAGACGAGCAGCCGCACCGCGGCCGCGTGCTCGCACTGGAACACGCGCTCGCGGGAGACGACGGGCGGCAGGTCCGCGAGGAGGCGGGCGGGCCAGATCCGGCGGGTGACGGCGTAGTCGACGCGGTCGTACGGCGCCACGAAGGAGGAGGCCGCGCCGAGGAGCAGCCCGGCGGCGAGGGGGATCCGCTCGGCGGGAGCGACGGCCGCGCGCCAGGCCCCGGCGCCGAAGACGAAGGCGGCCGCCGCCATGCAGCCCCAGCAGAGGCGGCCGAGCGCGAAGCTTTCGCCCATGAGATCGGCGTGGAGGAACACGGTGAACGAGGCCGCGTGCGCGAGGAGGGCGGCTCCGGGCCGCGCGAGGGCGAGAAGCGCGAGCGCCGCGTAGACGCCGCCGCCGATCCAGGGGAGCGCGAGCGAAAGCGCGCCGCCCGCGCAGCGCTCGCAGGGCAGGCCCAGCAGCGGCAGGACGCCCATCGACAGCGAGGCCGCCGCCGCGAACGCGTAGACGAGCGCGATCCCCCGGGGAAAAGGGCGGGCTTCCGTCACGCCGTGAAGCATAGCGACCGCCCGGCGCTCGCGTCACCAAGATTCCGGCGCCCGCGCGTCGGGGAATCCCTCAGTCTTGATCCTCCTTCCGATCGGCGCTATGGTGGCCCCGCTATGGGGGGCCGAAAGATCCTCGCCACGCTCGCGCTCGCGTCCTTCCTGGCCTGGCGCGTGGCGGCCCGCCCGGCCGAGGCGTGGCGCGACGTCCCCGCGGTCCTCGCCCTCTACGGCCTCTGGAGCGTCTGGCGGCGCGGCCCCGACCCCGCCGTCCCCGCCGCCGCCTACGTCCTCGGCCTCTACCTCGCCTCGCAGCTCCCCCGCGTCGTCGAGATCTTCCGGTGATGGCCGTCCTCGCCTTCGCCGCCGCCCAGGCGGCCTCCCTCCTCGGCGCCCGCGCCCTCCTGGGCCTCGTCCGCACCGGCGACGGGGCGGTCGACGTCCTTCAATTCCTCCTCCTCCGCCTTCTTCTCATCTCGGCGACCGTCCTCGCCGCCGGGCTGCTCGGCGCTCTCGACGTCCTCTCGCTCGGCCTCTTTTCGGTGGTAGTTCTCGCCCTCCTGCTCGCGGGCGGCGCGCACCGGGGGCTTCGACGTCCCTCGCTCCCCGCCGCGGGCCCCTGGATCCTCGCCGCGGCCGCCGTCGTCGCGCTCCGCCTGCTGCTGCAAGTCTGGTTCTTCGCGCCGCACCTCGGCGACGCCGTCGCGTATCACCTCCCCAAGATCGGCGAATGGGTCCGGGCCGGCGCGTTCACGCGCGAGATGGGGCTGCATCCGCACGTCAGCTTCCCCGCCGGCTTCGAGCTGATCGA
>DASVNH010000102.1:0-3271 GCA_036383955.1 Planctomycetota bacterium | reverse complement strand
GGTGTACGGCGACGGCCTCCAGATCCGCGACTGGCTCCACGTAGAAGACAACGCCCGCGGGATCCTCGCCGCATTGGAGAAAGGGAAGTCCGGGGAGGTCTACAACCTCGGCGGCGGGAACGAGCGGCCTAATCTGGAGGTCGCGAAATCGATCCTGAAGCAGCTCGGCAAGCCCGAGTCGCTGCTCGCGTACGTGAAGGACCGGCCGGGGCACGACCGCCGTTACGCCCTCGACAGCTCCAAGGCGCGCAAGGCGCTGGGCTGGACGCCGAAGGTCGCCTTCGCGGCGGGCCTCCGCGCCACGGTGGGCTGGTACCGCGACAACGCCGAGTGGACCGAGCGCGTCAAGAGCGGCGCCTCTCGCGAAGAAGGCCCGTCGCTCTGGACGTCGTCCAAGGAAACCACGCCGGTCATCCGCCGCCCCCGTTAACCCGGACCCGGACCCGGAACCGGACCCGGAACCGGACCCGGACCCGATTGGGCGGAACCCGTGCCGAACCGGACCCGATTCGTTCGGAGGCTCACACCGCGCTCCGGTTCCCGTTCCGGTTCCGGGTCCGGTTCCGGTTCCGGTTCCGGTTCCGGTTCCGGCCTTGCGGTCCCCTCGTCGGGGTGTTAGCCTTGGGAGCGGGGCGAACGGACAGCTGGGACTGGGGAGGCACATTTCATGGCCGACGATCTTTCGAAGGCGGCGACGACGCCCATTCCGACGGCGGCCCTGCCGGGGCTGGAGAAGCCCGTCGATCAGCTCAAGGAAGTCGAAAAGCTGATGTACGCCGCCGCCCGCAACAAGGCGAGCGACCTGCATCTCAAGGCGGGGCAGAAGCCCATCCTCCGCGTCAACACCGTGATCCACGAGGTGGGGAGCAAGCCGCTGTCGGGCGACGACGTCCGCCGGATCATGTACGAGGTCATGACCGAACAGCAGCGCGACCGCTTCGGGACCGAGCACGACCTGGACTTTGCGTATTCGCTGCCGGGCGTCGGCCGCTTCCGCATCAACGTCTTCGCCGAGCGCGGGACGATCGCGGTGGCCGCCCGGCGCGTCAACACCTCGATCCCCACGTTCAACGACCTCTTCTTGCCGCCCGAAGTGGCGAAGATCACCGACTTCGAGCAGGGCCTGATCATCGTCGCCGGCCCCACGGGCTCGGGGAAGTCGACGACCCTGGCCTGCGCGATCGACCACATCAACTCGCGGCAGAAGGCGCACATCATCACGATCGAGGACCCGATCGAGTACCTGTTCCAGGACAAGAAGTCGTTCATCAACCAGCGGGAGATCGGGATCGACGTCCCGGACTTCCACCAGGCGCTCAAGCACGTCGTGCGGCAGGACCCGGACGTGATCCTGGTCGGCGAAATGCGCGACTACGTGTCGTTCGACGCGGCCTTGATGGCGTCGGAGACGGGCCACCTGGTCTTCGCGACGATCCACGCGTCGAGCGCGCCGCAGTGCATCGGGCGCCTGCTCGACCTCTTCCCGGTGGAGCGGCAGCCGCTGATCCGCCAGTCCCTCGCCTTCAACCTGCGGGCCATCCTCTGCCAGAAGCTGCTGCCCTCGTGCAAGGAGGGGGTCAAGGTGGTGCCGGCGGTGGAGGTGCTCTTCAACAACGCGACGTGCCAGAAGCTGATCATGAACGCCGAGGACAAGAAGCTCGCCGACCTCATCCGCGGCTGCAAGGAAGAGGGCATGCAGGACTTCAACATGTCGCTCGTGGACCTGATCAACACGGGCCTGATCACGAAGAAGGCGGCCCTGCAGTACTCCCCGAACCCCGAGCAGCTGAAGATGAACCTGCAGGGCATCTTCCTGGGCGACGACAAGAGGATCCTCGGATAGCGCCAAGCTCGGAGCTTCGCGCTTGGAGCTTGGCGCTCGTTCGGATAAGGCTTTAGCCCGGGCGGCGGTCTGGTCGATCTAGGTTGTTGATGCGCTTCGTATCAGGCGCCCTGCGCCGTTTCTGGTGGCTGCCTCTCGCCTGCGCGGCGATCGCGGCCGTCGGCGCGGCTGTCATCGAAAGGCGCGCCCGCGCCGTCCGCTACACCGCGTCCGCCACCCTGGCGGGCAAGGGGGCGCCCGACCTCCTCCAGGACCGCGTGACCGCCCAGCTCGGCGCCGCGCTGGTGAAGGCCCATCACGAGGGCCGCGGGGCGCTGGGCCCCGACTACTGGAAGAGCGCCTCGGAAGAGGCCCTCCGCGAGAAGCTCGACAAGGCCCAACTGGTGGCGGACGCCGCCCGCTGGCCGGAAGTGAAGGTCGTCGAAGATCCGCTCGTCGCCGTGGCCATCGCGGCCGACACCGCCACGGCGGAATCGTCGGACGCGGACGAGGCCCGCCTGGCCGCGAACGCCCGGGCCAAGGCGGCGGTCCTCGTCGGCGCCTCGCGCCAGCGGGGCGCGGCGGGCCGGGTCGAGAGCCTCCGCACCCGGGTCGGGCTCTCGGAGGCGGAGTTCGGCAAGATCGAAGAGGCTGTTCGCGAGATGGAGCGGAGCATGGCCGCGCTCCAGGGATCGGCGGACTCGATCGTCCAGGAAGCGGAGGCCCTCCGCACCCGGCAGGACCGCGCCCGCGCCCGCATCCGGGTGCTGGAGGCGGCGGAGCACCGGCTCCGGGAGTCGCTGCCGACGGGGCCCGAGGAGAACGGACTCACGTCCGCGCTTTTCGAGAAGCTGACGGCCGAACGAGAGTCGGTGCGCGCCGAGCGCGCGATCAAGATGGCGGGGCGGACGTCCGAGGATCCCGAAATCCGCCGGCTGACCCAGCGCATGGCCGACCTGGAGCTCGAGATGCGCAAGGAGCTCTACGTCGTGCGCGAGAAGACCATCGTGGGCCTGAGCAACTCCATCGACGCCATGGATTCCGAGCGGCGGTCCCTCGACGAACGCGGCCTGCGGAAGCTGCTGGAGATCCGCGAGCTCGCCGAGAAGATCCGCGAAGGGGCGCCTCACCGCGCCGAGAAGGAACGCCTCGTCGCCGAGCTGGCCGCCGCCGAAAAGCTCATGCGCGACATCGGCGACGAGTCCATCCCCCTCGCGACCCTGGCCGTCGAAGCCCTCGACGCCTCCCGCGCCGGCGGCATCCGGGGCGGCGTCGTCGCGTGGGCCCTGGGCGTCGGGGCGCTCGCCGGGCTCGTCCTGGCGCTGATCCTGCGCGGTGCCGACCGGCGCGTGCGGAGCGGCGACGACGTCAAGCGCCGCCTGGGCATCGGCGTGCTCGGCCTGGCGGAGGAAGTCAAAGGCGACCCGCTCGTCCTGCGCGCGCCGCCCG
>DASVNH010000101.1:0-47701 GCA_036383955.1 Planctomycetota bacterium | reverse complement strand
TCAGGCGCGAGACGCCCTCGCGCTGGATCGCCTCGAGCAGGACGGCGACGCGGCGGCCGAGCAGGGGCCGGGCCAGGTGCAGGGAGAGCGCCGCTTCCTTCCAGTCCGGGCCGAAGGGCTTGCCGCCCGGATGCAGCTCGGTCTCGCCCCAGCCCGGCAGGTCCGGCGCCACGACCGTCAGGCCCTCCTTCGCGAGGGCCATCGCGCGCTCGTGGACCTTGGCCTTCCCGCCGCCGTGGACGAGGAGCACGACCTTGCCTTTCTTCGCGGGGCGGTACACGAGCTCGGGCATCGTGAGGCCGTCGACCTCCACCACGCGCCGGTGGATCTCGACGCCGTCGCGCGTGACGGAGTTCCGGGAGACGACCTTCGACGTCGCGGGCCGCAGGGAGAGCTTTTCGCGGACGACGTCCTTCGTGGGAGCGGAGCGCGAGGCGGCCTTCGCGCGCTCCCGGAGGAGGTCGAAGACCGAGCGGCCCTTGAGATCGGCCAGGACCTGGCCGGAGGCCGTGCAGCGCAGGTCCGCTTCGCTGAAGATCGGGCCCTCGCTTTCCACGACGGGCCGGGGGTCGTCGAGCAGCCAGCGCCGCATCCAGCGGGCGGCCGACTCGCGGCGCGGCTGGGACCAGCCGTGCTTGTCGTCGAACTCGAAGAGCTCCACCGCGTCCTCGGCGCCGAGCAGGCGGTAGACGCCCCTCGCCTCGCGGAACGTGGTCTTGGCGCCGGTGATGTCGAAGTAGTCCCGCGTGCCCACGTTGATGAGCGTGGGCCGGGGGGCGCGCAGGGTGACGTAGTCGGCGTGCTCCATGCCGAAGGCGACCTGGCCGGGGATGTTCTGCTCCGCGTCCTGCGGCCCGATGGTCTCGAAGAGGCGCTCGAGGGTGGTGATGTAGCAGGACGGCGCGGCGGCGCCGATCCGGTCGTCGAGGGCCATCAGGTAGGACGTCAGGGTGCCGCCGCCCGAATTGCCCGCGCAGCCCAGGCGCTTGGGATCGACCTCCGGCCGGCCCGCGAGATAGTCGAGCGAGCGCAGGCCGTCCCAGATCCGGTACGTCGCCGCGCATTCGCCCACCAGGATCGCGGCGATGCCGATCATGGTGTGCTCGCCGGTGTTGCCCTTGCCGAGGGGCTTGCCCTGGGCGTCGACGACCTGCCGCCGCTCGCCCTGGGAGATCGGGTCGTAGCAGAGGGCGGCGCAGCCGTTCTTGGCGAACAGGATCGACGCCTTGACGTAGGTGTCGGCGGCCTTGCCGGTGTCGCTGTGGCCGCAGGGCACGAGGACGCCCGGGAAGGGCCCCGGGCCCTCGGGGAGGTAGAGGTTCGCGGTGACGTGGTGGCCCGGGCGGCTCTCGTAGATCACCTTTTCGACGCGGAAGCCGATGCCCTTGAGCTCGCCGACGACCTTCGCGTTGAGGGGAGTGCGCTCCGGCAGGCCGCCGAGGGCGTCGACGAACTTCTTCCGCAGCTCCGCCTGGCGGCGGTGGACGTCGTCGGGCGTCTTGAGCGCGGCGACGGCCTCGCGGCGGACGTCGAAATGCTCCTTGCACTCGGCGCGGAGCCGCTCGTACAGCAGCGTCCCGGCCTTGTCGTCGGGGCGCATGACCTGGAGCTCGTCCTGGAGGGCCAGGAGCAGCGCGATCATCATCACCCCCTTTATAAGCCCTCGCGGGCCGGTCGTGATATGAAACGGTGCTTAAGTGCCCTCGCTCAGGTGCGTCTCGGCCCAGCCCGTCGGAGTCCCGTTGTCGAACGCCTCATTCAGGTCCGTGACGAGGTCGCTCAACTCGCTGAGGTCGTAGTCGACGGGCAGGGCGCCGCCTCCCAGGGCGGTCTCGGCGACGGCCAGGATCTGGCTCACCGACAGGCCGTCGAGGGACGTGCCCGTGCCGTGGAGGAACAGGTGGCCCAGGAGCGGGTTGAATCCGGGGACGTCCGCGTCGCTGAAATCGACGTTGAGCCGGAGGGCGAGGACCTGCGCGCCGAAGACGCCGGCGCTGCTGCTGGCCGGATCGACCAGGTCGGCGGTGAGCGACGACGGGTCGCTTCCGTTCGGCAGGTAGACGCCGATCGCGGCCGCCGACGTGAACTTCATGGAGAAGCCGCCCGCGCCGGGGATGCCGACTTCCACGCCCTGCGGGTACACCGCCGCGAAATGCGCGGCCAGGATGCTCGCCGGATTGTTGCCGCGGGGCGTCGCGCCCCATCCGCCCTGGGTATACGTGAGGTAGTCCCCTTCCTGGTGGCCCGGGGGATCCTCAGGGGACTCCAGCGACAGAATCACGACGGTGGAGCTGGCCCGCAGGTGGAGGCCGGGGCAGCACTCGACCTCGTAGCTGTACGACGGAAGGCCGGTCAGGAGGTCGAGCGGGCCTTCCAGCGTGATCTCGTCGCCGGGGCTGTCGAGAGAGGCCGTGTTCGTCACGGTCCCGCCGAGCGCGCCGGGCGTGACCAGGACCGAGGTGGTGAAGACGCCGGAGGCCGAAAGCTCCTGGACCCCGGTGCCGCCGCCGATGTCGGTAAAGAAGCCGGAGACGCCCACCGTGCCGGTGGCGACGACATCCGCCGCCGTGTCGGTCAGGGTGACGGTCTTGGCGCATTCCTCGAGCACGGGGACGCCGCGGGTCAGGCGGCACGGAACGCTCCGGACGTACTTCTCGTGGGGCTCCAGCGCGCCGCTGCCGTTGATGTCGATCCAGCTCGCCGAGGCGCCGCTGCCGCCGCGCGCGCCCGCGTTCCCGAAGGTCACGATGACCTCGAAGCGGACGAGCTCGCCCGCCGGGATCCCGAGGATGGAGTTGTTGAAGTCCGCGTGGAAGAGGAGGTCGAGCGCCTGGCCCGGCGGGAGGGTGAACGCGGGCACGAGGGAGAAGAGCGAGTTGGAGTTCGCGTCGGTGAAGACGAGCGGCCCGGAGGCCGCGTTCTCCTCGAAGCACGACTTCCCCTCGGAACTGGCCCCCGCCACGAGGAGCGCCTTGACGGCGGCGTCGCCCTGCGTGGCGTTCGCGATGTCGGAGGAGGCCGTGACCCACTTGTTGCCCTGGCGGCGCTGCAGGTTCACGACGATGTTTCCCAGCGTGGCGCCCGCCGTGCCGCTGTTGAGGATGCGGACGAAGCCGAAGCCGCTGAGGACGTCGTCGCTCACCGCGCCTTTGACGACCGTGACCGTCCAGGTCACCTTGCCGTCCGCGAGGGCGCCGGTCTTGCCGATCGACCAGGCGGTCTCGTTGCGATGGCAGAGCTCGAGATCCGAATCTTTCAAGGTCAAGCTGCCCTGCTGGGCGAAGGCCGGCGCGGCCGCGAGAAGGACCGTCCACAGAACCGAAGCGATCTTGACTCTCATGGCCGTACGCCCTCCGTTGGAGCCACCCATAACCACCCCACCTATGGGTGACAGTATGCGGGTCCGGCGACCGTCAGGTCAAGAATGAATGATCCGGGCTTCACATTTTCCTCTCAGGGATCCCCCGGGCCCGGGAGGCCCCACTCTTCCCTTCATTCCGGCCCGCCCGCGCCTTATCTTCAGGCGATGAACCCGACCGAGATCCTCGACGAGCGGCCGCTTCCGGACGACCTGGCCCTCGATCTGCTGGTCATCAGCCCCGACGGCGGGACCGTGGCCTGCGCGGCGGCGCGCGGCAAGGCGCACGTGGTCCGCGTCGGCGCCGCCGAAGGCGAGCCCTTCGACGAGGTCGGGACCCCCAGGTTCAGCCCCGACGGGACGACCGTGGCGTATCGCGCGCGGCGGGGCAAGCGGGAGTACATGGTGGTCGGCACGAAGAAGGGCAAGGCCTTCCAGGGCGTCGGCTGGCCCGTCTGGGGGCCGCGCGGCCCGCTCCCCGCCTTCTACGTCCTGTCGGGGCGGAGCCAGGCGCTCGTCGCGGGCGGCGCCGTCGGCGAGGAATTCGACTGCGTCTCGGGCACGCCGGTCTTCAGCCCGGACGGCGCCGCCGTCGCCTACAGCGCCCGCAAGGGAGCCAAGTGGCTCATCGTGGCCGGCGCGCGGAAGAGCGAAATGTTCGACGCGGTCTCCGAGCCCGTGTTCAGCGGCGACGCCGTCGTCTTCGCCGCCGTCCTCGACCGCCGCCTGCTGCGCGTCAGGATGCCGCTCTAGACCTTGGCCGTCAGGACGTCGGCGATCCCGAACGCCGCGTAGACCCGCGCCTGCTGCTCCTCGGCGGTCCGGTTGCAGGCCTCGACGGCCTCCCCCATGGGCGTCCGGTCCACCGTCGACCGGAAGGGCCGCTTCCCGCGCGGCGCGCGGACGAGTCCGGCGACGACGTCCGCCACCCGCTGGGGATCCGGCGCGTCCGGGCCCGTCAGGCGCTTCGCGAAGGCGGCGAACGCCTTCTCCGGCGCCCCGGCCAGGGGGCCGTAGGAGGCGTCGCGCGAGGCGTCCGACGGCCGGAGCATGGCGTCCATGAACGACGTCCCGTAGCCGCCCGGCTCCACGAGCACCGACTCGACGCCGAAGCCGGACAGCTCGACGCGGTAGTTGTCGGCCAGCGCTTCCAGGGCGTGCTTCGTCGCGTTGTAGGGGCCGTAAAAGGGGATGACCATGCGGCCCAGCAGGCTGGAGACGTGGATCAGCAGCCCCGCGCGCCGCTCCCGCATCCCCGGCAGCGCCGCCCGGTTCACCCGCTGGACGCCGAAGACGTTGACGTCGAACACCCGCTTCCAATCCTCGGGCGTGAAGTTTTCCTGCAGGCCGAGAACGCCGACCCCGGCGTTGTTGACGACGACGTCCAGGGCGCCGGCGGACGCGACGGCGCGGTTCACGCTCGCTTCGTCGGTCACGTCCAGCTCGACCGGCGCGGCGCCGGCCGCCTTCAGCTCCGCCGCGGCGGCGCCGTTCTTGCCGCCGACGCCCCGCATGCCGGCCGCCACGCGATGGCCGTCCTTCAGCAGCGTCTTCACGATCAGGAACCCGAAGCCCTTGCTCGCGCCCGTGACGAGAACGTTGGCCATGCGAACTCCCTCTTCTTCTCCAGGAAAACGCGCCAGCTCCGGCCGAATTCCCTACAAGAGGGCGCGACGCCGGACGAACGCCAGCAGAAGCAGGAGCTCGAGGCCGGTGCAGCCGCAGCCTCCGCCGCCGCCTCCCCCGCCCCCTCCGCCGAGCGTCGGCGGATCGGGAGGGGGAACGGGACCGGTGCCGCCTCCGGGCACGGCGAGGATCGGGCCGCCGGCCGCGTTGACCGACACGACCACCTCAAAGTCGCTGCCCTTCAGGGAGCGGATCGTCCGGATGTTCGCGCCCCAGCGGCTGTCGATCGTGGTCGAGATGTACCAGTCGCTGCCGTTGTCGGCGAGGATCATGCCGTGCTTCTTCAGCGCCTTCGCGATGGCGAGCGCGTGGCCGGTGAAGCCCGAGAGGTCCACGCCGGCCTTGAGGCGGACCCGCAGGCCCATGGGCGGCAGGGCCGTGTCCGCCTGCCCCGCGTGGTGGCGGGCGGGGTAGATGTGCCGGTTCTGCGTCGGCGAGCAGGTGAAGCGCAGCGCGTGGTCGATCGTGTCCGTCTGCGCCTCGTCGTAGCGGATCAGTCCGGGGAAGATCGGGAGACCCGCCGCGTCCGCCGACGTCCACCCTTCGGGACGGACGGCGTTCCCGTCGAGGTCCCACACCGCGCCGCAGGCCGCGCTCCAGGGAGGGCCGCCGGTCGTGACGTACGTTTCATAAAGCAGCCGGTTGTCCTGGTCGATGACCAGGCAGTGCGCGTCGCCGCCCCCTTCGATGGGCGCCCCCGCGGGAATGGGGTACATGCCCTGGCTCCCCGTGCTGAGCGTCCCGTCGGCCGGCGAGCCGAACAGCGGTCCCGGATCGCTCTCGTCCTCGTAGAGGTTGAAGGCGACCGCGACATCCGCCTGCGCGTTCAGCACCACGCTGTACGGAAACGCGTAGTCTTCCCGGATGAACGTCGACGCCCCGATGGCCGCGATGTACGCGTCCGAGCCGGGATGCACGGCGAAGCCCGAGATGTCCCAGTTCCAGGGGTTGGTGGCCGGAAACACGCCGTCGGGGAAATCGGGCGGATCCTGCGGCGCCGCCGCGAGGCAGAGCAGCCCGAAAACGGCGACGCGTCTCATTCCCTAGTTTAACCGGTAAAGGTGGACCTCGTAGGGGCCGAAGGCATCCTCGAAACCGCCGTCCCGGAGCTTCAGCGTCCGCGACTCCCCCAGGACGTCCGCCGTCGCGCCCTTCACCGTGAAGCGCGCCGTCGCGGCGGCCCCCTTCATCTCGCAGGCGAAGAGATAGGTCGCGCCGCCGTGCCGCTTCGTCAGCAGGGCCACGTTCGTCGCCGACGCGACGTCCGTCGCCGTCGGGCCGTTCAGCACGGGCGCCAGCTCGCGCACCTGGCGGTTGATCTCCGTCACCGCCTTGAGCAGCTCCGCGTCATGCAGCAGCGACGCCTCGTCGAAGCGCGGCTTGAACTGGTGGACGAAGTAGATCAGGCCCGTCGCGCCGTGGATGATCGCCATCCAGACTTCCGCGCGGATCTGCGCCGGCGCCGGCTTGGTCTTCACGTTGTCGATCCGCGACGCCTCAATGCAGGTCCAGACCGGCTTCTTGCCGTCGGTCCAGCGGCGGAGGCGCTCGACGCCCTTCGCCACGAACTCGAGCTTGCCCGCCACGGCCGGCGCGTCGTGCACGGCCGGATAGATGTCGAAGGACGCGATGTCGCAGCCCTTGAGGTACTCGGGATAGTCCTCCGGCTTGTTCGTGCGCGTGCCGCGGCCGATCCAGCCGTCCCACGCGACGCCCTGCCCCAGGTTGAGCAGCACCGGGCGCCTGTCCGCGGCCTTGAGCTTCGCGTAGTCCTCGACGATCTTCGACGGCAGGATGGGCGGCCCGTAGCCGCCGTCCTTGGCCTGGGCGTTGTCGGGCTCGTCGCCGTGCATCCACGCCAGGATCGTCGGGTCGTCCTTGCGGGCGAGCGCGACCGCGTTCTGGTGGCAGACGACCTTCAGGCCCGCGGCCTTGAGGGCGTCGAGCTGCTCCGCCGTCGGCCCCTCCCAGAGGCCCACGTAGGTGTTGATCCCCGCGGCCTTGTACGCCGCCGCGTTCCGCGGGCTCTGCAGCCAGACGGCGATCGGAAACTCCGTGTCCTGCGCGAGGGCCAGGGCGAGGAGCAGCGTCATGTCTTGGCGAGAAGGGCCTTCTCGACCTCCTGGTTCAGCCGCGTCTTCAGGGCCGAGGAACCGCCGCCCCGGATCAGCTCCTTGAACAGCTTCATGAGAGTACGCTGAAGGTCGTCCGGCAGGCGCGACAGCGGGCGGTCCTCGTCCTTCAGGAGGAGGTCGTCGCGCCGCCCGTGCGCGCGGTCGCGCACGAGGCGATAGTGCCCGAGCGCGCGGTTGAAGAGCACCACGGGGAACTCCGGGTCCGTCACCGGCCCGACCGTCACTTCCTTCCGGTCCTTGGCCAGCCAGCGGGCCCGGAAGTCGAAGCCGCCCCGCTTCTCCCGCCAGACCCCCACGCCGAGCCCGATCGCGCCGCCGAGCACCGCGCCGGCGAAGAAGCTGGCGCCGCCCACGCCGACGTCGATGGCCCCGCCGGTCGTCGCGCCCGCGCCCGCCCAGGCCGCCAGCCGCTGGGGGAGCGTGAGACCCTGGCGTTTCCACGTCTCGCGGGAGAAGAGCGCCCCGGGCTCCAGGCTCAGGTCCTTGCCGCCCGCGCGCTTGAGCCGCGCGTGCCGGTAGAGGCGCTCGACGGCCTCCCGGGCCCGCGCCTCGAGCTCCGTCAGGCTCCGGATCGCGACCGCCTGGGGGGACGTCGCGGGATCCTGGGGCACGACGGCCGACCAGTGGAGGGCGTCGAAGATCAGCCCGCCGATGATCGCGGCGGCCCGTTCGCGGCGGCGCTCCCAGTCCTTCTGGAATTCGTCGACGGCCCGGTCGAGCGGCGCGCGCCAGTCGGCCTGGAGGAGGCGGAACGCCTTGAGGATCTCGATCCGGTCGGCGAACCCGACCGCGTGCGCGTTGAACGGGACGTGGTGCTTGAAGTACTGGTCGAGCACGCGCGCCCAGGAGGCGCCGTGGTCGCGCTCGCGGATCTGGTTCAGCAGCGCCATGCGGGGCCGCCCCGTCCACTGCAGGATCTCCATCTCCGCCTCGAAGTCGACGGTGAAGGGATGCGAGGCGTCGACCACGTAGAGGATGCCCGCGCCTTCGAGGATCGGGCCGAGGAGCTCGCACTCGTCGCGGAAGTCGGGATCCTCGCGGTGCTCGCGGACGAAGGCGCGCGCGGTTTCGACGCGGTCGTCGGCGGAGCGCGACCGCTCCTTCATCCAGCGCAGCGCCCGCGGCGCGTTGCCGAAGCCGGGGGTGTCGACCAGCGTGTAGAGCAGCTCCCCGTCCACGCGCACCGGATAGCGATGGCAGCGCGTGGTCGTCCGCGCGTGCTCGGAGACCTCGACGGAGTCGTCCTCCGCCAGGGTCGAAACGATGCTCGACTTCCCCTCGTTGATGCGCCCGACGACCGCCAGGCTCGGCGTCACGGCGCGCCCACCTGGATCCAGGCGTCGCGGAGGTCGGCCAGGTCCACGCGCCAGATGTTCCGCACGGCGTCCGACCCGGCGGCCCCGTCCTCGTCCACGGGCGCGATCCGCACCGGCACCTGCCCCAGCCGGGCCCGGAGCGCCCGGAGGAAGATCTTGAGCGCGTTCGTGGCGTTGCCCCAGGCGGGCACGAGCACGAGAACCGACTCCCCCGGCGCTCCCGCGATCGCCTCGATCGCGCGCGGCTCCTGCTCGGGATCGGTGAGCGCGTGCACGGGAACCGTCCGGGAGTTCGCGGCGAGGGCCGTCGACGGCAGCTGCCAGAGCACGACGGCCCGGGGCGCCGGGAACGTGGGCTCCGGGCTGGCCGGGCCCCCGGCGATCCGCGGCTCGTTCGGCCGGGCCGTCGCGGGATCCTCCTGGCTGCTGAGCACGGCGCCGCGGAGGCGGTCGAGCAGCAGCCGGTAATCGCCGCCGCGCTCGAAGGCCGTCGACTCCTCCCGGCGCTGGCGGCATCGGGCGACGACGAGGAGGACGAGGCGGGGCAGGAGGCCGTAGACCAGGACGGACAGGACGAGGAACGGCCACCAGCGGCGCGAGAGGAGGGCGACCTCCGCCGGAGAGCCGGGGCCGGCATAGGCCTCCGCGAAGCGCAGGTACTCGCTGCGCGTCACGAGGTCCGCGGACGGGACCGCTCCGGGACACGCCGCCGCCCAGGGGGTCGAAATCCACGCCGTCAGGCGTTGCACGAGCGCGGGCGACCAGTCCAGCGTCGTCTCCCAGCCGAAGGCGAGGCTCCACATCGGCAGCCGGATGAAAACGGCGGCCAGGATGGCGACGTTGGCGGCGACGGCGGCGATCTGGAAGCTTTCGACGACCCACCAGCGGATGAGCGCGCGGTGCCGGCCGGCCCGTTCGAGGAATTCGTGGACGCGGGCGCGATCCCGGGCTTTGAGGACGCCGAGGATGACGTGGAGCCAGAGGCCGGGGCCGGTCGAGCGGCGGAGCAGGAGCAGCAGCGTGAGGGCGAGGAGCAGGAGCTGAAGTCCGACGAGGAGCCCCCAGGCCCGCACGACGTTGATGGGCGCGCCGCCGTCGAGGGCGAACGCGGCGAAGCCCGCGCCGGCCCCGAGGGCGAGGCCGAGCGCGACGAGGACCCAGCGGAAGAGGCGCAGGCCGCGCCGGACGGTTTCTCCCGGCCAGAAGCCTTCGCCGCGCCGCAGCTCCGCGAGCCAGCCTTTCAGCAGGCTTCGGGGCGCCTCCATCTTGCCGAGCCGACGTCCGATCGCCCGGTCCCGCTCCGCGGTCTCGGCGCCGGCGTCCCGCCGCAGCTGGACCTCCAGGTCCACCACGTCCGCGATGTTCAGCACGCGCCCCTACTATAAGGTTCAGGATCAGGATCAGGAACAGGAGACGTCCCCCCTCCCCCCGCGGCGGGCCACGCCGTCGCCCCCCCCGGGGGGGCGAGGGGGGGATTCTCTGAACCTGAACCTGTACCTGAGGCAGGGTTTTCCTTATCTTCGGCGGCATGCGGAAAGGACTCATCGACATCCATTTCCACGGCCAGGGCGGGCTGGACGTGATGAGCCGGGACCCCGACGACCTCCTCAAGCTCTCGCAGCGGGTCGCGAAGCAGGGCGTCGCGGGCTTCCTGGCCACGTACATCACCTCCCCTTTGGAGAAGATCCTCGCGGCCCTGGAGAACCTGAAGAAGGTCCAGGGGCGGGAGAAAGGCGCGACGATCCTGGGCGCGCATCTCGAAGGCCCCTTCCTCCATCCGGCGCGCAAGGGCGCGCACAATCCGAAGCACCTGCGTCCGCCCGACCTGAAGGAAGTCCGGGAATGGGTCGCCGCCGGCGAAGGCCTCGTGAAGCTGGTGACGCTGGCCCCCGAGCTGCCCGGCATGGAGCCGGTCATCCGCTTCCTCGTGAAAAAGGGCGTGCGGGTCTCGATGGGCCACAGCACGGCCGACTCCCGCCAGGCGCTCGCCGGGAAGAAGCGGGGCGCGACGAGCGTGACGCATCTCTTCAACGCGATGAACCCGCTCCACCACCGGGAGCCCGGCCTGGTCGGCTTCGCGCTCGGCGACCCGGACCTCTACACGGAGCTCATCGGCGACGGCGTCCACGTCTCGGACGAGATCGCGAAGCTGGTTCTCCGGATCCGCCCCGCCGACAAGATCATCCTGATCAGCGACGGCTTCTTCCTGACCGGGCTGAAGAAGGGCCGGACCTTTTCGTTCTCCGGCGTGACGGTCAAGAGCATGCCCGACGGCTCGCTGCGGCTGCCCGACGGCACGCTCGCGGGCGGCAACCTGACGATCCGCGACATCGTCGACCGGATCATCCGCCTCCGCGTCTGCTCCCCCGCCGACGTCCTCGCCATGGCCTCGACCAACCCCCTCCGGATGCTCGGGCTCGCGTGAAGAAGATCGCCCTCGTCACGGCCGCGGAGGCGAAGGACCTCGACGAGGACCTGCCGCCGCTGCTCCGGGCCTTGCGAGACATCGATCTCGCCGCGGAGGCCGTCGTCTGGGACGCCCCGGACGTCGACTGGAACGCGTACGCGCTCGCGGTCGTGCGCTCGACCTGGGACTACGTGCCGAAGCGGGACGCGTTCCTGGCGTGGGCCGACGCGCGCGCCCGGCTCGCCAACCCCGCCTCCGTCCTCCGCTGGAACACCGACAAGCGCTACCTGCGCGAGCTCGCCCAGGGCGGCGCGCCGGTGACCCCGACGTCCTGGATCGAGCCGCGCGACCCCGTGCTCCTGCCGTCGGACCGCCCCTTCGTCGTGAAGCCCGCCGTCTCCTGCGGCTCGAAGGACACGGCGCGCTACGCGCCGGGCGACGCGAAGGCCGTCGCCCAGGTCCGCGAGCTCCAGGCCGCCGGCCGGACCGTCATGGTGCAGCCCTACCTCGACGGCATCGACGCCCACGGCGAGACCGGGATGATCTACATCGCCGGCCGCTACAGCCACGCGATCCGGAAGGGGGCGATCCTGCGGCCCGACGTCCAGTTCGTGGGCGGCCTCTTCGCGAAGGAGGACATCGGACGTCGGGAACCCTCGGCGGCCGAGCGGGCCGTCGCCGACCAGGTTCTGTCGCTCGTTCCGGCCGAGCTCCTCTACGCGCGGGTGGACGTCGCTCCCGGCCCCGGGGGCGCTCCGGTGCTGCTGGAGCTCGAGCTGACGGAGCCGTCGCTCTTCTTCGCGCAATCGGACGGCGCCGAGCGACTATTGGCGCGAGGCATCGAAGCGTTGATAAAATGACCGCGTCATTTCGTCAACACGAGGGAGGACCTTCCATGGATCGACGCGACTTCATCAAGACGGCCGGGATCGCGGGGCTCGCGGCGGCGGCGACGGGCGGCCGGGCCTTTGCCGGGCAGGACAAGCCCAAGCGCGCGGCGCTCATCGGCTGCGGCTGGTACGGCAAGAACGACCTCTTCCGCCTGATCCAGGTCGCGCCGTCGGTGGAGGTCGTGTCCCTCTGCGACCCCGACAAGAAAACGCTCGCCGAGGCGGGCGACATGGTGGCGGCGCGGCAGGCGTCGAAGAAGATCCCGCGCCTCTACGGCGACTGGCGCGAGCTGCTGAAGGAGAAGGACGTCGAGATCGCCCTCGTGGGCACGCCCGACCACTGGCACGCGCTGCCGATGATCGAGGCGGTGAAGGCGGGGGCGGACGTCTACTGCCAGAAGCCGATCAGCGTGGACGTCGTCGAAGGCCAGTCGATGGTGGCCGCCGCGCGCAAGTACAAGAAGGCCGTGCAGGTCGGCACGCAGCGCCGCAGCACGCTGCATCTCCAGCACGCGATCGACCGGATCATCAAGGGCGGGCAGCTCGGCAAGATCGGCCACGTCGAGATCTGCTGCTACTACGAGATGCGGCGGAAGGGGAATCCGCCCGACGCCCCGACGCCCGACCACATCGACTGGGAGATGTGGACCGGCCCCGCGCCGCTGAAGCCCTTCAACCCGATGTACCACCCGCTGACGTGGCGGAACTTCTGGGAGTACGGCAACGGGATCGTGGGCGACATGTGCATCCACATGCTCGACACCGTCCGCTGGATGCTGGGCCTGGGCTGGCCGAAGCGGATCAGCTCGCACGGCGGCATCTTCGTCGACAAGGAGAGCAAGGCGAACATCCCCGACACCCAGAGCGCGACGTTCGAGTTCGACGGCCTGACGGTCACGTGGCAGCACCGCACCTGGGGCGCGCCGCCGGACCCGAAGTACCCGTGGGCGGCCGTGTTCTACGGCGACAAGGGCACGCTCAAGGCGAGCGTGAACGCCTACGAGTTCTTCCCCCTCAAGGGCGAGCCGGTGAAGGAGGACGTCATCGCCGACGGCTACACCGACGAGCACGAGAAGACGGAGCCGCGCTTCGAGCGGCACGCGGCGGCGGCCAACCGCGCGCACATGAAGAACTTCCTCGAGAACGTCGCCTCGCGCGGCCGCGCGGTGGCGGACATCGAGGAGGGGCACATCTCGACGTCCTCCTGCGTGCTCGCCAATCTCTCGATGAAGCTGGGCCGGGCGCTGGCCTGGGATGCGGCGAAGCACGAGGTGCCCGGCGACGCCGAGGCGAACGCGCTGCTGCGCCGCCCTTACCGGGCGCCGTGGCAGCACCCGGAACCGGACAAGGTCTGATCTAGCGCCGGCCTTTCCCGAAGCTTTCCAGCGGTCCGATCAAGGGCAGGAACAGCCCGACGACGATCCCTCCGAGGGTGAGGACGATCAGGATCGGCAGGAGAGCTCTCGCTCCTTTCCTGGCCGGCCCCTTCAAGAAGCCGGCCGAGAAGGTCACGACGACGGCCAGAAGCGCGAAGGGAACGGGCCATTGGACAGCGGCCCACGAGACCCGCAGCACCGTGTCGGTCCATCCCGGCGTGATGACCTTGACCTGGGCGAAGACCTCCGCGAACTTCGGGACGATCCGCCACAGCGCGAGCAGCGTGCCGAAGAGCCAGACCCCGGTCCCGATCGCCAGCCACCCGGCATAGTCGACGGGACGTCGAGGCTCCGGCGGAGGGTCTGCCGCGCGCATGATCGGATTGTACCCCTCCAGCGGATCCGGGCCGGCGCTTCGCCCCTGCCGCGCCCCGTGGATCCACCCGGAGCCGGACAAGGTCTAATCGGCCCGGGCGGTCGGGAAACGCGACGCGGCCGGCTTCGGTTCCGCGTTCGTTGGCGGAAAGAGTCGGCGATTAACGTTGGAGCGACGACGCCGGAATGCTCCAATAGCGCCATGAATAGTTTGAACCTCGCCGCGGCCCTCCTGACCCTGGTCGTCGGTTGCGGAGATCCCCAGGGCGCCTCCGGGCAGCCGAGCGGCGAAATCGTGAAAGCGACGCGCGAGGTGGTGCGCGCGAACAATCTCGCCGCGTCGTGCCGGCGGAGCGCCCCCGGCGACCTGCCGGCGGCGGAGAAGAAGCTCGCGGAATGCCGGAGCACCCTCGCCGCCCTTCAGGCCAAGGCGCTCGAGTCCTTCGCGAAGGATGAACAGGCGAACCCCAAGAACCCGGCCGTTTTCAAGGCCCGCGCGCGCCTGCGCTGGACCTGGCTCGGGGCGTCGATCGACCAGCTGGACGAGGAGGATCGCCGCGTCCGGCGGGAGAGGACGGAGGACGTCAACAAGGCCCTCCAGGACCTGGACCGGGCGATCGCCCTCGACCCGAACGACGGCGAGTCGCTGATGCTCCGGGGGCGGCTTGTCCTTCTCGAAGGGGTCGAGCTCTACTTCTTCGCCCTGTCCCCGATCTATTGGTCCTATCCCAAGGATACAGCCGCGGAACGCCTTCGAGAATTCGGCATCGACGCGGTCAAGGGCGAGGGGCTCCCGCTGTCGAGCCTGGAAGGGTCCGCCTCCATCCCCGGGGCGTGCGACCGGGCGATCGCCGACTTCTCGCGCGCGATCGCCGTGCGCGCCAACGATGCCCAGCTTTACTACTGGCGCTCCATGGCCTTCTGGTACAAGGTCCTCTACATCGTGCTCGACCCCTTTGTGACCCGGGGCAGCGCCGATTCCGTCGCGATGAAAAAGGCGGCGGCGGACGACCTGGAACAGGCCAAGAAGAACATCGATCAGGCGCGCTTCCTCATGCCCCAAGACGAGCTGATCAAGAGGCTGTCGACGGAACAGGCGGGATTCTTCGACCGCATTCCCACGGCGGCCGTGCCGAGGCAGGTGAATCTCATCCCGCCCCCGTCGGCCGAGCTGGTGTTCAAGACCGCCTCGCCGGCGGTGGTCCGGATCACCGTCCAGCTCCAGGAAGGGACCGGGTTCGGCTCCGGGTCCATCATGAACCAGAAGGGATTAATCCTCACCAACAAGCACGTCATCGACGGCGCGCGGAGCATCGCCGTCGCGCTCAAGGACGGCCGCCAGTTCAAGGCGTCCCTGGTCGCGGAGCACGACACCTACGACCTCGCGCTCATCCGGCTCAACGGAGACGTGGGCACCCTGCCGGTCCTGTCCTTCAGCTCGGCGGCCCCCGGCGTCGGCGAGGACATGGTGATCATCGGACATCCCAAGGGCATGTCGTGGTCGCTGACGTCCGGCAAGGTCTCTCAGATTCGTAACAGCGAGCGCGAGCCGGGCAAGCAGATCTATGTGCAGACGGACGCCGCGGTCAACCCGGGGAACTCCGGCGGGCCCCTCCTGAATCTGCGGGGGCAGATCCTCGGCGTCGTGACCATGAAATTCGCCAACGCGGAGGGCATGGCGTTCGCCATCCACAAGAACGTGGCCGGCCCCTTCGTCAGCCGCTACGAATGATTTCCGATCCACCCGTCGCCGCGCGACCCACGTTCCATCCGTAGCCGGTCACGCCGGTCGAACTCCCCCGCGACTTCGACGAAGCGGGCCCCTTACAGCGCGCGAGGAAGCGCGGGTTTGGCGGCCACCTTTCGTTTCGCGTCGCGCTCCGAGGCGCGGGTGATGAGCATGGGGACCGTCGACGCCCTCAGCACGCGCTCGGCGACGCTGCCCATCGCCCAGCGCGAGATCCCGGAGCGGCCGTGGGTCGCCATCGCGATGAGGTCGACGCCCGCCTCGAACGCGTGGTCGAGGATCGCGGAGGCCGGGTCGCCCAGGACGGTCCGGCGGATCGCGGGGAGGTCGACGGCCTCGAAGCGGCTCGCCGCCGCGGCGGTCGCCGAATCCTCCTCCGCGTCCGGCTCGGGGATCGCGGGCGGAAGCACGGGCTCCATGCCCGGCAGGATCGGGCCGGGCGGGAGGTAGGGAGGCACCACGTGGAGGATCACGCCGGTCGCGTTGAAGAGCTGGGCGAACTTGACGGCCGGGCCGAGGCCGGCGGCGGCCGTCGCGCTGCCGTCGAACGGCACCAGGATCTTCCGGAACGGCAGCTCTTCGGGGGGCATGGGCTCGAGGTCGCCGTCGGGGTTGGGCCGGAAGGAGCGCACGAGGAGCAGGGGGACGTCGCTCGACCGGAGCAGCTTCTCGGCGACGCTGCCGAAGGCGAAGCGGGCGAGGCCGCTGCGGCCGTGGGTGGCCATGGCGATCAGGGTCGCGTCCTCCTCGGACGCCGCGTCGAGGATCGCCTCGGGCGGGCGGCCCTGGAGGACGCGGCCGTGGACCTTGACGCCGCGCTCGGAGAAACGGAGCGCCACGTCGTGGAGGTAGCGCTGGGCCTCCGCGCGCTCGCGGCGGCGGAGGTCGTCGGTCGCCATCCCCCAGTCCGGCGGCATCGGCGGGACGTGGACCGCGCGGACGAGCAGGATTTCCGCGTCTTCGTGCCGGAGGATGCGCCCCAGCTGGGGCAGGATCATTTCCGCGCGGGGCGAGCCGTCGAGGGGGACCAGGATTCTTTCGAACATGGCGCACCTCCCGGTAGGCGGAATCGGCGCAATTGAGGGGCCAACGCGCCGGCGCGCGGATTCGCGTCCGGGAGGGCGAAATTCTCCGCGCCGGCGCGGAGCTTTCCTTACTTCGCCAGCTGGTCCAGCGCCGCGCGGATCCGGGCCAGCACTTCGGGACGCGCCGCCATCGCGGGGTCCTTCAGCGCGGCCTCGAGCGCGGGACGGGCGGTCTTCGCGGCGGGGCCGATCTTGCCGAGCGCGTCGGCCGCGCGCATCCGCACCGTGCCGGAGCCGTCGCGGCTCACGGTCTCGGCGAGCGCCTCCACCGCGCCCTTCGCGGCGGGGCCGATCTCGCCCAGCGTGACCGCCGCCTGGACGCGGTTCGCCCGGTCGGGATTCCGCAGGAGCGCGATCGCCGCCGGCACCATCCCGACGTTGCCGGGGTCGATCGACGAGAGCGCCGAGAACGCGGCCAGGCGGGTCTCCTCGTCCGGGTCCCCGAGCAGCGCCAGCAGCCGCGCCACGGCGGGGCGGCCCTCGGCGCCCGCGCCGGACAGGCCGGTCAAGGCCTGGAGCCGGGCCTGGCGGTCGGCGTGGTCGAGGTCCCGGATCAGCGCGGGGACCTCCCGCGGCGGCCAGTTCGCGACGCGGTCGCGCTCGAGGTTGAAGTCGCCGATCTGGAGCCCGACTTTCAAGCCCTGGATCCGTGCCCGGCCCGCGCGCAGGTCGTCGCGGCTGCCCCCCGCCAGCGAGGGAACGACCGCGGTCTTCCCCGCCAGGACGCGTTCGACGGACGTCGCGAGCTGGGCGGGCGTCCCGCAATGCCAGCGGGTCAGCAGCGCCGGGTCGGCGTAGATCGCCCACCAGAAGTCCCAGTCGCGCGCGGGGCACATCGTCGCGTACCAGCAGCCGTCGATGTAGGTGTGGCCGAAATCCCCGAAGGGATCGTACTTCAGCGAAAAGATCACCGCCGTCTTGCCGGCCTCGGCCCAGCCCGTCGCGTAGTCCCAGTCCTTCGCGTCCGGCCGGACGGGGACGTCGCCGGCCCCCTTGTGCAACGGCGTGTTCTTCAGGTCGAAGGCGTGCCGGATCCGGTCGCGGGGGTATTGCCCCTTCAGGTCCCGCACTTTGCGGTAGATGATCACGCCCTTTTCGCGGTTGAACTTCTCGACCTCCACCAGCGTGATGTAGGTCGACCCGCAGAGCGCGCCGAGCGTCTGGACCGGCGCCGTGATGTACGCGCCGGCGGACGACGCCGTCGCCAGCAGGCCGGTCAGCAGGGCCAGCGTTCGCGCCATTCTGAGTCTGTCCCCCCGGGGGCCGCGCCGTTACAGCCGGCCGTCCCTTGCGTTCCACGCCCGCGTAACGTATAATTTATGCATGGGCCGGGCGATCGTCTACTGCGGCGACTGCGGACGCAGCCTCCGCGAGGACGACTTCGAGCGCGGCCGCGCCCAGACCCTCGACGGCCAGCCCTACTGCTCGACGTGCCGCGCCCTGCTCCCCGAGGCGATCCCCGCCTCCTCACGCGCGCGCCCCCGCGACGCGTCCTCGGGCTCCACGCGGCGCGTCGTCGTGGTGCCCCCCGGCCCCCTCCGACGTCCCCCCGGCCTCTGGGTCGGCGTCGGCGCCCTGGCCGGAGGCGTCCTTCTGATCCTCCTGCTGTCCGGCGGAGGGCGTCGACCCCCTCCTCCCCCGCACCCGATCCGGGAGCCCGTCGTCCTCGATCGGCCGGCGCCGGCGAAGCCGCCGGAGAAGCCCCCCACGCCCCGAATCGTCGCGGATCCCGCCCGCGTCGAGGCGGAGATGCTCGTCCGCAAGGCCGCGGACGACGCCGCGCGCCTCGACCGCTTCGTGGCCTCCATCGCCGACATGATCCGCGAGCGGCCCGGCCAGCGGGACGAGATCGGCCGGATGATCGACACCCTTCCCCCCGCCCGGAAGGCGGACGCCGACCGCCTCCGCGCGGACCTGGCCGCCCGCCCGAAGGACCAGAAAGCGGACATCGCCCTCCCGAAGGAGGCCGCTCCCGCCTGGCGGGTCGTCCTCGATTTCGAGACCGGCTTCCAGAAGGGCGTCCAGCGGATCGAGGATTGGGGCGGCCTGGCCTACACGGAGGACCCGGCCCTCGTCCACGGAGGCCGTCGGGCCGTCCTCGTCGGCCCCAAGAGCGTCGGCGTGGGCTACCACGTGTCCGGAGTCGAGGCCGGACGCACCTACCGCATGTCCAGCTGGGCCCGGCGCCTCGGCGACGGCGCCGGCCGCGGCTACGTGGGATTCGAGTTCGTCGGCGACGCCGACAAGCGCCTCGGGAAGGAGGCCTGGGAGGTCACGTCGACGTCCTACACGAGATTCCAAAAGGACATGAAGGCTCCGCCCGGGACCCGCGCGGTCATGATCTGGATCTGGTCGGAAGCGAAGGGCGGCGCCCAGTACCTGCTCGACGACGCGGACGTGACCCTCAAGCCGTGACCGGCGTCGGCGACTCCCCCTTGTGCCGGGCCTTGAGCTCCTCAACCGCCTTCGCGGATATACTTCCGGAGGTTTCATGGCAAGAGAACCGTTCGACCGAAAGGAAGGCGCCATGTCGCGGATCTCGCGCGTGAAGGCCCTCGCGGTCGCGGGGCTGGTCCTCGCGTCGGCCCTGCCCGGATGCAGCCCGAGCGGGAAGAAGACCGCGAACCAGGCGATCCGCTGGACGATCTTCGAGGCCCCGGCGACGGCGATCAACGCCTTTGGAGCGGGTGCCGGCGCGGCGATCGAAGCCACGACTCCCGACACCGTGGTCGTCGAGTATCCCGTCACCCTGTCGCCGGGCGGACCCCGGGACTTCCCGTCGCGCCAGCCTGTCATGTACAAGGTCATCGCCGCCCAGGTCCGGAGCGTCGCGCCCAAGGCCGAGGGCAGCTCGTTGCCCGTGCGCTACGACTGCGCCGTGCACCTCACCGTCGAGAGCCGAGGCCAGGTCGTCAAGCTCGCGGACTTCATCGCCGCCATGCGGCTGCGTCTGGAGAAAGGAGAGGTCGTGGGCTACCGCGATTCCGGGAGTACCGCGTACATCCCCGACGGCCTGTCGAACCTCTTCCTGCGCGTCTCCACGAAGGATTGGCCTCGCGAGCTGCTCCTGGGCGTCCTCTCCGGACCGGTTCCCGTCTCGAAGTACGATCCGATCCCGAAGTCCGAGATCGCGATCCCGCTGGAGATCCGCAAGAACGAAGGGCGCGCGCAGGACCCACGCTGATCAGCCGGCCGGGGCTTTCGGGGTTCGCGTCCGCTGACGCTTGTTGAAACCGACGGCGCCCAGGTATAGGATTGAGGGAGTCGTCGTTGGGGGTGAGCCAGGGACCTCGGAAGGAGGCCTTATGGCCATCATCCAGCGGCCGCTCCCCCCGCGCGCGCAGGCCGTCGCTGCCCCGTCACGGCCGCGTCCGACCCCGGCGGCCCGCCCGCCGCGTCGCGGAGTCTGGACCTTCTTCAGCTTCTTCCTGTTCGCGCTGTCGCTGCTCGGCGGCGAAATCGCGGCCCACTACCGGCCGGAACTGGCGCTCAAGTTCCGCGGGCTCGCCGCGGGCCTGCTCGGCGGCCTGCCCGAATCGACGACTCCCGCGGTCCTCCTGCAGCTCGCGGGCGGCGCCGCGGCTCTCCTGATCCTTCTCCTGATCTGGCAGGCGGGCAGCGTCCGCCGGCCCCTGTTCTGGCCGCTCGCGCTTTTCCTCTGCCTCGTCTCGGCCGCGGTCGGCCTCCACCGCGGCGGCCGCGACATCGACCTCGAGCGGAACGTGGCCCGGCTGCGGACCCTGGAGACCGACCTGGGCGCGTTGCGGAGCAAGCTCGACGTCGCGAGCGGCTCCCTGCAACAGAGCGCTCTGGCGCTGCGGGAGCGGGACGAGACGCTCTCCAAACTCCGCGAGGAGATCGAGGCGCTCAAGAAGCGGCTGGAGGAGAAGCCGGACTAGTAGTCGGTCACGCCGCCGTCCGGGGATTTCGGGACGGGCCACTTGTACTTGTTCTTCGGGTTCGCGTTCACCTCGGCGATCTTCGCCTCGTCCATCTCCACGCCCAGGCCGGGGCCGGGCGGGATCGAGGCGTAGCCGTCCTTGTCGACCTCCCACGCCTTGCGCGCCACGCCCGGCGGCATGATGTGGCCGTCGAGGTACGCCTCGTGGATCAGGAGATTCGGGACCGCCGCCGCCGCGTGCAGGCTCGCCGTGAGGCCCAGCTCCGACATCGTGCAATGCGGCGCGATCGGCACCGTGTAGGCCTCGGCCAGGATCGCGATCTTCTTCATCTGCGTGATCCCGCCCGTGTGGCCGCAGTCGGGCTGGAGGATGTCGACGCAGCGCTCCTGCAGGTACGGGATCATGCCCCAGATCGTGCGGTCGCGCTCGCCCGTGGCGAGCGGGATCTGGATGGCGGCCTTCAGGCGCTTGAAGACCTCGATGTTGCCGGGCACGGCGGGCTCCTCGATGAAGAGGACGTCCGACGCCTTGAGCGCCTGCGCGAACTGGATGAGCATCGGCGGCGGCACCGCCGAATGCGCGTCGAACATCACGGCGCCGTCAGGCCCGACTTTCTTCCGGGCGTCCTCGACCCGCTTGACCAGCTCTTCGACGTCCTTGGGCGAGCCCGACCAGGGATGCGGCCCGCCGGTGCCGGTCTTCACGGCCTTGGCCGTCGGGTACAGCCGGATCTTGTCGCGGCAGGCGCCGCCGAGGAGGCGGTGGACGGGGACGTCGAGGAGCCGTCCCGTGACGTCCCACAGCGCCATGTCGATCGCGCTGAGCACGTGGGTCATGAACGGGCCGCCGCGCATGTCGCGGTGCGAGCGGTAGATCTTCTGCCAGAGGTGCTCGATCCGCGTGGGATTCTCGCCGTCGAGGAGCTCGAAGAGCGAGCGCGCGAGCGCGCAGGCCGTTTCGGGCTCGAGGCCCGTGACCTCGCCCCAGCCGGCGACCTTGTGCGAGGTCTCGATCTTGACGTAGGCCTTCTTGCCGGCGGGCAGGGCCTTCAGCCCGGTGATCTTGACCGCGCTCCCGCGATCCTCGACCTGCGCGGCGGGATTGCGGTCCTGGCCGACCGCGTCCTGGAGCAGGAAAAACCCGGCCCCGAACGAGCCGAGGACGTCGCGGCGATTGAGCATCAAGCCCTCCCGATCTACAGTATGTCCCGTGGCCCAGAAGATAGCCGGAATCTCCATGATCGTCGCCGGGGGCGTCGGCTTCGTCGTGTTCCTGGTGTCGTCGCTGATGGGGATCTTCGGGGGGATCCAGCGGATCGACGTCCCGGGCGCGCGGGACCTCGAGCTCGAGGCCGGCGCGCACACCGTCTACTGGGAGATCCCGTCGACGTTCTTCAAGCCGGCGGGAGGGCCCGACGGCCTGAAGGTGTCGGTGAGCCGCGACGGCGCGGAGCTGCCGCTCGACGGCGGGGGCCTGCTCACGACGCGCTACTCGACCGGCTCGCGCGCGGGGGTGTCGATCCACGGATTCACGGCGCCCGTCAAAGGCACGTACGCCGTCGCGGCGAAGCTGGACGTCGACGTCCCGGGCAACCTCGCGGTGAGCCGCTCGCTCGGCTTCTTCGGGATCCTGAAGATCGTGCTCGGCTGCCTCGCGCTCATGGGCATCGGCGTGGGCGGCGGGATCGTGGTCCTGCTGCGGGGGCTGAAGTCTACTCGCTCTCCGGCGTGACGGTGACCTGGCCGCCGCGGACGCGGACGGTCCAGGGACGGCAGCAGACGGCGCAATCCTGGACGAATTCGTCGTCGGCCTCGACGTCCTCCACCTCCACGGTGCCGGGCTCGCCGCAGCAGGGGCAGGTGACGTCGACGTCCATCAGCGCTCCAGGGCGACGCGGCCCATGGTCCGGGCGAGCTCGGCGCCGAAGGCGATCCGGTCGGCGGCGACCGGCAGGCGGCGCAGCTTGGCGTCGGACGCGACCCCCTGCTCCAGCAGGAAGGCGGGCGCCTTCCGCTCGCGGGTCAGCCACTGGTAGACGGTGAAGCGGCCGGGCGAAGGCGGCGTGGCCGGCGGGGGGCGCGGGCCGTCGTCGGACAGCGAGCAGATCGTGTCCTTCTTGATCAGGTTGAAGAAGCGCGCGGCGACCGCCGGATGGACGTCCGACCCGCTCAGCCAGCCGCCCGTCTCCTGGTTGTGCAGCGTCAGGAAGAGGTCGACGTTCTCCGACTTCAGCAGCTTCTTCGCCGCCGCGATCTCGGGCATGAGCCTCGCGGACTCCGGGTTCTCCGGGTCGCAGCTGTCCCAGTTGCGGTTCACGTCGTAGCCGTTCCGGTTGAAGCGCACGCCGCCGCGCGCCACGCCGTCGGGATCCATCATCGGCAGGATCTTCCAGCGCGCCCGCTGCCGCAGGTCCGCGCCCTCCTCCGACAGCAGGTAGAGCAGGAAGCCTTCCGCGACGAACGACGTCCCGGACTCCCAGGCGTGCTGCCGCGCCATCAGCCACACCGTGGGCTTCCCGGCGTCCGGAAGATTGCGGTTCGCGACCGTCAGCAGCCGCAGGTCCCGGCCCTCGACCGTCTTTCCGATGACCTCGATCTTCAAGTCCGGATGCGCCTTCGCCCGGTCGAGCACGGCGTCCAGCCGGGCGCCGAGGTACGGCTCGATGTGCGCGAGCCAGAACGTCGACTTCTCGGGCTGGACGATCAGGTGGAGGCGCTTCGTCGCGTCGTCGAAGCGGACGTCCTTCAGGTGCGTCCAGGTCCTGCGGTCGTACGACACCAGCGGCGGCGTGTTGTCCTTGATCGCGATCGAGCCGGGCTTGTAGTCGTACTCGCCGACCAGGCCGTCCATCACGATCTCGAGGCGGCCGCGGTGCGCGCCGTCGACCTGGAAGTAGTACCAGCTCGCCTGCCGGTTCCGGCCGTCCTTGTCGGCCTGGCCCGCGACCGCGCAGCGCAGGAGGTCGGACCGCTCCGCCTCCCAGCGGCCCACGCTACCGCCGTCGAAGTCGGTCGACACCCGCAGCGACGAGCACGCCGCCAGGACCAAAGGGATGAGAGCCGCGATGTTACGAATCAAACTGGATGATTTGTAACATTTCACTTGAGCGACTCCAGGAAGGCGATCAGGTCGCGGAACTCCGCGACGGTCATCGAGCCCGGCAGCTTCTCGGGCATGAGGGAGAGCTTCGAGACCTGGCGTTCCTCGACGTCCTTCAGCTTCACCGTCACGAGGGCGCCCTGCGCGTTCACGAGCGTGATCACGCCGGCCGTCGTGTCCTCGTTCCGCAGGCGGCCGTCGTAGACGTCGCCGTCCCGCGTGCGCAGCCGGTAGGCGACGAACATCGGCGCGATTTCGCGGGAGGGGTCGACGACCGACTCGATCAGGCGCTCGCGGGTGAGCGAGCCGCCGATCACGGTGAGGTCGGGCCCGACGTCGCCGCCGCGGCCGTTCACGCGATGGCAGAGCGCGCACTGCGGGCCCTTGGGATGGAAGAACACGCGCTCGCCGCGCCGGGCGTCGCCGCCCTCGCCGACGAGCTTCTGCCAGCCCGGGAGGTCGGCCGGCCGCCCGCCGGGATCCTGGCCCTTCGCGACGGCCGCCTTCTCCGGTTCCAGGAGCCCATGCGAGTCCGGGTCCGCCGCGAGCGAGCGCAGGGCCTCGGCCTTCAGGTCGCCCTCGAGCAGCCCCTTCAGCACGGCGCGCGTCTCGGGCGTCGACGCCGAATGGGCCAGGCCCGCGACGGCCTCCTCGCGCTCGGGGCCCGCGCCCAGGGCGAGCTTGCGGAGCGCGGCCTGCGCGGCGGGATCGGGCGTCGTCGCGAGCGCGCGGACGGCCTCCAGGCGGAGCTCGTCGGAGTTCTCCAGCAGCGGGAGCAGCTTCGGCACCGTCACCGACGGATGGTCGCGGCGGAGCATGCGGAGCGCGAGCGCGCGCAGGGCGGGCGGCTGGGCGGCGTCGTCGAGCGTCTTGGCGATGAACGACTCGGCGCCCTGGGCGTCGACGCCCTTCCCGCTCAGAACGGCGATGTAGGCCTCGAAGGTCGCGCGGGTGACGGGCGGCCGGGCGACGACGGCGGCCACCGCCTTCTCGAACTCGGCCAGCTTCTCCTCGCCGACCCACTGGATGGCGGCGCGGCGCACGGCGGGATCGGCGTCGCCGAGGAACTCGGGGATCTCGGGTCTGAAGGTCTTCTCCGACTTCCTCCGCATCGCGAGGAGGACGCCCAGCCGGACCTTGGCTTCCTTAGCGCGGGCGTGCGTCAGCAGGAACTTTTCGTCGCCGGCCCGGGCGAGCGTCTCGATCGCCGCGTTGACCAGGAACGGATCGGGATCGGCCAGCAGCGGCAGGAGGCCGTCGGTGGAACCCGCCGCGAGCACCTCGTTCATGCGCTTCAGCGCGGGCGCGTCTTCGGGCGCCGCGACCGGCCCGGCCTTCCCCGGCTCCTTCGCGCGCACGCGCCAGATCCGGCCTTTGCCGTGCACGTTGTACGACTTGTCGACCCAGTCGCTGATGTACAGGGCGCCGTCGGGGCCCACGGCCATGCCGACCGGGCGGAAGTTCTCGCCGCCCTTCACGAAGTTGAAGGGCGTCGACGAGAACGACGCGCCCTTCGGCGTCAGCGTGAAGCGCTGGAGGACGTGGTCGCCCCAGGACGTCCCGAGCACCGCGCCGCGATACTCGGCCGGCAGGTTTCCGGCCTCGTAGGAGACGATGCCCGAGGGGGCTTCGCCGGTGCCGCTGACCATCGGCAGCGTGCCGGGGAGCTCGCCGTTCCACGAGGTGAACGGATGGAGCCCCTTGCGGCCGTTGGCGAACTTGAAGCCGTAGTCGCCGCCCTGGACGACGTGCAGCAGTCGGCACGGCGGGCGGGAGTCGGGGTCGTTGTCGACGACGAACAAGCGGCCGCGGGCGTCGAAGCACATGTGGAACGGATTCCAGAAGCCGGTCGCCACGCGCTCGACCTTGGAGCCGTCGAGCCGGCAGCGGAAGACCTTGCCGCCCTCGACGTCCTCGATCGCGGCGCCGTCGGAGCCGACCAGGCGGTACGGGACGCCGAGGTTCTCGCCCATGCCGAAGTAGGCGTGCTCGCCGCGGAAGGCGAAGCCGCAGAGGCCGTTGTGGGGGTAGTCGCCCTTGGTCTCGAGCTTGACGAGGGTCTTCTTTTCGCCGCCCTCGCGCAGGAGCAGGACCTCCCAGCGCGTGGCGAACCAGACGGCGCCGTCCGGGCGCACCGCGATCGACATCCCGTACTTGAAGCCGTCGGCGAAGACGGTCCGCTTCCCCTCGTGGAAGACCAGGATCCGGTCGGTTGGATGGCCCTTGTAGTTCTTCGGCGGGAAGTGGGTGTTGGACTCGATGACCCAGACGCGGCCTTGGGCGTCGACGTCCAGCGCCGTCGGCGTGACGATGTCCGGCTCGGCGGCGATGAGATCGATCGCGAGGCGGTCGTCGAGCGCCTTGGGCGGGTCCTGGGAAAGAAGGAGCGCGAGCAGAGCAATCATCGGTTGGAAATCCTAACGCCGGAGGAAGAAGGATGGGAGCCAAATTGACGTCGCATGGGCTTCAAGACACGGAAGAGCGTCACATCTCCCGGACTCGGAGCGAATCCGCATTGAACTCAGGTTACCCGCCGGGGATCACGGCGATAGGGGATCACAGAGGCGCATAGGCCGGCTGGACCTTGCCTGGAGCTCCCGCGGTCCGGGGCTTAGGGAGGAGCGACCTCCCGGTTCTGGATCTTGACGATCTCGGGGAGGGCCAGGGCGCCCGAGCCGTCGTGGGGGCTGCCGTAGACGCGGATCTCGTCCATGAGGCCCCGGAAGCTCCGGTCGGGAGCGGCGGCGCGCAGCATGGCGGGGATGTGGCCGACGGCCAGGCCGGGCGCGACCTTGGGGCCCACGCCGCCGCGGGCGGCGTCCGCGGCGCCGGCGTCGACGGCGTCCTTCTGCTGGGTCCCCATGTAGAACTTCACGTGCTGGGCGGAGGCGGTCGAATCGTAGGTCACGGCGAAGAAGCGCCAGTTGGCCCGGACGGCGGCGGCCGCGTCCGTCGCCTTGGCGTCCAGGAGGGAGATCTGGGCGGGCTTGCTGCGCGCGGCCGACGCGTCGGCCGGCTGGTTGACGCCGAGCTGGAGGCTGCCGTCGGAGCGGAGGACGAGCTCGAGCCCGTCCTTGCCGGGCGCGAGCCAGGACAGGATCCGCTGGCCGGCGCCGGCGAACTTGTCGCCCGCCGCTTCCTTGGCGTCGGACCAGTTGATCCAGCCGGTGATCGTCAGCGACTTCAGGTTCTTGAGATGCTCCATGCCGGCGGGCGCGGTGAGGTCGATCGCGTGCGGCCCGGGCGCGGCGCCGAAGTCGAACGAGCTGGGCCCGCCGTTGGGCGGGGCGTTCGCGTTCCAGGTGGGCCGGGGCGTGGACACCGACGCGCTCACGTACGTGCCGCAGGACGCGCCCGTGTTGGCCGTCGAGTTTCCCACGTTCTCGCGGAAGCAGAGCTCGACGAGGAGCGGCGGCGCGAGCGCGGCCGGGGGGGCGGCGGGATCGGGAGGCGCGGCGAGCCGCGCCTTCTCCTCGGCGGCGGCCTTCTCCTTGAAGGCGGCGCCGCGCTTCGTCCAGAGGAGCTGCAGCTCGGCGGCCGTCGGGTACTTCTCGTTCAGGATCTTCTGCAGCGTCTTGATGATCTCCGGCTGGCAGCGGTCGTAGACTTTTTTCAGCTCGTCGCTCGAGCCCGCCTTCTTCTTCTCCATGCGGTCCCACTCGCGGAACAGGGCGTCGACCGAGATCGACACCGGCAGGTCGCCGATGGAGCGCACGGCCTGGGCGGCGGCCTCGACGTCGGTGCCCTTGAGGGGTTCCTCGAAGAACGCGACGGCCGACTCATGCCCCACCCGGCCGATGGCCTGGAGGATGCGGAGGGTCATGAAGGGGTTCTTCTTGTACGGCGCGAGCGAGCCGATGAGCGTCTGCGAGGCGGCGGCGACCCCGCGGAAGCGGCCGAGGGCGTCGGCCGCGGCGACCGGCACCGTGAAGCCGAGATCGCCGGCCGCGGGCGCGAGCTGACTTCCGATCGCGCGGGCGAGGGGGGCCTCGCGCGGGCCCTTCACGGCCGCCGCGAGGACCAGGCGCGCCTTCTCGGGGTAGCTCTTGGTGTCCTTGAGCGCCGCGCGCAACTCTTCCGCGGCCTTCTTGGCTTCCTTGGCGTCGTCCTGAGGCGCGAGCCCTTCGACTCCGCTCAGGGCAAGCAGAGAGAGAACGAGACCTGCCGCCATACACCGGGACATAGAACCTCCAAGCGGTTGGATCCGCCCTTCCCGGGATGGCTCGCCCCTGACCCCCGCACGGGCCGCTGGACCGGCCCATGACTCCACCCTTTATGGTTTCCGATCCGGCCCGCAAATACAACAGGTATTCGCGGAAAAATTTGTTATCCTCCCGTCCGATGGCCGCGAAAAAGTTCCGCGTCGCCCTCGTGCAGATGCGCTGCTCGAGCGATCCGGATCAGAACGTCGCCGCCGCCCTCAAAGCGGCGCGCCGAGCCGCCAAGGACGGCGCCCAGGTCGTCGCCCTCCCCGAGCTCTTCCGCAGCCAGTACTTCTGCCAGACCGAGGACCACGCGAACTTCGCGCTCGCCGAGCCGGTGCCGGGCCCGACCTCCGACGCCCTCGGCGCGCTCGCGAAGGAGCTGAAGATCGTCGTCGTCGGCTCCCTCTTCGAACGGCGCGCGGCGGGCCTCTACCACAACACCGCGACCGTGCACGACGTCGACGGCCGCCTCGCCGGCGTCTACCGGAAGATGCACATCCCCGACGACCCGCTCTACTACGAGAAGTTCTACTTCACGCCGGGGGACCTGGGCTGGAAGGCGGTCGACACCCGCCACGGCCGGCTGGGCACGCTCGTGTGCTGGGACCAGTGGTACCCGGAGGCGGCGCGGCTGACGGCGCTCGAGGGGGCCGTCGCGATCTTCTACCCGACGGCCATCGGCTGGCACCCGAAGGAGAAAAAGGCGCACGGGGCGGGCCAGCGCGACGCGTGGATCACGATCCAGCGCTCGCACGCGATCGCCAACGGCGTCTACGTCTGCGCCGCGAACCGGACGGGCCACGAGGGCTCGAAGGGCGGCGGGATCGAGTTCTTCGGCTCCTCGTTCATCTGCGATCCCTTCGGCAAGATCCTGGCGCAGGCCTCGACCGACCGGGAAGAGATCCTGCACGCCGAGATCGACCCGGCCCAGCAGGAGACGATCCGCCAGCACTGGCCCTTCCTGCGCGACCGCCGCGTCGACGCCTACGCGGGCGTGACCCAGCGCCATCTCGAGAAACGCTGATGCGGATGCCCGCGGAGTGGTCGCCCCACCGCGCGACCTGGATCGCCTGGCCCCACAACAAGGCCGACTGGCCCGGAAAGTTCGAGCCCATCCCCTGGGCGTACGCCGAGATCGTCCGCGTGCTCTCCCGGAACGAGCGCGTCGGCATCCTCACCCTCGAGGCCGACAAGGCCAAGGGCATGCTGAAGAAGGCCGGGGTGGACCTGAAGAAGGTCGACTTCCTCCGCTGCCCCACCGACCGCGTCTGGACGCGCGACTCCGGCCCGATCTTCGTGAAGGACGCGAAGGGCGGCCGGATCGCCACCCATTGGAAGTTCAACGGCTGGGCCAAGTACCCCAACCACAAGAAGGACGACCTCGTCCCGACGGCCATCGCGAAGTTCGCGAAGGTCCCCGAGCACCCGGTGACCGTGAACGGGCAGGACGTCGTCATGGAAGGCGGCGCGATCGACGTGGACGGCGACGGCCTCCTGATGTGCACGGAGGAGTGCCTGCTGTCGAAAGTCCAGGCGCGCAATCCCTGGCTCGGCAAGGCCGGCACCGAGAAGGTCCTGAAGGAGACGCTGGGGGCGTCGAGGATCCTCTGGCTCCGCAAGGGCATCGTGGGCGACGACACGCACGGGCACGTCGACGACATCGCGCGCTTCTTCGCGCCGGGCAAGGTGCTGCTCTGCCGCGAGGACAACGTGAAGGACCCCAACTACCGGATCTGCGCGGAGAATTACGAACGGCTGCTCGAGGAGAAGGTCGAGATCATCGACCTCCCGATGCCGGCGCCGGTCGTCTTCGAGCGCCAGCGCGTGCCGGCGAGCTACGCGAACTTCTATATCGCGAACGGCGTCGTCCTCGTGCCGACCTTCAACGACCCGAAGGACCGGATCGCGCTCGGCATCCTCGCCCACTGCTTCCCCGACCGCGAGATCGTGGGCATCCACTGCGTGGACTTCGTCTGGGGCCTCGGCACCCTCCACTGCGCGACGCAGCAGGAGCCGGCGTAAGCGTTTCCTCCTTCCCACTCGCCGGTCGCGCTTGCTATCTCTGAACCCGACGTCAGGGAGAGAGAGATGAGAAGCGTCTGGATTCCCCTCGGATCGTTCGCGCTCGCGCTCGGCCTCAGCGCCCTCTCGGGCGCGCCCCGGATCGCCGCCGCCCGGCAGTCGGCCGGCGGCACCGGCTGCGAGTGCAAGCTGGTGATCCTGGAGCAGACCGGCGAGTTCAGCTGGAAGACGGAGACCGCGGCCACCGCGACGCTGACCGGCGTCACCATCCAAAACTCGGTCAAGGCCTGCGTGGGCAACAGCCCGAAGGCCGGGAAGTGGAAGGCCGAATGGACCGCGACCAACCTGAGCGTCGCGTTCCTCGCCCAGGCCAAGGGCTTCCAGGACGTGATCGAGACGAGGGTGGTGCCGATCCCCTTGCGCGAAAAGACGGGTCAGGCGCCCTGCAAGCCCGCGACCGACACCTTGAGCACGCAGCACCTGCACATGAGCTCCCTGAGCAAAGCCGCCGAGGCGGCGCTCCTGAACCAGCTCCGGCCCAACTATCCGGCCGGCACGCAAATCAAGGTCACCGTCTCCGCGATCCTGCTCGGCACGTCCTTCGACACCACGGTGAAGGCTTCCGTCGACTGCGGCCCGACCCAGGGCCCGCTGGCCCTCAGCATCCCGACCTACACGGCGCCGAAGAACCTGGCCAGCGGCTTCGGTTCCAAGACGGAGACTTACTCGACGTCCTGTCCCTAAGCCCCCTGATTTAGGAGTGCCCCCATGAAAAGCCTCTGGATCCCGCTCGGCTCCTTCGTCCTTGCCGTCGCCTTGAGCGCCCTGTCGGGCTCGTCGCGGCCCGTCTCCGCCCGGCAGTCGGGCGGCACCTCCGGCTGCGAATGCAAGCTGAAGATCATGTCGCAGAGGGGAGGGCTGAGCTGGGCGACGATCAACGCGGCCCCGTCCTCCGACGCCCTGAAGTCCCTGAGCATCAGCAATTCGGCCGTTCTCTGCGTCTCCAGCACCACGCCCAACGACAAGTGGACCGCGAAGTGGACCGCCACCAACATCTTCATCCATTTCCTCGCGTTCGCGGACAATACGCCCGTCCTCGGCAGCCAGGTGGTCCCCATCGTGTACGCGGAGGACTCGGGCAAGGCGCCGTGCAAGCCCGCCGAGGCCACGGCCAAGGGCTTCTCCCAACAAGGCAACTTCGATAAAGCCGCCGAGGACGCGGTCCGGCGCCTGGTCCAGTCCCAGTACCCCAACGCCAAGAAGATCAGGATCGAAGGAAAGCTTTCCTTGCACCTCAGCCCGACCTTCGACTGGACCGTGGAAGCCGGCGTCGGATGCGGCGCCAAGGAGGGCCCTCTCGCCTTGAGCATCGCCACCTTCACGCAGCCGAAGACCGCCGTGTCGGGAAACGGCTCGAACAGCGCCACCTACACGACGTCCTGCCCCTGATATGCGCCGCGCCCTTCCGATCGGAACCGCCGCCGTCCTGATTCTCGTCGGCATCTGGATCCGCTCGCGGCCGTCGACGCCCGACCGACGGCCGCCGGCGGCCTCCGATCGAGGCCACGATCATCCGCCCTCCCCCGCGCCCCCGCCTTCCGCTCCCGGCGCGGCCGGCGTGGAGGCTCCCTCCGCCGGCGAGCGCAAAACCGGAGGGTACATCCGGCTGCGCCGGCCCGACGGCAGCTACGAGGTCGTCGAAGAAACCGTCGAGCTGATGAGCCGGCTGACCTCCGGCCTCATGGCCAAGGCCGTCGCGCGCTTCGAAAGCGTCCGTTCGGAATTCCGGGCGCGCGTGCGCCGGACCCTGAAGGACGAGGGGCCCGCGGCCGCCTGGGGGCTCCTCAAGCCGCTCCTGCGCTCGCCGGAGCGCTCCAACGACGACAAGGCCTTCGTCTACGAGGCGGTCACGCTCGCCATCCAGCTGCAGGCGGCGAGAGACGTGCCGGAACCGGTCCGGCGCGGCTTCGGCGCGGACGTGGCGGAGTTCCTGACGTCCGACGCCGCGCACGCGTGGATCCGGCGCGCCGCGCTGGAGATCCTCGCCGGACAGCCGCCGGTCGCCGGCGCCGCGGGCCCGAACCAGCTCGTGATCGACGGCCTCCCCGCGCACGACCCCGAGGCGATCTGGGACGTCTTTCTGCTGCCCAACCGCTCGGGCATGGGCGCGTCCGATGCCGTCCTCCTCCAGGATCCGGCCGTCGTCGACGCGTGCCTGCGCCTGCTCCGCGCGCCCGACGCGCCCCTGGATCTGCGCGCCACCGCCCTGACGGCCCTGGGCACGCGGCCCGACGCGCTGGAGAAGCTCGATCTTCTGGCCCTCGCGCGGGATCCCGAGCCGGAGGTCGGGATCGCCGCCGCCCGCCTTCTCGCCAGAACTCCGGACCGCGTGCCGCCGAAGGAGTTCTTCGCGCTGCTGGACGCGCGCGACGACCCCCGCTGGAAATCCGACGTCTTCGAGGCCCTCGCGGGCCCCGCCTTCGCGAGCCCCGACATGACCGCCGTCCTGATGCGGGACCTCCCCTCCCGGCCCGTCCCGTTCGCGGAAGCCGCCCAGTCCTGCTACCGGAGCGTCGTGCTCGACGGCGCCCTCCAGCGCTACGGGGTCTCGAAGGACCGGGGCCTCTTCGACCTCCTCTGCGCCTCGATCCCCTCCTGGGCCGGATTCCAGTGGGACGTCGAAGGCTCCCCCGTCGTCGCCGTGGCGGAGCACGCCGCCCGGCACCGGCTCAAGGAGTTCGCGGCCCCGCTGCGGGCGTCGCTGCCCGCGCTCGCGTCGGCCGACGACCGCCAACACGTCCAGGAGGCGCTCGACCTCCTAAGCCGTTAGCAGATGCAGCGCCAGCTCGGCGATCAGCGCGTGCGAGAGCGAGGTGTAGCCTCCGCTCGTCACGATCGCCGCGGGGATGCCGCGCTTCGACAGGGTGTCGACGACATGGCGATCCCTCTCGCGCACGCCCTCCGGGCTCACGTCGAGCTGGCCGACGCGGTCGCCCCGCACGATGTCGGTGCCGGCGTTGTAGAGGGCGAGCCGGAAGGGCCCGGCCTGGTCGAGGAAGGACGCGAGCTCTTCGCGCGCGCGTTCGAGATACTCCGCGTCGCCGAGGCCGGCGCGCAGGGGAACCGCGTAGGGGACCTTCTCGCCGGGGCCGGGGTAGGCCTGGACGTTGTAGAGGTCGAGGATCCGCACGTCCGCGTCCTTCCCGAGGCAGGCGTCGAACCCGTTGCCGCGGTGCGCGTCCAGGTCGATGACCGCGACGCGGTCGCCCGGCGCGAGGAGCTTCCGGGCCCGCAGCTCCATGATCGCCACCGCCGCGTCGGCGAACAGACAGAAGCCTTCGCCGTGGTCGGGAAAGGCGTGATGGAAGCCGCCGCCCAGGTTCATGGAGACGCCGCCGTCGGCGAGCGCCCGGGACAGCGCGAGGATCGTGCCGGCGACGGCCCAGCGCATGGGCGTCAGCAACCTCCATCGAAGCAGCCCGTTCGGCAGGAAGCGCAGCGGCCCGGCCTCCAGCGCGCGGGCGACGACGGCCGAGGAGCCGAGGGAGTCCAGGTACGCGCGGGTGTGCACGCGCAGGAGGGACTCGTCGGAGACCGGCGCTTCCGGCTGGATTCGGGCCCGCGTCGCGGCCTCCCCCGCGCGGGCCTCGATCGTCTTCCAGGCCCGGCTGAACTTGCGGCCGTCGAATGGATGCAGCCACGAAAAGCCGGGGAAATACATGTCGTACGACGACGCGTAGACGAGCGACGCCTTCATCGGCCGAGCGCGGCGATGTCGTAGATCCGCAGGTGCCAGTTGTAGGCGCCTCCGGCCAGCAGGCGGCTGTCGGCCGAAAACGCGCAGGAGTACCAGCCGTCGCCCCCGGGGATGGCGGCCTTGACCTGCCCGGAGCTCGCGTCCAGCACGCGCAGGGCGTCGTCCCTCGACGCCACGGCGATCCAGCGGCCGTCGGGCGACCAGGCGATGTTGTGCAGGGGCGCCGGAACCCGGGCGAAGGCCCGTCGCGCGCCGTTCTTCAGGTCCCAGATGAGCAGCTCGCCGTCTTCGGCGCCGCTCGCCAGGCGCGCGCCGTCGGGCGAATACGCCAGTCCGCTGATCTGGAGGCCGGACGGCGGCACGTACCTCGCCAGCTCCTTGCCCGCCGTCGTGTCCCAAATCGTGATCTCGCCGGGGTGCGCGCCGACCGCGACGTTCCGCCCGTCGGAGGACCGGGCCAGCGACATGGCCCCCTGGCCGTGTTGTCCCAGCGTGGCGCGCGAGACGCCGTCCGCCACCGTCCAGACGCGCATCCAGGTGTCGGTGGAGCAGGTGAAGAGGCGGGCGGAGTCGGGCGAGAACGCCGCGCCGAAGGTCTGCTGCGTGTGCCCCTTGAACACGCGCGGCTCCAGCGTCTTCGCGTCGTAGACCACGACGTCGCCGGAGCCCAGGCCGACGGCGAACCAGCGGCCGTCGCGCGAGAAGTCCGACGTGATCACCCGGGTCGGATGACGGAACTCCCGCTCCAGGCGCCCCTTCTCCAGGCTCCAGACCTTCAGGATGTGGGCGAAGCACCCGGACAGCGCGCGGCGACCGTCGGGGCTGATCGCCACCGTCGTCACGCCGGTCTCCGAGTGCTGGAAGTCAAACAGCTTGGTGAGGCTCGACGTCTTGGGCAGCGGATCGGGCGCCGGCACCGCCGCCAGCGCGGCCTTCAGCGCGGCGCTCAGGTCCGGCCGCTTCCAGGCCTCGACTTCCAAGGCGAGAGCCCGGACCAGACCCGTGTCCTTCTTCGTCTGGGCCGCCAGGGCCTGGTCGCGCAGCTTCGCGAACATCGCGTCCATGCGGGCGTGGAGCGACTTCCTCAGCTCCTCCCGCGGGGGCTCGGGGACGGCGTCGAGCTTCGCCAGCGCCGCCTTGACGTCGCCGGTCTCGATCAACTTGCGGACCGCGACGACGAGCTCGCTCTCCGGCGCGGAGGCCTTCTGCAGCCGCTCGGCCTCCCGCTTGCCCGCCTTCGCGGCCGCGTTCTCCGGATCCTCGGCCAGCACGCGCTTGAACGCGCTGAGCGCCTCGTTGTATTGTTTCCGCTCGATCCGCGCCCAGCCGTCCGCGACCAGGCCGGAGACGTCGACCGCCGCCGCGCCCGGCGAGCGGAAGAGGAGAAAGAGCAGCAGCACGGCGAGCAGGATCCCCCCGCCCGCGGCGGCCGGAACCCAGGCCGGCCGCTTCGGGGCTCTCCGGATCGTCCCGCTCTTGAGCCAGCCGCCCAGGCCGTCGGCGAACGCCTTCACGCTCGGAAACCGCTCGGCGGGATCCTTCTTCAGGGCCCGCATGCAGAGGCGCTCGAGGCGCTCGTCCACCGCGCCCTTGGCCCGGAGGAATTTCGTCGGCGGGACGACGGGCTCCTTCACGGTCTTCATCAGCACTTCGACGGCCGACGCGCCCTGGAAGGGCAGCCGGCCGGACAGGATCTCGTAGAGCATCACGCCGAGCGCCCACTGGTCGGTCGCGGGCCCGACCTCGTCCCTGGCTTCGGCCTGCTCCGGGCTCATGTAGGCCGGCGTCCCCACGATCATCCCCGTGGCCGTGAGCGAGAACACCGTCGTCTCGCGCGAGCGCTTCGCCAGCCCGAAGTCCGTCACCCGCGGCGCGCGCTGGGCGTCGACCAGGATGTTCGAGGGCTTCAGGTCCCGGTGCACGACGTTGTGGGCGTGGGCGTGCGCGACCGCGTCCGCCACGTCCTTCAGGGCCTGGACCTGCTGCCGGAAGGCCGCCTTCTTCCGCCACTCCTGGAACTGCAGGCCGTCGACCAGCTCCATCGCGATCACGCGGCGGCCGTCGACGACCCCCGCGTCGTAGACCCCGACGATCCCCGGATGCCGGGGCAGGTTCGCGGAAAGGCGGGCCTCGCGCACGAAGCGCTCCTCCTCGACGGCGCGCTCGCGGGCGTCGGTGCCCTCCGCCTCGATCATGGTCTTGAGGGCGCACTTGCGCTTGAGCTCGACGTCCTCCGCCTCATAGACCACGCCCATGCCGCCGCGGCCCAGCTCGCGGATGAGGCGGTACTTGCCGATGCGTTTGGAGAGGTCGCCCGACCGGAAGCCTTCCACCTGCAGGCGGGTCAGGAGGCCGCGGGCGATGAGCGCGTCGGCCAGCGACGGAGGCTTCGCCTGCTTGGCGAGCTCGCGGCGGACGTCGGCAAGCTGCGCCTCGGTGAGCAGTCCCGCTTCGACGGCCTTCAAGCCCACCTGGATGTCGGGATCGGGCGGGTCGGCCATGAAAAGTCGAGGATGACAGAGGCGGCGCGCCCCGTCAAGTCAGCGCCCGGGTTTTCCCTGACCGTCGCGCTCGAGGATCGCGAGGCGATGGAAGACCGTGGGGGTTTCGCAGTTGCTGAGACCCAGGAGGAGCCCGACGGGCGCGAGGGCGTGGCTCGTCCGCCCGAGCGGTCCCAGCGCGGGCGTCCAGCGCGTCAGCTCCTCGCCGTCCAGGAGGGCGCGCACGAGCTCGACCCGCACCTCGACCTCCAGGCGGTAGCGCCGGCCGGCCAGCAGACCCGCGTTCTTGCGCGTCGGATTCTCGCCGTAGGCTTTGCCCCCCACGTTGCCGATGCCGGAGGCGGTGTTGCCGTAGCCGGCGAGCCCCACCAGGAAGGGCGTCTGGTCGGCCCAGACCGCGAACACGCCGGTTTCGCAGCCCCGCTTCTCCCGCGTGAACTCCACCACCAGGTCGTACTCGCGCGGCGGCAGGTACGGGACCTGGCAGCCGGCGTTTTCGGTCCCGTCGGCGATGATTTCCTGGCCTCGCCGCGTCCAGCCGCCCACCCGGATGTCGCGCGCGAAGTCGATCATCGGCAGCAGCTCGATCCAGGCCGGCTTCTTCGCCTCGACGACCGCGGGCGCGGGAGGAGGAGGCGGCGGCGGAACGGGCGGCGCCGCCGGCGCGGGCCGGCTCAGCGCCCAGACGGCGAGCGCCAGCGCGACGGCCCCCGCCCCCGCGAACAGCGGGAGCTTCCGGCTCTTGCGGCGGGGGACGTCGATCCGGCGCTGGGCCAGCGTGCTCAGCTCGGCTTCGAGGCGGTCCGACTTGGGAGGGCGGCCGGCGGCGACCTCCTCCAGGTCGGAGATCAGCGCGGCGCAGTCGGCGTAGCGGTGGATCGGTTCCTTGGCCATCATCCGCCGCAGGACGTGGATGACGTGCTCGGAGATCTCGGGCCTGAATTCGCGCGGATCGGGAAGCCTCTGATGGATGTGTTTGGACAGGATCTCCAGGGCGGTCGTGCCTTCGAACGGCAGGCGGTTCGTCAGGAGATGATAGAGCGTCGCGCCGAGGGAGTAGAGGTCGCTGCGGGCGTCGATGGACTTGTCGCCCCGGGCCTGTTCGGGCGAGATGTAATGGGGCGTGCCCATGACCGCGCCGGTGACGGTCTGGAGGCTGGCTCCGCCGCCCAGATCCTTCGTCAGGCCGAGGTCGAGGACCTGCGCGACGCCGTCGCGGCTCAGGAGGATGTTGGCCGGCTTGATGTCGCGATGGAGGAAGCCCTGCCGGTGGAGATAGTCGAGCCCCCGGGCGGTCTGGATGACGATGTTCAGCACCCGGCCGAGCGCCAGCGGCTCCGGTCGCGACAGGAGGACGTCGAGCGTCCCGCCCTCGACGTACTCCATCACATAGTAGAGGAGGCCGTCGTCTTCGCCCGACACGAGGGCGCGGACGAGATGAGGGTGGCGCAGCTTGACGGCCGCTTCGGCCTCGCGGCGGAAGCGATGGGCGGCGTCGCCCTGGGCGGCCTGCTCGCGGGAGAGGACCTTGACGGCCACGGCGGCGCCGTCGGGACCGTTCGCCAGGTAAACGGCGCCCATGCCGCCCTGGCCGAGCTTCTTGACGACCTTGTAGGGGCCGACCTGGCGGAGGCCTTCCTGCCGCTCGCGCACCTTGCGGGTCAGCGCCTCGCCCTGGGCCGGGGTGAGGAAGCCGAGGCGCACGAGGGAGTCGGTGAGCGCCCCGCCGGCGCGGGTCTTCTCGGCCACGGCCTGGTTGAGCTGCTCGGGCGTCACGAGGCCCGCGTGGCGGAGATGCCGCGCGAAGGCGTCGTCGAAAGCTTCGTCGGGCATCCGGGGCTAATCATATCGCATAGCGGGACAGGTAGCTTTCCAGGCGCAGCTTGCGCCGCGCGGCGTCCGAGCTCATGTAGCGGACCTTGCCGAAGATCGGGCGCTCGGGGCCCCAGGGTCGGTCGTAGCGGCCCAGGCACCAGAAGATCCCGCTGTAGGAGTTCGGGTCCCGCCCGTCCAGCGCGTATTTGTTGTTCAGCTCGATCATCGTCGCGAGCGCCTCGCGCGGCGTCGCCGACCACTCCAGGATCTTCTTCCCCCACAGCATCCGCAGGTAATTGTGCAGCCGCCCCTCCCGGACCAGCTGCGTCTGCGCCGCGTTCCAGAGCTCGTCGTGCGTCTTCGCCGCCTCGAACTCCGCCAGGGTGTAGACGGGGTCGCGCGGGTCTTCCGCGTGCTTCTCCAGCGTGATCCGCGCCCAGGCGGGCAGGGATTCGTAGCGGTCGACATCCTCCCGCTTGTGCGCGTAGTTGTAGCCCAGCTCCCGCCAGGTCACCAGCTGGTCGAGGAACGCGTCGACGGCCCCCTCGCCCTTCCGGCCGTCCTTCCGCTCGAAGACGGGGCGGCCCGGCGCCAGCGTCTCGACCACCTCGTGCGTCGAGATCTGCCCGAAGCGCAGCCAGGGCGAGAGCCCGCTCGTCGCGTCCTCGTCCGGATGGTTCCGGTCTTCCGCGTAGCTCCCCAGCTTCCGCTTGAAGCGGCGCAGCGCCTCGACGGCCGCCGCGTGCCCGCCCCGGGTCGTCGCCGGCGCCACCGCGTGGTCGATCGGAAAGGAGGCCAGGTCCGCCGAGAGGTCCGCCCGCGGCCAGCGTTTCAGGACGACGTCCTCCGCCGCGACGAGCGGCGCGGCCAGCGGATCCGGCTCGGGCGGGGCGTCGAGCTCCGTCTTCTGCAGGAAACGGCGGAACTGATACGCCGAGACGAAGACCCGCTCGGTCGCGGCGAGGGGCAGCAGGCCGTTGGAGTCGACGGCCTCCAGGCGGACGTCGAGGTCCTCAGGCGTGAAGCCCGGGACGTCGTCGGTGACGACGGCGACGGCCTTCGCGGCGAGCGCCTGGAGGAGGTCGCGGCCGGCGCCGGGCTCGCGCTCGAGGTAGGGGTAATACAGGACCCGGGAGTTCCGGAGGGCGGCGGCGTGCTCGCGCATGCCGTCGAGGACGAACGCGTGGAGGCGGTCGCTGGCCCAACGATCGTCGCACCGGAGCGTTTCCAGGACGACGAGGGGGACGCGGCGCTCGCGGGCGATCCCGGCGGCGCGCTGCAGGCCGTAGTTCCAGCCGAGGCGCCGCGCGGCCGTCATCCAGTAGACGACGTGACGGCCCTTCGCGCGAAGCGGCGGGGTGTTGACGATTCGGATCCTCATGGCTCTGCTACTATAGAGGAATGTCCACGTTCGTCCGACGCACGCGGATCGCCGCGCCCGCGGAGGAGGTCTTCCGCTGGCACGCCCGCCCCGGCGCGTTCGAGCGCCTCGTGCCCCCCTGGGAGCGCGTCGAGGTGCTCGCGCGGAGCGGCGGCATCGACGCCGGCGCGCGCGCGACGGTGCGGACGTCCCACGGCGAGTGGGTCGCGGAGCACACCGAGTACCGGGAAGGGCGGATGTTCAAGGACGTCCAGCGCCAGGGGCCCTTCAAGCGCTGGGAGCATACGCACCTCTTCGAGCCCGACGGCGACGGCTGCTTCTTGGAGGACCGGATCGAGTACGAGCTGCCGTTCGGCGGCGCCCTGGTCGCGCGCTCCATCGAGCGGCGCCTCGAGCGGGCGTTCACGTGGCGGCACGCGGTGACGGCGACGGACGTCGCGGCCCACCGCGGGGTCCGCCCGCTGAAGATCGCGGTGACGGGGGCGTCGGGCCTGGTGGGCACCGCGCTCGTCCCGCTGCTGACGGGGGGCGGCCACGAGGTCGCGCGGATCCGGCGGGGCGAGGCGCCGGCGGAGGGCGTCGAAGTGGTCGTCCACCTCGCCGGCGAGCCGGTGGCCCAGCGCTGGAACGACGAGGTGAAGCGGCGGATCCGGGAGAGCCGGGTCGACGCCACGCGGGAGCTCGTCCGGCGGCTGCCGAAGAGCGTGAAAACATTCGTGAGCGCGTCGGCGATCGGGATTTTCGGCAGCCGGGGCGACGAGACGCTGACCGAGGACAGCGCGCCGGGCCAGGATTTCCTGAGCGAGGTCTGCCGCGGGTGGGAGGCGGCCGCCGCGGAGGCGCCCGGCCGATCCGTCTCGACGCGCTTCGGGATGGTGTTGAGCCCGAAGGGCGGGGCTCTGAAGAAGATGCTGACGCCGTTCCGGATGGGGGCGGGCGGGCGGCTGGGTTCGGGCCGTCAGTGGCTGAGCTGGCTGACGATCGAGGACGCGATCGGCATGCTTTACCACGCGATCCTGACGGAGGGACTCTCGGGGCCGGTGAACGCGGTGGCGGGCGCGGTGACGAACCGGGAGTTCACGAAGGCGCTGGGGCGGGCGCTGCGGCGGCCGACGATCTTCCCGATGCCCGGCTTCGCGGCGCGGCTGGCCTTCGGCCAGATCGCCGACGCGCTGCTCCTGGCGAGCCAGCGGGTGGAGCCGACGCGTCTCAAAGCCGCCGGCTACGCGTTCCGTCATCTCGATCTCTCCGCCGGCCTCGCCGCGATCCTGTGAGGAGATAGGGAGATACGAGGAGATAGGGAGATACGAGGAGATGGGGAGATACGGCGGATCGGGAGATTCATACCGGATGGACGCGCCGGTAGTCCGCCCGCGATCCGCCGAAATTGACCAGGAGACCCACGATCAGGCGGGATGCTTTGAGGCACGACCGCAACTGGGCATAGTGGGCCGACACCAGCTTCTCCACGGCTTTGAGCTCGACGATCACTTTCCGTTCCACGACCAGGTCCATTCGATGCCAGCCGACCCGCTCTCCCAGGTAAAAGACATCGATCTCCCGTTCAGGCTCCACGGCGAGTCCGCCGCGACTGAGCTCGAGGACGAGAGCTCTTCGGTAGATCGATTCCACAAAGCCCGGTCCGAGGGTGGAGTGCACTCGGATGACGCCGCCGATGATGGCTTCCGTCAGCTTGTCCGCCCGGAACGTCGCTTCCTCGCCGGGGATCGCCGCATCGGCCGGATCCCCTGATTTCCCTTTTCGGTGCTCTTGGCGGGCGGCCAAGTCTAAGATCTCCGCATCCGTCGGATCCCCCGATCTCCTCTCCGTCATCGCCGCGTCCCCTGACGGTGCTCCCTCTTGGCGGCCGAGAAGTCGGGGGCTTCCTCGAAGCCCAGCAGCTCGTAGGCGCTCCGCAGCCGGGCCCGCAGCGTGGAAACGGGGACGGCCAGCCGCCGCGCCGCCTCCGCCTCGGTCAGGTCGTCCAGATGCCGGAGGATCACCGGCTCGCGGAACATCGGCCGCAGGGCGCGAACCGCGTCCATCGTCACTCCCCGCCCCTCGATTCTCCGCAGCGCCAGCGTCGTGAAGTGCTTCGACAGCGACTCGCGCAGCTTGCCCCGCACGCGGTCGAGCCGCGAATGGATCGCCTCGACGTCGACGTCCATCTTCTCCGCGATCTCCTTCCGGGTGAGCCCCAGCCGATGGGTCAGGTCCAGAACCTTCCGGTCGGCCTCGCACAGCTCGCCCAGGGTCGAGCTCAGGAGGTCGCTCATCTCCTTCCGGATCAGCAGCGAGCCGCCGCCGCGCTGGCGGGGGTCGCTCCGGTCGATCTGGCTGAGCAGGAGCCGGGTCCGCTTGGACTGGACGTGCTTGGCGATGCCCATGATCCAGGCGGTGAGCTGCTCCGGATGGGCGCCCTCGCGAAGGCCTTCGAGGCCGGCGATGAGGGCTTCCTGGGCGATGTCTTCGGCGTCGACGTCCTTGGCTCCGCGCGTGCCGACGAAGTCGCGGACGCGGGCGAAGTAGTCGCGGTAGAGGGCTTCCCCGGCGGCCTCATCTCCGGCCGCCCAGCGTTCGATCAGGCTCGGCATGTCGACTCTCCTCCCCCCCTAGTGCCGCAAACCCCCGAAAAGTCGGCACGAAATCCGACCTCATTTTCGAAAAAGTTTCAAGGGTTTGCGACCCAGCACCTTGCGCCCGCCGATTCCCGCAAAGACGGCCCGCCTTTCCCTGATTACAGGAGCATGATGATCCTCTGGCCGCTCCTCCTGCTGCCGCAGACCGACCCCGGGGTCGCCCGTCTGCGCGCGGTCGAGGCCCGGGAGCGGGCGGAGGCGAGGATCGGGCTGTTTGACGGCGTCCGCAGCGTCGGCATGGGAGGAACGGGAACGGAGTACCGGCTGATCATCGCCGTCGACAGCCTCGTGACGAAGGCGGTCGCGAGGGAGGCGCTGGGGGGCGACGAGTTCGAGGGGCTCCGGATCCTCTGGACCGTCACCGGCAACGGGCTGCCGGTCCTCCATGTCGCCGCTCCGCCTCCTCCGGCGGACCCGCCGCCGGCGGCCGCGGCCCCCGTCCCGGCTCCGCCGCCCCTGGGGGCGGTCCCGGGCAACTTCTGGAACGCGAAGCCGGAGGACTGCGACATCATCCGCGACCATCTGAAGCTGAAGAAGATCCAGCACCCGTCGAGCCAGGGACGGTCCTGGCTGCCCTGCGCCGTTCACCTGCGCCAGGTGGTGGGCGCGGGCGGAGGCCACACCTTCACGTACACGAAGCACCGTCCCGACTGCCCGATCCGGACCGGGCGGGTCGGCATGCCGCCCTACGCCGACAACTTCATCGCCTGGGTCTACTCCTCGGGCTACACCTACCCGATCCGGGCGGGCTTCACCTGGCCGTACGAGCTGCGCGCGAGCGACTCCCTCTGGGCGCGGCAGGCCTGGGGCGACCTGGAGTCGCGCATGGGCTACGTGCGCTCCGGCGGAACCCAGGTTCCTCCCATCCCGGTGCCCACCGGACGGTGAGGCGACGTCCTACTTCTTCCGCTTGTCGTGCGCTCCGCGGTAGGCCGCCAGCGCTTCGTCGTCGAACAGCACGAACGTGATCCGCTCGACCGCGTCCGGATGGTTGAGCAGCCATCCGTGCGCGGCGCCGACGGCGATCACCGACGCCTCGCGGAGGGGATAGCCGTACGCGCCGGTGGAGATGGCCGGAAACGTGATCGAACGGCAGCCCTTCTCCACCGCCAGGTCCAGGCAGGTCAGGTGGCAGGTGGCGAGCTGTTCGACGTCCTTTTCCTTGCCGTGATAGACGGGGCCGACGGCGTGAAACACGAACTTGGCGGGGAGCCGGCCGGCGGAGGTGGCGACCGCCGAGCCGGTCGCGCAGGATCCGATCTTCCGGCACTCTTCCAGGATCGACGGCCCGCCCGCGCGATGGATGGCGCCGTCCACGCCGCCGCCGCCCGCCAGCCGACTGTTTGCCGCGTTGACGATGGCGTCGGCCGGGATCTGGGTGATGTCGCCCTTGATGAATCCGATGTCCGTCATCGAGCCTATCTGTACCCGAACCCGGCCCGATCCGTCTAGTAGTCGGCTTTCTTGCCGAGCCAGGCGTCGATGAGGCGCTTCTGCTGCGGCGTCGGGCTCTCCGCGCGGCGGATGCGGCAGGCGGTGCGCTCGCGGGTCCCGACCTTCACCGTCACCTCGGCCGCCCCGCCTTCCCGGAGCACTTTGATCGGGACGTCGTCGCCGGGCTGGAACTTCCCCAGGACGTCGCGCAGGTTGCTCCGGTTGACCTCCACGCCGCCGATCGCCCCGAGACGGTCGCCCGCCAGCAGGCCGGCCTTCTTCGCCTCGCTGCCGTCGGGCACGCTCATCACCACCGTGCCCCGCAGGTCCACGCCGAGGTCCGCCATCTTCGTCACCGCCACCTGGGCGTTCAGGCCCGCCGCGCCGAGGACGTCGACGTACGGCAGCTCCCGCACACCGCTCACATGGTTGACATAGAAGGGGGTCCAGTCCTTCCCGGACACCTCGTTCAGGGCCTTCAGGATCCCGTCCTCCGGGAAGCCCGTCCCGATCCAGCCCTTCCCCGCCGCCGCCGGCTTCAGCACGTACGCGTCGTAGAGGTGCCGCATCACGTCGTCGAACGTCTTCTCCCCCGCGCTCTCCGCCCGCAGCCGCAGGTCCATCAGGAGCCCGAGCAGCTCGCCTTTGTTGTAGTAGTCCACCCGGGGCCAGTCCTTCCGGTCCCAGACGACCTCCCCCGCCTTCTCGATCGACGTGACCTTCCGGTCGGGGTTGTTCTGGAGGGTCTCGACCTCCTGCGCCAGGTGCGCCAGGTACTGCTCCTCGCTCCAGAGGCCGGCGCGCGGCAGCGCCCGGTCGCCGAAGTAGCTCGTCACGCCCTCGCAGAACCACAGCGCCTTCGAGCGCACCGGCTGCGTGTAGTCGAACGGCCCCAGCTCGAACGGCCGGATTCGCTTCACGTTCCAGAGGTGGAAGTACTCGTGGGAGGTGATCGACGCCGCCAGCAGCGGCTCCATCTTCACCGCGGCGTAGGACAGCACGATGTCGGTCGAGTTCAGGTGCTCGAGGCCCCGGCCGCCCACGCCGTCGCGGAAATGGTAAAGAAAGACGTAGCGCTTGAACGGCGGCCCCCCGAACATCTTGTTCTGCTCCCGCACGACCTTCCGGCACATCTCCATCAGCCGGCTCGCGTTCACCGGGCCCTTCGTGTGGATGACGAGCTGGTACGTCGCCCCGTCCTGCGCGAACTCATGCAGCTCGAACGTCCCCAGCTCCGTCGGGCAGTCGATGAAGGTGTCGTAGTCGACGGCCGCGTAGGCCCCGTCCTTCTCGTCCAGCCCCGTGCCCACCTTCCAGCCTTCCGGCAGCGTGAAGCGGACCGAGCAGGGCAGCTCCTTGCGCCCGACGACGTACAGGTACGTGTCCGGCCCCGCCACGTAGCAGTGGTCCTTGTCCATGCGGCTGCGCTCGACGTCCAGCGTGTAGCGCGCGACGAAGGACGCCGCCCGCTTCGTGGAGACGGCCCAGGTCTGCTCGTCGACGGCCTTCGTCTCCAGCGCCGCGCCGCCGGGCCCGACCGCGCTGAAGTTCTTGAGCGCCTTGGCGTAGGTGACGACGCGGTACGCGCCCGGCGCCCAGGCGGGCAGCGCCAGCCGCACCTCGTCCTCCACGACGCCGGTCACGGTCATCTCGACCTTGATCGAGCCGCTCTCGGGATCGGCCACGGCCACCGCGAAGGACGTCGAGGGCTTCGGAACCGCCTGCTGCGCGAGCAGGACGGCGGCGAGGAGCAGCTGCATGCGGGCCTCCGAGGGAACTCATTCTATGATACATGGACACCGCTATAATGCGTCGGTGGACCCTCTTCTCCTGGGGCAGATCGCCGTGCAGGAGGGCCGCCTCACCCCCGCGCAGCTGGCCGAATGCGTGCGGCTGCAGGCCGCGTCCGACACCCCCCGCAAGCTCGGATCGATCCTCGTGGATCGCGGGCACCTCACGCCGGCGGCGCTCGACGCCCTGATCGAGATCCAGCGGCGCCGGCTGGCGACGATCGCCGCGGACCCCGAGCGGGGCGGCCTGTTCGGCCAGCTGGCGCTGCGGGCCGGCGCGGTGTCCCAGCTCCAGCTCGACGAGGCCCTGCGCGAGCAGCAGGCGCTCGCGGCCGCCGGCGGGCCCGAGCCGCTGGGCCGCATCCTGGTCCGCAAGGGCTGGCTGAACGAGGACGGCTTCCTCGAGCTCCTCCGCCGCCAGCGCGGGGAGACCGTCCGCTGCCCGTCCTGCGAGACGCTCTTCGACACCCGCGAGCAGGCCGAAGGCGCGAAGTTCGTCTGCGCGCGCTGCGGCACCCTGGTCCGGGTGCCCGGCCGCACCGGCGAGCTCGCCGCCCCCGCCGAGATCCCCGCCGAGAACATCGGCCGCTACCAGATCCTCGAGAAGCTGGGCCAGGGCGGCATGGGCGTCGTCTACAAGGCGCTCCACCGCGACCTCAACCGCGTCTTCGCCCTCAAGGTCCTCCGCCAGACGGAGCTGACGACGCTCGACACCGTCCGCCGCTTCCAGCGCGAGGCGCGCCTCGCCGCCCGCCTCAAGCACCCGCACGTCATCGCCGTGCACGACGCCGGAGAAGAACGCGGGTTCCACTACATCGCCATGGAGTACGTCGACGGCGATCCGCTGTCCGCCCGCCTGATCTCCCGCAAGGGCCGCCAGCGCGAGAACCTCGTCCTCATGGAGAAGATCTCAAGGGCCGTCGCCTACGCCCATTCGCAGGGCGTGATCCACCGCGACCTCAAGCCCGCGAACGTCATGGTCGACCGCGCCGGCGAGCCCCACATCATGGATTTCGGCCTCGCCAAGGAGGCCCTCGAAGGCTCCCTCCTCACCCGCTCCGGCGCCTTCCTCGGCACCCCCTTCTACATGGCCCCGGAGCAGATCGAAGGCCGCGGGCCCGCCGACGCCCAGAGCGACGTCTACGCCCTCGGCGTCATCCTCTACGAGATCCTCACGGGGCACCTTCCCCACGTCGGCGCCAACAGCGCCGAAACCTTCAACCGCATCATCTCGCGCGATCCCCTCCCCGTCCGCGCCGTCAACGCCGCCATCCACCCCGACCTCGAGACCGTCTGCCTCAAGGCCATCGACCGCGACCGGGGACGTCGCTACGCCAGCGCCGATCCGATGGCGGACGACCTCCGCCGCTTTCTCGACGGCGAGCCCATCCTGGCGCGTCCGGTCGGGCTCCTCGGCCGGCTGCTCCGGAAGGCGCGCCGCCGGCCCGCCCTGGCGCTCGCGACGGTCCTCGCGCTCACCTGCGCGGCGCTGGGCGTCGAGCTGCTCCGGCCGGAGGCGTCGGCGCTGGAGGTCGAGCTGCGGCACGACCCCGACAACCCCAGCCTGCACGAGGCTCAAGGGCTGCTGCGGCTGCGCGCGGGACTCAAGGCGGAGGCGTTGAAGAGCTTCGAGCGCGCGATCGAGCTCGCGCCGGAGCGGCGCGCGCGGCTCCAGCCGCGTGTGGACGCTTGCCGGGTTCCTTGATAGGCTCGCCGTCTCCAGTAAAAAGCGGTTATTTTCCTCGGAGGGCGAAAGGGGCGGGCTCCCGGCGGGTGTATGGTAGATGGGTAGGGCATGAATCAAGCGCCGGGTGATTCCTCATACGGCCAGGTGGCGATCAGCCTCGGCTACGTCACCGCGGAGCAGATCCAGGACTGTCTGGCCGTCCAGGCCAAGATGCGCGAGCTGGGGATGGACACCCCGCTCGGCGAAATCCTCAGCCGCAAGGGCCTCCTCACCGCCCAGCAGCAGTCGGCCGTCCTCAAGAAGATGGGCGTCCAGACCAGCCCGATCCCCGGCTATTCGCTCCTGGGCAAGATCGGCCAGGGCGGCATGGGCGTGGTCTACAAGGCCGTGCAGACCAGCGTCAACCGCACGGTCGCCATCAAGATCCTGTCGAGCGCGGCCACCAAGGACAAGACCTACGTCGCGCGCTTCCTCGGCGAGGCCCAGGCCGCCGGCAGCCTCAGCCACAAGAACCTGATCTCCGCGATCGACGTCGGGTTTTCCAACGGCTACTACTACTTCGTCATGGAGTACGTCACCGGCAAGAGCTGCCGCGAGATCCTCAACGCGAAGGGGAACTTCCAGGAGAAGCAGGCGCTGGACCTCGCCCTCCAGATGACCGAGGTGCTCGACCACATCCACGAGCACCAGATGGTCCACCGCGACATCAAGCCCGAGAACATCCTTCTGACGCCCGAGGGCCAGGTCAAGCTCTGCGACCTGGGCCTGGCGAAGTCGACGACCGCCATGGAGCAGTCCCTCACGCAGGAGGGCCTGGCCGTCGGCACGCCCTATTTCATGTCCCCCGAGCAGATCCGGGGGGACAAGGACGTCGACATCCGCGCGGACCTCTACTCGCTGGGCGCGACGCTCTACTTCCTGCTGACGGGGCAGCCGCCCTACTCGGGGAAGAGCGCGGCCGAGACGATGACGATGCACCTGAACGCGCCGACGCCGGAGCTGCGCAAGGCGGCGGCGGGGGCCGTCAGCGACGACTTCTCCGCGGTGGTCGGCAAGCTCATGGCCAAGGACCGGGCCGCGCGCTACCTGTCGCC
>DASVNH010000100.1:0-14605 GCA_036383955.1 Planctomycetota bacterium | reverse complement strand
TCCGATCGACGTCCTCCTGAACGCGAAGGGGGTCGCCCCCGAAGCCGACCGCGCCACGCTGCTCCGCCGGGTGACGTTCGGGCTCACCGGCCTGCCGCCGGGCCCCGACGACGGCGCGCCCTGGGAGACGGTCGTCGACCGCCTCCTCGCCTCGCCGCGCTACGGCGAAAAGTGGGGACGTCGATGGCTCGACCTCACGCGCTACGCCGACTCGAACGGCGTGGACGAGGACGTCAACCATCCGAACGCCTGGCGCTACCGCGACTGGGTGATCGCCGCGTTCAACGCGGACCTGCCCTATCCGCGCTTCGTGACGGCGCAGCTGGCGGGCGACCTCCTGCCCGAGCCGGATCCGGTGGCGACGTCCTGGCTGGCGCTGGGCCCGAAGATGCTCGCCGAGCCGGACCTCGAGAAGATGAAGCTCGACATCGCGGACGAGCAGCTCGACGTGACGACCAAGACCTTCCTGGGCCTGACGATCAGCTGCGCGCGCTGCCACGACCACAAGTTCGATCCGATCCCGACGTCCGACTACTACGCGCTCGCCGGGATCTTCCGCAGCGTGAGCGTGATCAGCGACTACTCGAAGCGCCCGGCGATCCTGATCGAGCACGAGCTGGACGCGGCGAACGCCGCGAAGCTGGAGGGGCTGAAGGGCGAGGAGCTCAAGAAAGCGGAAGCGACGCTGCCGCGCGCGCTGGGCGTGCGCGAGAGCGAGCCGCGCGACCTGCCCGTCCACGTCCGCGGCAGCCACCTCGCGCTCGCGAAGGAGAAGACCCCGCGCGGCACCCCGCGCGTCTTCGAGATCGCCATGGCCCCGCCCATGAAAAGCGGCCGCCTCGAGCTCGCCGCCTGGCTCGCGGCCAACCCGCTCGCCGCCCGCGTCATGGTCAATCGGATCTGGCAGGGCCACTTCGGCGAGGGCCTCGTCCGCACCGCCTCCAACTTCGGCCTCAAGGGCGAGCTCCCCAGCCATCCCGAGCTCCTCGACTGGCTCGCCGCCGAGTTCATGAAGGACGGCTCGGTCAAGCGGATGCACCGGCTGATCCTGACGTCCGCCGCGTACCGGCGCTCCAGCGCGGGGCCGACGTCCGACGCCGACCCCGAGAACCGCGGGCTCGCGAAGCAGAACCGCCGCCGCCTCGACGCCGAGGAGATCCGCGACGCCCTTCTGGCCGTCGCGGGCACCCTCGACCTCACGATGGGCGGCACCGTCAAGGGCGCGCAGACGGGACGCGAGTACTGGAAGGGCGGCGACCTCTACAAGGAGCCGCGGCGCACGGTCTACCTGCCGGTCGCGCGGCACCAGACCTACCAGCTCCTGCAGATCTTCGACGTCGCCGACACCGCCGTGCATCTCGACAAGCGGCCTTCGACGGTCGTCGCCCAGCAGGCTCTGTTCATGCTCAACAACCCGCTCGTGCGCGAGCAGGCCGCCGTATTCGCGAAGTCCCTCACGGGCACGGACGAGGAAAAAGTCCGCCAGGCCTGGCCGCGGCTCTTCGGACGGCCGGCGACGACCGACGATGTCTCCGACGTCCTCCGTTCGCTGACCCGGCTGAGCTGGCCGCGCGTGGCCCATGCCTTGATGGCGTCGAACGACTTCATCTATGTTGAGTAGACGAGAACTCCTGGCCCGCGCGGGCGCGGGCTTCGGCGCGCTGGCCTTCCAGGGCCTGGCGAGCGCGGACGCGCATTTCCGCGCGCGCGCGAAGCGGGTGATCTTCCTCTTCATGCACGGCGGGCCGTCGGGGGTCGACACCTTCGACCACAAGCCGCTGCTGCTGCGGGACACGGGCAAGCCGCTGCCGTTCGCGAAGCCGCGGGTGGTCTTCGCGCAGACGGGCAACCTGCTGCGCAGCCCCTGGGAGTTCCGGCAGCACGGGCAGTCGGGCGCCTGGGTGAGCGAGCTCTTCCCGAACGTGGCGCGGCACGTCGACAAGATCGCGTTCGTGAAGTCGATGCACGGCTCGAACCCGGCGCACGGCGGGGCCTGCCTGAAGATCCACACGGGCTCGGACACCTTCGTGCGGCCGAGCCTGGGCGCGTGGGTGAGCTACGGCCTGGGCAGCGAGAACCGGAACCTGCCGGGCTTCCTGACGATCAACCCGACGCTCGGGCACGGCGGCGTGCAGAACTTCGGCGCCGGCTTCCTGCCCGCGATCCATCAGGGCACGTATCTCGGCAAGGACGCCGCGATGCCCAACACCTCGAATCCCGAGGTCGGCCGCGACGAGCAGCGGGCGCAGATCGACCTCCTCCACGACCTCGCGCGGCGCCGGGAGGTCGACGCCGCCGCGGAAGCGCGCCTCGCGTCGTTCGAGCTCGCGTTCCGGATGCAGGCGACGGTGCCCGGCGTGATGGACCTGTCGAAGGAGTCGGCCGCGACGAAGGCGATGTACGGCGTCGACCGCAAGCCGACGGACGGCTTCGGACGTCAGTGCCTCCTGGCGCGGCGCTTCGCCGAAGCCGGCGTGCGCTTCATCCAGGTGACGCACGGCTACTGGGATCAGCACAGCGACCTGCGGAAGAAGCACGGGGAGCTGGCGGGGGAGGTCGACGGCCCCATCGCCGGCCTGCTGCAGGACCTGGACAACCGCGGGCTGCTCGAGGACACGCTGGTGATCTGGGGCGGCGAGTTCGGGCGGACGCCGGTGGCGGAGGGCAAGGACGGCCGAGACCACAACCCGCACGGGTTCACGTGGTGGATGGCGGGCGGCGGCGTCAAAGCCGGCCTGTCCTACGGCGAGACGGACGACTACGGCTTCTACGCGGCCCAGGACAAGGTCCACGTGCACGACCTGCACGCGACGGTCCTGCACCTGCTGGGCCTGGACCACCAGCGCCTGACCTTCCGCCACGCCGGCCGCGACTTCCGGCTGACGGACGTCGAAGGACAGGTCGTGAACGAGTTGCTAGCGTAAAGCCGAGAGGCGGCGATGCCAGTAGGCCAAGGCCTCGTCCGGCTTCAGTAGAATAATCTCCCGCCCTTCCGCGATGATGACGCGATACTCGACGCACCACTCGACGACCGCATGCGCGCTCCGGGTCCGACCGGGGGGCAGGCGGCGGTAGATCTCGACCGAGCGTGGGTCCCGCAGGGTCAGGTTCACCCCCGCCAGGAGGTCGGACAGGGCCGCTCCCGAGTCCACGCGGACTCCGGAGGTCACGCGATGTTCCAATCGATCCGCGGCTTCCTTCTCATGCCGCCGCAGCAGCGCGCCACAAAGTTCCTTGGCGTCCCAGCGGTCCGGGTATCCCTTTTCCCGCAGTCGACTGACAGCCTGAGCCTGTTCCGCGGGGGCCTTCTTTCCCAGCAAGATCAGCGCGGCGCTGACCTGCGGGCGAAAGAGTCGAGGAAGCCGCGACTCCAAGGCCTCGATCCTGGCCGTGATCTCCAGGTCGCCCGGCTCGGGCCGCAATCGACTGAGGAGTCGCGCGAGCGAAAGGGCGGCGAAGCCCGCGCCCCAACGGCTCGCCGGATCCAGATGGGGAAGATACTCCTTCACGTGCTCCCGCGTTCCCCAGGCCGGAAGGACGACGGAGAGCCAGAACCTCCCCTCTTCTTCGTCGTGAGCTCCGATGGCGGACCGGTGGAGCCGCTCCATCGTCTCGCGCGCGTCCAGATCGACCAGCAGATCCGCCACGATCCAGGGGACATGCCGCGCCGGGGCGTTCAGCATCGCGAGGAGGCGATCTTTGTGAGCCTCGGTGACCAGTCCCAGGAGAGCGAGGTGGGCATCGCCGTGGACGGGCGCGGGGTTCCTCACGATGTCGAGAATGACGTCGACGTGCTCTTCCGCCCCGAGCATGGCCAGCGCCTCGATGAGGTAGGCTTTGTAGTCGTCGTCCGCGGTCTTGATCCGTCGGGCCAGCTCGGGCGCGAACTTTCGGGCGTCGGCCTTTCCGAGTTCCTTGGCGGACGACCAACGGGGAACCTGCTCTTCGTCGTCGAGCGCTTCCGCGATGACGCCATAATGCTCGGACGCGCGAAAGTGGTACACCGCATTGCGAACGGAGCGGTGGGCGCCCTTCCAATCCGGGCGCGTCTCAAGGACCTTCAACATCCGGGGGAAGTACTCCTTCGCGCCGGCTTGCGTCAAGTTCGACATCGCCCAGCCGCACATGCTCTCGTCCTGGCTTTCCATGAGCGAGGCTACGGCGTCCCGAGCGATGGTCCCCTTGAGACGGGCCAATGCGGATACGGTCTCACGGCGAACCAACTCGTCAGGATCTTCCAGCAACGGCAGGAGGTCCGAAGCGGAGTCCTCCCGACGGAGAGCCGCCAAGGCGCCGACGGCCGACTTCCTTTCACCGGGGGAGCCGCTTTTCAGGAAAGGAAGCACGCTCGTGGAATGACGCGCGCTCCCCCGGCGCTCCAGCCCGCTCAGCGCCCGCCAACGGACTGATTCTTCGGGGTCCATCAAAAGCTTCTCGCAAAGATCGGCGCAGCCCGGGGCATTAAGCTTGACGAGGGTGTCGAGGGCGTTCTCCCGGACGGAAGAAGCTTGGTGCTTGACGAGCTTGAGCAATGCCGGCGCCTGTTCGACCGCGTTCAAGCGCGAAAGCGCGCCACCGGCCGCCGCTTGTACCGCTGGATCGGTATCCGCGACCAAGCCCGCCAAGTGCGCCTCCTGCTCGGGGACACGAAATGTACCGATTAATTGCGCGGCCGCGGCTCGCACGTCGGCCGTCGGGTGCGAGCGCATGGCCACGACGAAAGGAATCGCGGGACGGCACCCCTTCAGCTCGATGGCTTTAAGGAACTCCGCCGCGCTGATCCCCCAGTCTTGGTGGGCCGCCAGCGTCATCAACGAGCGTAGCTCCGCGTCTTCGAGTTTGCCGTCCTCCCAAGCCCGCAGGGTCCGGATCAGCAGTTCGGCTCTCTCCTCTTCCGGCGCCTTAACAAGCCGGCGGTCAATGTCGGGATACAGAGAAAGTATCTTCGCCCCGAGCGATCGGCGGATCCGGATTCGGCTGAGGGCTTCTCGGGCCCGCGCGCTGGCTTCGGTCGTCGAAGCCTTGGATGCCTTCTCCAACGCTTCTAGCTCGGCGTCTTTCCACTTCTCCCAGTGGTCCAATGCGTCGGCCGTCGCCGCGTCACGTTCCTCTACTCGATCCGAGGCCCAGCGCTCCATCAACAAGGTCACGGAATCCTGGGTCAGTAGGAGAGCCACGAGGAGCATCGGCCTCATTCTACGGCCTCTCCTTGCCCTTGGTAGGCCTTCCTGATACACCTGTTGGCCTATGAAAACCATCCTTCCGGGGCTGCTCCTCGCCGTCCTTCCCCTGCTCCAGGCCAACGCGGCCCGGCCCCTGCCCACCCGCGCCAAGGCCCGCGCGGCCGCGACCAACACCTTCTGGGGCAAGAGCCTCGCCCAGATCCCCTCGACCGTCATCGACAAGGGCGTGCTCCGCAACATCCCCTACCTGTCCTACCGGGCGGGCGACTACGAGCTCAACGTCTACGGCGACCCCGCCGCGCCGGCGGGCGTCGAGATCGGCATCCACAAGGACACCCTCCGCAGCCCCACGGCGAAGAAGGCGGTCGTCGACTTCCTGAGCGGCCTCCTCGAGGACCCCGCCGACAAGGCGCTCCTGGCGACGCTGAAGATGGACGCCGACAAGAAGGTCCGCGACGGCCTCACGTTCGAGATCACGCCCCCGACGGCCGAAGACGCGTACGGCGGCTGGTGGGTGTCGGTCTACGACGAGAAGGCGCTCGACCGTTCCCGCGCGTCCGAGGACGAGATGGCGAAGATCACGACGACCCGGACGGCGGTGAAGGAGTCGAAGCCGGCGGCGGGGGCGATGGAGGTCGAGGGGGCCAAGGGCAAGTGGGCCGCCGACGACCTGGCGAACGCGCGGGCCGGCTCCGAAAAAGTCTACAGCCCGACGATCAGCAAGAAGGACGGCAAGTACGTGCCGGACCGCTCGATCGACGACACGGGCTACATCCTGTTCATCTGCGCCAACAGCGCCAAGCACGAGGACATGGAGGTCATCCAGAAGGCCTGCCCCGCCTGCAAGGCCGAGGACACCTTCTTCTGGGACTCCGGCAAGAGCGCCTTCATCGGCTTCAAGTGCGGCGAGCTCTACGACAACGCCCTCGTGAAGTGCGGCGTCTGCGGCGCCAAGCCCCGGAAGGTGCGGACGAAGCACAAGTAACCGAAGGGGCCAAGGACCAAAGACCAAGGGCCAAAGGCGTCGCCGGGCCGTAAGCTGGAAGTGTGAATGGGACGCCTCTTGGGCTGCCGCGCCCGATCAAGGTCGCCATCGGCTTTCTCGCGGCCGACGCCCTTTGGGTCCTCCTCCTTCTCGCGAGGATCGGTCCCCGGCTCTGGGAGGCCCTCGACGCGAGCATCCTTCCCGCGGTTCCGCTGATCGGCTTCATCGCCTGGTTCGGGGTCGCCGCGGTCTCCATCTTCGGCCTGCTGAAGCGCGAGCGGACCGGCCTGACCGCGGCCATCACCCTGATGGCAGCCTCCGCCTTCCTGATCGGCGCTCCACTCGCCGGAGAAACCCTCCGCAAAGGTCGCCTGCTTCTGGACCCTCAATCCCTCGTCCTGCTGGGTGGATTCGCCTGTTTCTTCACCCCCCTTGTCCTGCTCCTGGCCGGCCGCCGCGCCTACCTGGCTCCCCCCGGGGGGTAAGCCTGTTCCTGCCCCTGTCCCCTTGGTAATCTAGGCCCCCATGAACGACCCGCATCGGCTGCCCTCCGACGTCCTCCCCCGCCGCTATCGGCTCCACCTCGAGCCCGATCTGAAGACGTTCGACGTGAAGGGGCGGGTCGAGATCGACCTCGACGTGAAGAAGCCGACGCGGGAGATCGTGCTGCACGCCGTGGATCTCGCGATCGGCGAGGCGACGCTCGGCGGGGAGAAGCTGTCGACGTCCCTCGACGCCGCGAAGGAGCGGCTGACGCTCACGGCGTCGAAGGCCCTGCCGCCCGGGCCGTGCACCGTCGCCATCGCCTTCACGGGCAAGCTCTCCGAGCAGATGCGCGGCTTCTACCGCAGCGGCTTCACGCGGCCCGACGGCAGCAAGGGCTTTCTCGCCACCACCCAGTTCGAATCGACCAGCGCGCGCCGCGCCTTCCCCTGCTTCGACGAGCCCGCCCTCAAGGCCGTCTTCGAGGTGACGCTGGACGTCGCCCCCGGCCTGACCGCCCTTTCGAACATGCCCGTCGTGGAGCACGCGGGACGTCGCACCCGCTTCGCGCCGTCGCCGGTGATGCCCACTTACCTGCTCGCCTTCATCGTCGGCGAGCTGGAGGTCATCGAAGGCAAGACCCAGGACGGGGTGCCCGTGCGCGTCTACTCGACGCCCGGGAGGTCGAAGCTCTGCAAGTTCGCCCTCGACACGGCCATCGCCGGCCTCGAGTGGTTCGACGCCTACTACGGCATCCCCTACAAGGCGGCCGTGCCCAAGTGCGACCTGATCGCGATCCCCGACTTCGAGTTCGGGGCCATGGAAAACTGGGGCGCGATCACGTTCCGCGAGACCGCGATCTTCGTCGACCCCGAGAAGTCGTCGGTCCCGCAGCGCCGGCGGGTCGCGGAAGTCGTCCTCCACGAGCTCGCCCACCAGTGGTTCGGCAACCTGGTCTCGCCCGAATGGTGGAGCTACCTCTGGCTCAACGAAAGCTTCGCCACCTACATGGCCTACAAGGCGGCCGACGCCATCTTCCCCGAGTGGACGGTGTGGGACGAGTACCTCGCCGACATCACGTCGGGCGGGAAGTCGCTCGACGCCCTCCGCAGCTCGCATCCGGTCGAGGTGCTCGTCAGCGATCCGAACGAGGTCGACCAGCTCTTCGACGCCATCTCCTACAACAAGGGCGGCTCGGTCCTGCGGATGCTCGAGGACGCGATCGGAAGCGACGCCTTCCGCGACGGCGTCCGCCGCTACCTGAAGAATCACGCGTACGGGAACGCGACGACCGACGACCTCTGGGGCGCGATGGGCAAGGACGTGCCCGCGATGATGAACGGCTGGACGCGCACGACCGGACATCCCGTCGTGCACGCCGGCGCGACGCTGCGCCAGGAGCGCTTCCTGCTCGACCGCGACCCCGAGAAGCCCCAGACCGATCCGACGCTCTGGGACATCCCGATCGCGGCCGTCGACGCCGCGGGTCAGCGGACGTCGATCCGCCTCTCCGCGCGCGAGATGAAGGCGCCGAACGGCTGGCTCAAGCTGAACGCGGGGCAGTCGGGCTTCTACCTGGTGAACTACGACGACGCGGGCTGGGCGGCGGTCGCGAAGGCCCTGGGCACGCTCGGCAGCGAGGACCGCTACGGCCTGCAGGAGGACGCCTACTCGCTCATGCGGGCGGGCTTCCTCAAGGTGCCGGCGTTCCTGCGGCTCGCGGCCGCGTACAAGAACGAGACGAACTATCACGTTTACGCCGGCATCGCCGGGGGCGTCGCCGCGCTGGCGGACGTCTTCAGCGACGACCCCGCGGCGCAGAAAGTCGAGGCCTGGGCGCGCGAGCTGATCAAGCCCTCGCTCGCCAAGGTCGGCTTCCTCGAGAAGGCGGGCGAGCCGCACGACATCCTCCTCCTGCGCGCCACGCTCTTCGGCGCGGGCACGCGCTTCGCGGATCCGGAGGCCGTCGAACAGGCGCGGAGCGGCTTCCAGGCGCTGCGGAAGGACCTGGGGGCCGTCGGGCCCAACGTGCGCTCGACCGTGCTGAGCGGCGCGGCGCGGCACGGCGACATCCTGGACGCCCTGATCGAGCTCTACGAGAAGACGGACCTGCCCGAAGTGCGGGTGCAGCTGCTGCGGGCGATGGGGGCGTCGAGGAAACCCGACCTCCTCCGCCGCGCGGTCGATTACGCGCTCTCTCCGAAAGTGCGGCCGCAGGACGCGATGTACGTGTTCTCGGGCGCGCCGATGGACACGCGGCGCGCGGCCTGGGGCCTGCTCAAGGAGCATTGGACGTCGATCGACGCCCGCTACGGCAAGTCGGGGCTGATCGGCCAGTTCATCGCGCTGGCGTCGTCGGGGATCCCCGAGGAGGCGCACGCGGCGGACGTCGAGGCCTTCTTCAAGGCGCACCCGGCGCCCTACGCGACGGAGAAGATCCGGCAGACGCTGGAGGGGATCCGGGCGCGCGCGAAGTTCAAGGCGCGCAACCTGGCCGACTTCCGCTCGTTCTTCGCCTGAACCACCGAGACACCGAGAACACCGAGGGGCACGGAGAACCACTTCTGCGTTTCTCTGGATCGACGCGGCCGGTGGGCTCGCGTGGAGCGCGGCGACCTTTCCCAGCTTCGCGGCGGCGCGCTGACCTCGATCCGAGGGCTGATCTGGCGCCGGCGCTGGGGCTTCTCGATCGGATTCCTGGCCACCTCGGCCGCGATCGTCTTCCTGCCCTATCCGCGCTTTCCTGAACCTCCCGGCTTCGGAAGCGGCGTAGACTGGCCTTTTCTTGGCCTGGGCGTGGGGTTCCTGGTGCCCATCGCCTTCCTGCTGGCGGGCCGCGGGGCCTTCCTGAGCCTCGCGACCGACGATTGAGGCGGGTGCGCCCCCCCCCCAGAACAATCGTCTCGGTGTCCTCGGTGTCTCGGTGGTGAAGGCTACTTCACCGTGGCGACGATCTTGCCCTGGACGCCGGTCTTCACGTCGGTGTGGATGACGAACGAGTACGTGCCGGTGCCGAGCTCGCCGGTCAGGGTCTTGCTCTCGCCCTTCTTCACCGGCGACAGGCTCCAGCCCTTCACGACCTCCGGCGTGATCTTGTCCTTGGGGGACCGCATCTGCACGCCGATGTTGACGTCCCCGGTCTTCGCTTCGATCGTCATCGAGTAGTTGGCCTGGCCGATGATCTCGAAGTTCCGAGTGATCGGGCTGGCCGGATAGACCGTGAATCCCTGGTCCAGCTTGTTGGCGCCCGTGATCTTCGTCGACGTCCCGCCGCACATCTTCATGCCCAGCAGGATCACGATGAGCACGGCGCCCGCGCCGACGCCCAGCTTGAAGAAGTTCGTTTTCCCACCTGACATGGAGTTGGCCCCCCTGGCGCGATCCGCGCGCAGCACTCTGGCCGGTTTCTCCTCCCCGGGGGAGGTCGGAGCCGGCACGGACATCCCCGGCGGCAGCAGGGACCCGGGCGGAAGCGCGTACTGCTGGCCCGGGCCGCTCTCTTCTTTTTTCGCCGGCTCGTCGGGCAGGAGGTCGTAGGAGTAGTTCGCCGCGACCGCCGCGCCGCAAGCGCACTTGGTCGCGCCCTCTTTCAGCGGCTTCTTGCAGGACGTGCAGTTCATTCCCGGATTATAGGCCCCGCCCACCGCCACGCAAGGTTCAGGTTCAGGCTCCGGAACCTCCGCCCTCCCCCGCGACGGGCCGCCGGGCCACGCCGTCGCCCCCACGGGGGGTGGGGGGGGACCTTCCTGGTCCTGGTCCTGGTCCTGGTCCTGTTAGGGGACGTCGAAGGGCGTCGTCGAGGCCAGGTACGGCCGGGCCGCGGCTTCCACGACGCTGCCCCGCAGGGACTCGAAGAGCGTCCGGGCGTCGAAGCGGCGTCCCACCCGCGCGCAGTACAGGCCCAGGGCGAAGCGGCGCTCGGGGTCCTCGACGGCCCCCGTCGCGCGGGCGAGGCTGATGATCTGGCTGGGCTCGAGATCGCTCCAGGAGACGACCCGGTCCCCGGCCTTCAGCTGGCCGCTCTCCCCGCGCTCCAGGACCACGTCGTAGAGGGAGGCGTCGCGCAGGCTCAGGGCGTCGAGGCGGACCGGGAGCCGCGCTTCCATCTCGTCGCGCAGGCCCTGGATGCGCCGGGACTCTTCCTTGAGGCGCCCTTCCCCCTTGAGGAGGTTCACCAGGGAGAGCGCGCGGTCGGGCTGGAAGGAGACCAGGCGGGCCTCGACGTCGCTCGCGTCGATCGCCGGCGCGCCCTGATGGGCGCCGCCGCGGAAGGTCACGAACGCGGCCAGGAGCAGGGAGGCCGCCGAGGTCAGCGCGCCCGCGCGCCGGACCAGGATCTTCAGCTTCGCCCGGCGGCGCTCGGAGGGGCCGGGCACGTGGGTGACCGACATCGACGGGCTGGGCGCGGGACGCGCGGCGCGCTCGAGGAGCTCGCAGACCTCCAGCATCGACGACGGCCGGCGGTCCTTCTCCTTCGAGAGGCAGCGCATGCACAGGTCCTCGAGGAAGGCCGGGACGGGGCGCGGCGACGCCCCCGGCACCTTCGCGGCGATCTCGCGGAGGACGTCGGACGGCGCCGTCGGCGCCTTCGACACCACGGCGCGGAGGATCGCGTCCGGGCGGCCGCGGAAGGGCGGCAGGCCCGTGAGCATCTCGTAGAGGAGGGCGCCGAAGCCGTAGACGTCGGTGCGGGCGTCGATGTCGGCCGTCCGCCCCTGGGCCTGCTCGGGGGCCATGTAGCCGGGCGTGCCGCAGATCTCCATGTCCTGGTCGAGCTTGGGGGTGAGCACGCGCGCGAGGCCGAAGTCGAGCAGCCGCGGCAGGCCCTCGGAGTCGACCATGATGTTGCTCGGCTTGAGGTCGCAGTGGACGACCGCCGCGGGCCGCGAGTGCGCGTAGCCGAGCGCGCGGGCGACGCCGGCCAGCAGCGTCAGCGCCTTGACGGGGTTCTCATGGTAGGGCGAGATCCGGCCGGCCTTCGCGCTCTCGTCCGTGAGGGAGTCGAGCGAGCGGCCCTCGACGTACTCCATGCTGATGTAGTGGACCTGGTCGATCTGTCCCGCGTCGTAGATCCGGACGATGGAGGGATGCCGCAGGCGGATCGTGCTCCGCGCCTCCACCAGGATGCGCTGGGCTTCCCACACCGCGATCGAGCCGACCTCCCCGTCGATCGACTGCAGGCGCTTGAGCGCGACCTGCTGGCCGAGGAACGAGTCCCAGGCCAGGTGGACCACGCCGCTGCCGCCCCGGCCGAGCTCCTTGAGGAGGATGTACTTGCCGAAGCGGAGCGTCGGATCCTGCGACGCGCGCAGGACCTCCACCGGCAGCGGCTCTTCGGGCAGGACGATGGGGAGGTCCTCGACGACCGCCACCTTGTTCACGCGGGGGACGGCGCTGAGCGGATGGTGGCAGCGCGGGCAGAGCAGCGCCGCGGCCGGCCGGTCCAGCGCCACGTTGAACTGGATGCGGCAGCGCAGGCAGGTCGTGATGCTCTGGCCCTGGGTCGACAGCACCTCGGCCACCTGCTGCGGGGTCACGTAGCCGCGTTCCACCAGCAGCTCGCCCAGGCGCGGGGCCGGCTTCCCGGCCTCGATCGCGGTCGCCTGCGCGGTCAGGCACTCCTGGACCTGCTCCCGCGTGGCGAAACCGAGCTTCACGCACGCGCCGCCCAGGCCTTCCGGACCCCAGGGACCCACCAACGTCGTCGCGCTGCCTTCGTTCTTCATCATGCGGGCTTAAGAGCAACGGACGTGCCAATCGACTCCCCCCGGGGGGACCGACAAAATTGGAGGGATTCCGTCTTTAGAGCCGGTTGGAGGAGGGAAACGAAGAGAGGCACTTCGGGACGGCCGACGGCTTAGAGGACTTCGACGATGCCGACGACCCCGGCCAGGGCCAGCATGAGGGCCGCGGCCCAGACGGTCGCCTTGATCCGCCAGCGGGGCGCCGGCGCCTCCGGCAGGGCCGCCAGGATCCCCACCCGCCGGACGGGCTCGGGCAGGCTTTCCGGCACCGCGGCCTCGGCCCGGCCGACGATCTCCGGCCGCGAGACCAGGATGGGCCGCGTCTCCTCCGGCGCCGCCGGCGCGCTGAGCAGCCCGCGCACCACGCGCACGATCGACGGGATGTCGCAGGGCTTCTCCAGCAGCCCCCGCGCGCCCACCTGGATCGCGCGCTCCTTCACGAACGGGGTGGCGGAGCCGGTGAGCATCAGCGTGGGGGCGTCCTTCCCCGCGCGGCGGAGGGCGTCGACGAGATCGAACGCGCTGCCCCGCAGCAGGCGGACGTCGGTGACCACGGCGTCGACGGGCGCGCCCAGCGCCCTCTTCACGCCCTCCTCGGGCGTGCGGGCGGTGGCCGTCTCGTAGCCCGCCTGGCGGATGGCCGCCGACAGGATGGCCAGCTGGACGGGATCGTCCTCGCAGACCAGAACGCGCTTCTTCGTCGCCATGCTTCGTCCTCCACCGCTCCCTAAGCAAACCCCGCGCCACCCGCGCGACCCCCGGGCCGGCCGACAAAAATGGAGCTCGGCGCACAAGATCGCTGTCCCCTTCCCCTGGGCGGCGGCGTGGCCCGGCTCTTGCGTTACCGCCCGCCATGAGACGAGTCCTGATTCTCGACGACGACCCCCTGATCCTGCGGGTGCTCTCGCAGGCCTTGAAGGTCGACGGCCTGGAAATCCTGACCTGCCGCGAGCTCGAGGCGGCGGAGATCCTCATGGAGCATCACGACGTCGATCTGGTGATCTCGGATCTCTGCGTCTCCCCGTTCGGCGACCTCGAAGGCGGCCGGCTGCTGGGCCACCTGGCGAGCCAGTATCCCGAGACCCGCCTGATCGCCATCAGCTCGACGGTCAACGATCGCGTGCGCGAGCTCCTGCGGGGCGTGGGCTGCGGCACGGTGATCGAGAAGCCTTTCCATCCGGAGAAGGTGCGGCGGACGGTGCTCGACCTCCTGGGCCCCGAGACGGAGGTCGCGGGGCCGGGCCGGGTGCGGGCGTTCGAGCCCTTCGACGAGTTCATCGCCCGGACGTCCATCCATTCGGCGCTGCAGCCGATCGTCCGTCTCAAGCCCGGGCGGGCGCCCTGGCGCGTGGAAGGCGTGGAGTGCCTGGCGCGGGCGCCCCTGGAGAGCCCGTACTCGAATCCCGAGATCCTCTTCGCCTACGCGAGCCGCAAGGACCGCGTCCTGGAGACCGACCTGCGCTGCATCGAGGCCGGCCTGGCCGAGGCGGGGCGCTTCGGCGGCGACGGCAAGGTCTTCCTGAACGTGGTGCCGCGCTCGATGGGGTCGCCGTCGTTCGCCTCCCGGGTGGAAGAGCTGGTGGACGCGGCCGGCTTCGCGCCTTCCCGGATCGTGTTCGAGATCACGGAGCAGCAGACGATCCTGAATCCCAAGGCGCTCGCGGCCTCGCTGGCGCGGCTGCGCGCGAGCGGCTTCGGGCTGGCCATCGACGACTACGGCGAAGGCTTTTCCAACCTCCAGCTCGTCCTCGACCTCGAGCCCGCGTACCTCAAGCTCTCCCGCCTCTTCACGCGCGGCCTGGACTCCGACGACCGCCGGCGCACCGTCGTGTCCCACACGGCCCAGATGGCCGCGCGCCTCGGCATGATCACCATCCTCGAGGGCATCGAGACCGCCGTCGAGGCCGACCTCTGCCGCTCCCTCGGCGTCGACTGCGCCCAGGGCTACCACATCGCCCGGCCTTCCCGCGCGGCGGACCTGGCCCTGGCCTTCCCGCGGACCGTTCCGGCGGGCCTCTGAGATGGACGGCCGGTTCGTCGGGGCCCTCGAGAGCCGCCTCGCCGAGATCGCGGCGGCCATGGACGCGGTCCGCCTGAATCCCGACGACCCCTCGCGCGTGGCCGACGCCGTCCGCCGCCTCGAAGAGCTCTTCGGCCTGGAGGGAACCCTCAGCCTATCGCGGATCTCCGGGAGCCCCGACGACCTCCTC
>DASVNH010000099.1:0-2807 GCA_036383955.1 Planctomycetota bacterium | reverse complement strand
GGCGAGGATTCGCGTACCGCGACGCCGCCGAGTCGCGGTACGCGAATCCTCGCCTGAACCCCGCGATCGTTCGGCGTGACTCCTCGGTGTTCTCGGTGTCTCGGTGGTGAGATTCCGTTGATTCTTTCGCGGTCTTGGTGTCTTTGTGGTGAATGATCACTCTCTCCGACATCCGCGCCGCCGCCCGCCGCATCGATGGCATCGCGATCCAGACGCCCCTGCTGCCCGTCAAGTTCTCCGAGCGGCCGGACGTCTTCCTCAAGTGCGAGAACCTCCAGCGCACCGGCGCCTTCAAGATCCGCGGCGCCGCCAACCGCGTCGCCCGGCTGCCGAAGTCCTGCAAGGGCGTCACCGCCTCGTCCAGCGGCAACCACGCGCAGGCCGTCGCCTACGCCGCCCGCGCCCGCGGATTGAAAGCGTGCGTCGTGATGCTAGACCAGTCGGTGGCGCATAAAGTCGAGGGCACCAAGGGCTACGGCGCCGAGGTCATCCTCGGCGGGCCCGACTCCGTGCTCATCACCCAGCGCGCGAAGAAGGAGGCCGAGGAGCGAGGCTGGATCTTCATCCCGCCCTTCAACGATCCCGACATCATCGCGGGGCAGGGCACCGTGGGCCTCGAGATCGCCCGGCAGCTCAAGGACGTGAAGGCCGTCGTCGTCCAGATCGGCGGCGGCGGGCTCATCAGCGGCGTCGCGACGGCCATCAAGGAAGCCCTGCCGAAGTGCAAGGTCTTCGGCGTCGAGCCCGAGGGCGCCCCCACCATGTCCCGGGCCGTCGAGGCCGGAAAGGTCGTCACCCTGGAGTCGACGAAGACGGTGGCCGACGGCCTCAAGCCGCTGGAAGTCGGGCCGCTGACGCTGGAGCACGTGGAGCGCTACGTCGACGGCCTGGCGCTCGTCAGCGACGAGGAGATCCTGGAGGCGGCGCGGCATCTCCTGCTCAAAGAGAAGCTGGTCGTGGAGCCCTCGGGCGCGGCGGCCTTCGCGGCCGTGCGGTCGGGCAAGCTCAAGCTGCCGAAGGGCCCGGTGGCGGTCGTGCTCTCGGGCGGCAACGCCGATCTGCGGACCGTGCTGGGGATCTAAGCAGGGCGAGAAAGAGTGGCGGCATCCACTCGCCCTGCTTACCCTGAGCGGAGCGCAGCGGAGTCGAAGGGTTGTCGAAGGGGATCCTTCGACTCGCCTGCGGCTCGCTCAGGACAAGCGGCCCGCAAGGAGTGCCAGTAATTAACTCGGGCCGCTTACTTCTCCGGCGGCGGGGGCGGGGTAGGCGGCGCCAGGCCGGGGATCGCCTCTTCCCGGGAGGACACGATCGTCCCCTTCCACGCGTCCACGCGATAGGCGTGGATCGTGGGCTTGCGCTCGCCGTCCGAGCATTTCGCGGTCACGTGCCAGAGCGGAATCCGGCGGTCCGCGGCGCCCGGCTTGACGGCCCAGAAGAGGACGGCCTCCGTCTCGCATTTCTTTCCGCGGAGCTTGGGGTAGGTCTTGGCGAAATCCTTGAGCGCCGCCGCGGTCGCCGCGTCTTCCTTCACGACCTTTTTGGCGGGGCCGTGCTCCTTCAGCACGGCCCAGCGCTTCACGCTGACGCGGGCCGTGACGGAGCCTTCCGGAAGGCCGCTCAGGTCGTCGCTCAACCTCGCGATCACGCCCGCCCGCTCGCCCGGCTCGTCCGGGTCGCAGAACGCGGCGCCCTTGTAGGTCTGGAGGAAGTCGAGACCCCAGCCGACCGGCATCGGCTTGCCGTCGCCCTTGTCGACCGTGTCCGGGCCGTTCGCGGGACGGGTCAGGTCCGACCACTCGCCCTCGAACGAGGCGCGGACGACCTCCAGCGTCCACGCGCAGGCCCGCTCGCGGTTCATGGATCCGAAGGACGTCGCGGGCTTCGGCAGCAGCGGGCTCTTGCCTTCTCCCCAGGCTTCGTCGAGCTCGTAGCGGTCGTCGTCGAGCTGGAAGAGGCATTTCGCCTTGGGTTTCTCGCCGCGGGCGACCTCGATTTCCGCCAGGTCCTGGGCGAGGGCCAGCGCGAGCAGCAGCATGTCCTGGAGTGTATCCTGAAGCGCGTGAAAGTGGAGATCGGCGACGTCATCCGCGCGCCCCTCGAGCGGGTCTGGGCGCTCAGCACGGACATCGACCGCGCGGGCGAGTGGCTGCCGAAGCACGTCGTCGTCGAGAAGCTGACGGAAGGGCCCGCGCGCGTGGGGTCGCGCTATCGGGAGTCGCGTCCCATCCTGGGACGTCGGGACGTCCGCGTCTACGAGATCACGATCCTCGACGCCCCGCGGCGCAGCGAGGTCTTCGCGGCCGAGGGCGGCTTCCGATTCCGGGTGGACTACGAGGCGCGGGGCGCGTCCACCGCCGTCACGATGAGCGGAGACGTGACGGTCCTGGGATGTCTGGGGGTCGTCGCGGCGCCGCTGGTCCGCCACGTGATGCGCAGGAACATGGCCGTCGACCTGGCGGGGCTCAAGGCCTGGATCGAGCGGACTTGAGCAGGGGCTTGCGCGGGTCGGCTGTTTTCGGACATCGGCGCGATTGGCGCGCCGCTTGCTAATCTAGGGACGTGGAGATCTCCAGGGCGCGCGCCCGGGGGGAGATCGCGGCGGTCGTCCTGACCGGCGCGGCCTTTCTCGTTTTCGAAAACCTCCTGAACGCCAAGCTGCCGTTTCTGGCCGTCGCGGGCCTCGGCTGGACGGCCTACCTCGTGAGCCGGATGCGCGGGACGTCGGGTCTCGCGGAGGCGTGGGGGCTGGGGAGGTCGAACTTCCTGGAGGCGTCGAAAGGGGCGGGGGGGATCCTCGCGGCGGGCGT
>DASVNH010000098.1:0-26689 GCA_036383955.1 Planctomycetota bacterium | reverse complement strand
GTTTGCTCCCATTCTCCTGACATGACGACCGGCCTGAAGACCCCCGCATCACCGGGAATCTTCGCGTTCAACCCCGCAAATCTCGCGCCGTACCTTGAACGCCTCTACCACGCCCCCGTCAAAGTGCTGGAACTGGCCCCGCTGGGGGAGCCGGCGACCGACGGCAAGGGCTACGGCTACGGCATCCCGTTACGCGTGCTTTTCCAGGTCGGCGACCACGTCCAGTCCGCCGTCCTCGAAAGCGTGCGGCCCGGGCCCTTCGGCCACGAGCACGCCTCCGACCGCGCCCAGGCCCTGCTCTGGAGCCACGACACCTACGGCCGACTTCCGCGGCACGTGAAGTCGATCGACGTCGGCGCCGTCCGCTCGGACGGCACGCTGATGTCCGCCGGCGCCGCCGGGGAGTTCTTCATCCTGACCGAATTCTCCCCGGGACGGCCGTACGCGGACGACCTCCTCCGCCTGCGCGCCGGCGGCGACCTGCGGCAGGCCGACGTGGCGCGGGCCGACGCCCTCCGCGACTACCTCGCGCGCATCCACGAGAAGCGGAATCGCGAGCCCGGCCTCTACGTCCGGCGCCTGCGCGAGCTGATCGGGCACGGCGAGTGCGTGATGGGGCTGACGGACGCGTACCCGCCGGACGGGCCGATCGGGGAGGACCTGCTCCGGGCGATCGAGGAGCGGACCAACGCGTGGCGCTGGAAGCTCAAGCGGCGGACCCACCGCCTCCGCCAGGTGCACGGCGACTTCCATCCCTGGAACATCCTGTTCCGCGAGGAGAACGACTTCACGGTGCTCGACCGCTCGCGCGGCGAGTGGGGCGAGCCGGCGGACGATGTCGCGTGCCTCACGATGAACTACCTCTTCTTCTCGCTGCAGTCGCGCGGCCGGCTGGCCGGCGGCTTCGAGACGCTGTTCCGCCGCTTCTGGGACGGCTACCTGGAGCGGACCGGCGACGCGGAGATGTTGGAAGTCGTCGCCCCTTTCTTCGCCTTCCGCGGCCTCGTGCTGGCGAACCCCGTGTGGTATCCCGCTCTCGAGGCGGGCGTGCGGCGGCGCCTCGTGAACTTCGTCCTCCGCGTGCTCGACGAGTCCCGCTTCGACCCGGCGCTCGCGAACGCGTACTGCGGAGTGTAGATGGCCTTCGCGGTCTGGCTGACCGGCCCTCCCGGCGCGGGGAAGTCGACGATCGCCGACGCCCTGTTCCGCCGCGGGCTGAAGGCGGCGCGGCTGGAGTCCGACGTCCTTCGCTCCGTGCTCATGCCGAAGGCGGGCTACGGCGAGGAGGACCGCGAGACGTTCTACGGGGCCATGCTCTGGATCGGGAACCTGCTGGTGGAGCACGGGGTGTCGGTCGTCTTCGACGCGACGGCCGCGCGCCGCGCCTGGCGCGACCGGGCCCGGCAGTCCATCGCGCGCTTCCTGGAGGTGTTCGTCGACTGCCCGCGGGACGTGCTGGCCGCGCGCGATCCGAAGGGGCTGTACAAGGCGGCGGCCGAGGGCCGCGTCACCGCGCTGCCCGGGGCACAGACGCCGTACGAGCCGCCGCTGCTCCCCGAGCTCGTCGTGCGCTCGGACCGCGAGTCCGCCGACGCGGCCGCGGACCGGATCTTGCTCCTGCTGAGGGCCCGCGGCTGGCTGTGACGACGAGGACCCGGACCAGGACCAGGACCAGGCCCCCCCGGGGGGGACGGCATGGGGCGCCCCGTGTCTCCCCCCCCCCGGGGGGGCGGGGGGGGATTTTCTGAACCTGAACCTGAACCTGAGCCTACGCCGTTGCCGGCACGGAGCTTTCGGCGCGGCGCACCAGCACGGGGACGGGGCACTGGCGGATGACCGCCTCGGTCACGCTGCCGGAGACCGCGCGGGCCACGCCGTCGCGCCCGTGGGTGGTCATCGCCAGCAGGCCGGCGTCGTGCTCGAGGAGATAGCGCGTGATCCCGGCGGCGGGCTGGTCGGTGACCGTGGCGGGCACGGCCAGAATCCCCCGGGTCGCGAGCTGGTCGCATACGGTGTCGAGGTAGGGCCGGGGATCCGGCTCCGGCAGGGCCACGGGCATGCGGTGGAGGTCGGAATACAGGTAGATCGGACGGTTCACGTGAAGCACGTGCACGGTGGAGCGCATCGCCAGCACGAGCGGCTCGAGGTCGCGGAGGAGGTCGTCGGGCGGCGTCGTGCCGTCGACCGCCACCACCACGCGCCGCCAGTCGCCGACGCGCGATCCGGGCCGGTTCAGGAGGATGGGGATCTTCGCGCGGCGCAGGACCGTCTCGGCGGTGCTGCCGAGGAAGGCCCGGCGCAGGCCGGACCGCCCGTGGGTGGTCATGGCCAGGACGTCGTGCCGCGCCGGCCGGGCGAGGTACTCGATTTCCTCCTCCGGCCGCCCCCATTCGAGGCGGCTGACCGCCCGGACCCCGTCCATCAGGAGGGCGCGGGCCAGCCGGTGCAGGGCCCCGCGGGCGAGGTTCGCGTCCTCGACGTCCGACACCACCCGCAAGAGGGTCACTTCCGACGGCCGCGCGCGGAGCATCGGGAGCAACGCGGGGAGGATCGATTCCGACTCTTCGGACCCGTCGACCGGGGCCAGGATGCGAAGGGGGTCGATCATGGCTGATCTCCTAGCGGGAAGGAAGCAAGTCGACGGCCACCGTCTCGCGGGGGGCGGGGGGAGGCGCCGGGGGCGGAAACCGCGGGGCGCGCGGGGAGAATTCCGCGTGCCGCGCGCGACGTCCCACGATACGTCAGGTTCCGGTTCAGGTTCAGAAAGTCCCCCCCCCCGCCCCCCCCCGGGGGGGGAGACACGGGGCACCCCATGCCGTCCCCCCGGGGGGGTAGGGGGGATTTTCTGAACCTGAACCTGAACCGGATCCTGAACCTGAACCTGAACCGGACGGGTCCTTGGCAAGGCTCGTGTGGCCCCATAGAATGGCGAGTCGATGGATTTCGGGACGCTGGGCTTTTACCGGGTCGCGGCCGTGCGGCCGCCGCTGGTGCTGGGCGATCCCGCGGCCAACGGGCGCCTGACCCTCGACTGGGCGCGCCGGGCGGCCGAGCGCGGGGCCTGCCTGGCGGTCTTTCCCGAGCTGGGCCTCACCGGCTACACCTGCGAGGACCTGTTCCGCTCCGACGCGCTGCTCGAGAGCGCGCGGGCGGCCCTCGCGGCGCTCGTCCGGGCGACCGCCGAGCTGCCGCTGACGCTCGTCGTGGGCGCCCCGCTGCCCACGCCCGACGGCCGCCTCTTCAACGCCGCCCTCGTCCTGCACCGCGGCCGCGTGCGCGGCGCCATCCCCAAGACCCACCTGCCCAACTACGGCGAGTTCTACGAGCGCCGCTGGTTCGCGTCCGGCCGCGACGTGGACGTGGCGCTCGACGGCTTCCGCCTCTCGGCCCGCCAGATCTTCGAGATCGGCGCGCTGCGCTTCGGCGTCGAGATCTGCGAGGACCTCTGGGCCCCCGAGCCCCCGAGCGGCGGCCACGCCCTCGCCGGCGCCCAGGTCCTCCTCAACCTCTCCGCCTCCAACGAGCTCGTCGCCAAGGCGGAGTACCGCCGCGACCTCGTCCGCCAGCAGTCCGCGCGCCTCAACGCCGCGTACGTCTACGTCTCGTGCGGGCCGGGGGAGTCGACCAAGGACCTCGTCTTCGGCGGCCACGCGCTCATCGCCGAGGACGGCAACCTCCTCGCGGAAGGGAAGCGCCTCGACGTCGAGGGCGGGATGATCACGGCGGACGTCGACATCCTCCGCCTCCAGCACGAGCGGACGCGGAACATGACCTTCCAGGAGTCGGCGCGGCCCCACGCGTACGCCGTCGAGCGGCTGTCGGCCGACATCCCCCCGCTGCCGAAGCTGGAGCGGACGTACGCGAAGACGCCGTTCGTGCCCGACCATCCGGCGACGGTGCACGAGCGCGCGCGGGAGATCCTCGCGATCCAGGCGGCGGGCCTGGCGCGGCGGCTGGAGGCGTCGAACTCCGAGAAGGCCGTGATCGGCGTCTCGGGCGGCCTCGACTCGACGCTCGCGCTGCTCGTCTGCGTGGAAGCCGCGAAGCGCCGAAAAGTCGAGATCCTGGGCGTGAGCATGCCGGGGCCGGGGACGTCGGACCGCACCCGCCAATCCGCCGCCGCGCTCGCGAAGGGGCTGGGGATCCTGTTCCAGGAGATCCCGATCCACGCGGCGGTGGAGCAGCATCTGAAGGACATCGGGCACGCGGCGGTGGACGTCGTCTACGAGAACGCCCAGGCCCGCGAGCGCACGCAGGTGCTGTTCAACCTCGCGAACAAGCACAAGGGGATCGTGGTGGGGACGGGGGACCTGTCGGAGCTGGCGCTCGGCTGGTGCACGTTCAACGCCGACCACATGGCCAACTACGGCGTGAACGTGTCGGTGCCGAAGACGCTGGTGAAGCACCTGGTGCGCTGGTACGCCGATCAGCACGCGGAGACGCGCGACGTCCTGCTCCGGATCCTCGACACGGTGATCTCGCCCGAGCTGCTGCCGCTGAAGGCGGACGGCGGGATCCAGCAGTCGACGGAAGACCTGATCGGGCCGTACGCCCTGCACGACTTTTTCCTGTTCCACCACCTCCGCAACGGCTCGGCCCCGGCGAAAGTCTACGCCCTCGCGCGCCTGGCGTTCGCGGGGGAGTACGCGCCGCCGGTCATCAAGGCCTGGCTGAAGGTCTTCGTCCAGCGCTTCTACAAGCAGCAGTTCAAGCGCACCACGCTGCCGCCCGGCCCCAAGGTCGGCTCGGTGAGCCTCTCGCCGCGCGGCGACCTCCGCATGCCCGACGAAATCGACCCGGCCGCTCTGATCGCTGAGGTCGATGCTCTTCCCGAGGCCTAGCAGGCTGCTGAAAAAGGCAATAGGCATTGGGCCATTGGCATTAGCAGACCCGTCCCCCCTTGTCCCCCCGAGGGGGAACGGCCCCGCCAATGCCTAATGCCTAATGCCTATTGCCCAATGCCTTTTCAGCAGCCTGCTAGCGCCAAGCTCCAAGCGCCAAGCTCCGAGTAAGGTCCCCCCCTCCTCGCCCCCCGGGGGGCTGCGGCGGGGTAGGGACTTTTCCGGGCGCTTGCGCGAATCTCCCGGTTCGCGCGCGGCTGCTTCCTCCGCCTCGTCGTGGCCCGCCGGTTGCGTTTGTGAAGGCGGAGTAAAGCTTGGAGGTACGGCCATGAAACGCGCCACCGATACCGTGACGAGGCCCTGGCACGAGATGAAAGCGCTCGAGGTCATGACCGCGCCGGTCGTGACGCTCAATGAGGACATCCTGCTCCGCGAAGCCGCGAGAATTCTCAGCGACGAGCACATCGGCGGCGCGCCGGTCGTCGACCACCGCGGCGAGCCGCTCGGCGTGGTGTCGCTCTTCGACATCGTGAGCGACCTGGCGGGCCTGGAGCGTTCGGAGGGCGAGCTGGGCGGCTTCTACCGCCAGGGGAAGGTGCGCTTCTCCGAGCCGGAGGAGGTCGAGGAAGACTCCGCCGAGGAGACGCCCGACGGCGAGACCACGGTGGCCGAGATCATGGCGCCCGGGATCATCGGGGTGTCGGCGGAGGCCTCGCTGGACGAGGTCGTCCGGCTGCTGCGGGACAAGCAGATCCACCGCGTGTTCGTGCTGGACGTCGCCGGCCGCCTGCTCGGCGTGATCAGCACGATGGACATCCTCCGCGTGCTCGGGAAGGAGGCGTGACGTGGCCGACTTGAGGACGCGCTGGCTGGGCCTCGACCTCCCGCATCCGCTGATCGCGGGCTCCTCGCCGCTGGCGGACACGGTCGACGGCGCCCGCCGCCTGGAAGAAGCGGGCGCGGCGGCGATCGTCGTGCGTTCGCTCTTCGAGGAGCAGATCGAAGGCATCCGGCCGTTCGACGGAGCCGCGATGGAGCCCGAAGAGTTCGTGATGGGCCCCGCCGAATACGTCGACCACATCGCGCGCCTGAAGCAGGCGGTCCGGATTCCCGTGATCGGCTCGCTGAACGGGACCGCCACCGGCCCCTGGCTGGATCAGGCGCGGCGGATCCAGGCCGCGGGCGCGGACGCGCTGGAGCTCAACATCTACGCGCTGACCACCGATCCCTGGGATCCGCCGCAGGTCATCGAGCGGCGCACCGTGGGAATCGTCCGCGCGGTCCGCGCCCAGCTGAAAATCCCCCTGAGCGTCAAGCTGTCGCCGTTCTACACCTCGCTGCCTTACATCTCCCAGGAAATCGAGGAGGCCGGGGCGGACGGCGTCGTCCTCTTCAACCGGTTCTATCAGCCGGACGTCGACATCGAGAAAGGCACGGTCACGCGCGCGACGCGGCTCTCGGACTCCTCCGAGCTGCTGCCGCGGCTGCACGAGCTGGCGATCCTGTTCGGCCGCTTCAAGGGCTCGATGGCCGTCTCGGGCGGCGTGCACACGGCGGAGGACGCGCTGAAGGCCGTGGCGTGCGGCGCCCAGGCCGTCCAGCTCGTCTCGGTTCTGCTCCGGGACGGCCTCCCGCGGCTCGGGCGGATGCGCGAGGAGATGTCCGCGTGGCTCGACCGTCGTCGCGTACCGACCCTGGAGCTCTACCGCGGCTCGCTCAGCCTGCTCCGCTGTCCCGATCCGAAGGCGTGGGAGCGGATCAATTACCTGCGCGCCGTGGGGACGCGGGCGTCCGTCTTGTCGGGCGGCTCGAGATGAAGGAGTTCGCCGAGCTGGCCCAGGCCAACCTTGATCCCGCGGCGGCCGCGCTGCTGCCCCTGGAGTTCTGTCTGGAGCGGCGCGTCGCGATCCTCGGGCCGGTGTCCGCCGCGGGCCCGATCGCCGTGGCGGCGCTCGACGCGACGGACGCCGGGCTCGCCTCCGGACTGACGACGCGGCTCGGACGTCCGGTGCGCCTCGTCCAGTTCAACGCGTTCGAGATCCGGCGGGCGCTGGGGCGGCTCTACGACCTGCCGCTCGACGGCGGGGAAGAGGACCCGCTGAAGATCGATTCGAGCCGGGAGATCGTCTTCGAGGAGGACCAGTCCGCCTCGCGCCTGCTGGAGGACCTGCTGGCGGTCGCCGTCCGGCGGCGGGCCACCGACGTCCACATCGAGCGCTACGCGGAAGACGTCGACCTGAGATTCCGGATCGACGGCGTGCTGACCCAGGTGTCGACGCCCTTGTCGCCGGACAACGTGGCGCGGGTGGTCTCGCGGCTGAAGGTGCTCTGCGGCGCGGACCTGTCGGAGCGGCGGCGGGCGCAGGACGGAAGCTTCGCCGCGCTGTACGGGGACCGGCGGATCGACGTGCGGGCGACGTTTCTGCCGGGGACGGCGGGGGAGGACGTCGCGCTGCGCCTCCTGGATCCGTCGGGGTTCATCCTGGACCTCGAGGCGCTGTCGATGCCGGCGGAGCTGCTGGAGGCGTGGCGGGAGCTGTCGCGGCGCCCGCACGGGCTGTTGCTGGCGACGGGCCCGACGGGGGCGGGAAAGACGACGACGCTGTACGCGACGGTCGCGTCGCGGGCGGGAGACGGGGTGAAGATCGTGACGGCGGAGGACCCCGTCGAGCGGACGCTTCCGAAGGTGAACCAGAAGGCGGTCACGCCGAAGATGGGCTTCGCCGATCATCTGCGGGCCTTCCTGCGGGCCAATCCGGACGTGATGCTGGTGGGCGAGATCCGGGATCCGGCGACCGCGGAGATCGCGGTGCGGGCGGCCACGACGGGCCACCTGATCCTGAGCACGCTGCACACGGCGGACGCGGCGGGCGCGATCGGGCGTCTGCGCGCCCTCGGGGCGGAGGACGACCTGCTGGCGGAGACGCTGCTGGGCGTGCTGGGGCAGCGCCTGCTGCGCCGGATCTGCGAGGCCTGCCGCCGGGAGGCGCCGGCCGACGCGCGGCTGGCGGCGCGCTATTACGCCGACGTCCCCGCGACCCCGTTCTACCGGGGGACGGGCTGCGAGCGCTGCGACGGCACGGGCTATCGCGGCCTGGTCGGCGCGTTCGAGCTGTTCCGGCCCGACGCCGCCGCGCGGGCGGCCCTCGCGGCCGGACGTCCCGTCGAGGAGATCCGCCGCCGCGTGGAGGGGCCGACGCTCCTGGAGGACGCCCTCCGCAAGGCCGAGGCCGGCCTCACGACGCTGGAGGAAGTCGCCCGCAAGATCCCGCCGCCGAATTAATTGCCGAAGATGTCGTCCAGCTTGCCCTTGGCGGCCTGGCCGAAGTCCTGGGAGATCTTCTCGCCTTCGCTCTTGCGGGCGGCGATGTTGTTGAAGAGGTCGACGAGCTTGGACGTGACCTGGCCGGCGTAGAGCCGGACCATGCCGAGGGTCGTGCGGTCGTCGAAGATGACGGCGAGGATGGTGCGCTCGCCGACGACGGAGAGCTGGATGTTGTCCTTCTTGCCCTGGTGGAACATGATCGAGAACTCCTCTTCGCCGAGGAGCTTGGCCATCTGCTTCGTGGCCGCGAACGAGCCGGCGACGAGCGCGGAGATGGTGTCCATGTCGTACTCGGACGACTCGCCTTCCTTGGTGACGAGGTGGCCGTCCTTGTCGACGAGGAGGGCGCAGCGGGCGTTGGCGTTCTTGAGGAAGGTGGTGAGCGCCTTGCCGATGCCGTCGATGTCTTCTTTGTAGAAAACCAGCCGCGTCGAGCGGAGGGAGTCGTCCGATTTGCTTAACAACTGGTTGATTCCATGGACGAACTCTATCACGCGGATCCGATTCGTGCCGTTAATTGCGCCAGCCCATTCGACTCGCGATCTTGCCTCGCTACGCTCGGCCAAGGCGCCGCGATGGACCTACTGGTGTGTTCCCAAGACCATCCGATTGAGAGGTTGCCGTCGACACCCCGCGCGTCCGGTATGCGCCTCTTCAGGCGCTGCGGCAGCGGGGCTGGCTGCCTACGCTTCTTGGGCTTAGGCTTGGGGGGAGATGGGCAGTCGTCGGCTGGGGGTACTGCCGGACATTGACGATCGCGCACAACTCTGAGACATTCACCGAGTGCAATCGTCTGAGATTCCTTTGAAGCTTAGACTGGCGGTACTCATTGGAACCGCCTTGTACCTTTCGCACTTCTTCATTCCCTTTAGGGAAGCCACAACCTCACCGGATCTTGAGGTAGTAGGCGACGAGGTCCGCGAAGTGTCGAGAACGATTCCCTCAGAAACGCTTGCCGGCTCAGGAGCTGAGAAGCCACTGTTTGCGCTAATGATGTTTACACCGGCATTTCTGATCCTTTCATTCGCCGGGGGGGCTGCTTGGCCCTCGTTTGCAAAGGAGCTTTCTGGATTGGCCGGAGTATTGGCGGCGGTGTCCGCCATCATTACATTCGGTCTGGTCGTGCTTATCTCCATCGCGGTGTTGATAGGACTTTCGTCCAGCGAAGGACGTAGTCGGATTGCGATGGAGCCCGGGGCCTTTTCTGCCATCCTCGGGATCACGGTCATTCTGCTGTTCTCCTCGTACGTGGCTCGGATGTCCGCACGTCTTCCAATCAGTGAGCGCACTTCCCAGGTGAAATTCTTTCTTTGTCATGCCGCTGTTTTGCTGGCGGGAGTTCCGCTTATGGAAATAGTCGTGGTCAATGATCGACTCCATGCGGCGCCTCTCCTGACACTCCCCTTCTGGGTTGGCGGCCTCAGTTGGTGCACGATGCTGGCGGGAGTGCTCGCCATCGCAAAGCATGCTCGGTCGTTGCCTGTCAGATCCGCATAACCTGTTCAGCCCCCGCCCGCCCGGGCCCCGGGCCTGGGCGTCAGCTGGGCGCCCGCTGTCGCGGGGGCTGGCTATTCCCGATTGAAGCTGAACATTCGTTTGGTTCAGCCGTTAGACCATGACGATGGTTGCCCGAAAGCTTTGTGTCCTAGTGTCGTTGTTGGTCGGTTGTCATGTACAAACCGAAGATGAGGATGCAGAGCGTTTTAGGCTGGCTGGGATAGGCCGAACCTGGTCAATTCTGAAAGATGTGGCAAGTTACGTAGACATTTACTTTTCAAAGAAACATAGCTTGCCCGATCCGAATCGGGACCTATACCAATTGCTTCAAGAGTTCATCTCGCCCAACCCGCGTGAGTGGGTTACTAAGATTGGTGAGCGAGACGCCATCGTTGATGTATGGGATAGGCCTCTTGCGTACTCAGTCGTCAATGGACAGTTCTGGCTGTTGTCCGCTGGCCCTAACGGTATCTACGAGAATGGCCAAGGTGATGACATTTCGTTGAAAAGGGAGCCGGAAGACATGTTCAAAGACTAGGCCGCAGGGCTTCAGAACCACCGGATCTCGGCCGAGATCAGCATGCTACTTATCCGCGGGCCAGGAGAACAGGTCGTCGGGCGCGTCCTCGCGGATCTCGTACGTCTCCGTGACCACGAACCTCCCCAGGCCGGCCAGCTCCTGCCGGTCTTCCCGCTTCTTCGGATCGAAGGTCTTGGGGTCGTACCAGAGCACGGAATCCGCCGTGTCCTGAGGGGTGTTGAGGGGCGTATGCGTGAAGCCCAGGCCGGTCCTGCCCTGGACGTCCCGGAAGTTCGTCGCCTGGAGCAGCTTCTTCTGCTCGGCGGCCGTGGAGTCTTTGACCTGCCCCCAGGACAGCACGTTGCCGCAGGCCCCCGTGCCGCCCCGCGCGAAGAGCGACAGCACGATCGCCTTCAAGCCGGGCGCGGCCTCCCGTTCTTCGATCGGCCCGCGCCCGTGCCGGACGCGGAGCCGGGCGCCGTCGTAGAGGCACAGGTGCTTGTCCGTCGCGTCCTGCTTGTAGTTCAGCTCATACCGGACCTGGCCGGATTTGCCGACCGCGAGGAGGCCGTGGGAGGTCGACGTCCGATCCACCTGCGCCGCGTCGCCCAGGGTGTCGACGCGCCGCGTGAACCTGACGTGGAGCGACGCGGCCTTCTCGATCCGGGCTTCGATCGTCTTGAACGTCTCCTCGGCCTGGAGCAGAAGCAGGAGCAGGCTCATTTCCGGGGAGGCTGTTTCTTCTTCGGAAGCTTGGGGACGATCATGAAGTCGCAGGCGATGCAGCGGTAGGTCGTGCCGTTCCAGATCAGCTTGTTGTGGCAGCGGGGGCAAAGGGAGGTCGTCGATTCTCTGGCCACGCATTCACCTTAGCATGTCCTGGCCGAATCGGGAACGGGCTGACCCCCGAATCGGGCGTCACTTCTGATCCCAGGTGGGGATCGCCCAGCGTAGATTCCAGGTCTGAGGAGGCGTAAGGGGATTCTCATGGACAGCCTTCCGGTCAAGCCCCGCATCCTCATCGTGGACGATCATCCCGCCAATCTCCTCGCGTTCGAGGTGGTGCTGGAGAGGGAATTCTCGCCCTACCTGGCCGAGTCGGGCCGGCAGGCCTTGGAGGTGTCGGAGCGCGCCGACTTCGCGGCGATTCTGCTCGACGTCCGCATGCCCGGCCTGGACGGCTACGAGACGGCCGTCGAGCTGCGGCGCCGGGAGAAGACGCGGTTCACGCCCGTCATCTTCACGAGCGCGGCCGTGGAGACGCCGCCGAGCGTGCTGCGGGGGATGTCGGCGGGCGTCATGGATTTCGTGTTCACGCCGGTGGATCCCGACTTCCTGAGGTTCAAGGTGGCCGCGCACGTGCGGAGCTATCTCGACACCCGGTCGATCCACTTCCAGATCGAGCGCGTGGCGCACCGGATGCGGAGCCTGCGGTCCCAGATCGCGCGGAAGACGCCGCTCGACGACGCGCTGGACGAGCAGATCCGCCAGCTGGAGGGGATGAGCGAGGACCTGAAGCGGCGCTCGGGAGGTCTGGCCCGCGTGGTAACATAGCCCCGTGGCGCGATCCGCGGAACCCCCGTCGCCGCTGGTGCAAGCGGCTCAGGAGCTGGAAGACGAGCTCCGTCGCTGCGAGAAGGCGGTGGAGGAAGCGTCGAAGCTGCGCCTCAACTCGGAGAAGAACATCGGCCGGGCGGCCAACGCGCTGAAGGAGGCGGTCGAAGAGCGCGACCGGATGGCCGTGAAGGTGACGGCCCTACTCGCGGCGATCAACGCCGGCCGCGGCCGCATGGAGGACGCCGCCAAGCGGATGGAGGCGCGGGCGGTCGAGATCCAGGCGCGCATGACCCGCCTGGAGGCGCTGCGCGCGGGCACGGCGGACGTCGCCGCCGCGGTGCGCGAGGTGACCGAGTTCGCCCAGCAGACGAAGGACGCGCGTCAGCTTCTCGAGCGCCTCGCGCCGCTCGACGCGCGCATCGCCAAGGCCTTCGAAGACGCGCGCGCGGACGGCTTCGAAGACGTGACGCACGACATCGCCGGCCTGCGCGACATGCTGGCGTCGATGCGCAAGAAGCTGCAGTCGCTCTGAGCGCTACTTCTTCTCCTCGCAGAGATGGAAGTCGACGGCCTGGCTGAAGTTCACCGTGATGATGAAGTCTTCCTTCGCGAACGCCCAGTGCGGGCTCTTGCTCGGAACCTGGATGAAGCTGCCGGCGCCGAGCTCGACGCCCTTGGAGAGGTCGACCTTCTCGCCCGCTCCGAACACCGCGGTGCCGGAGACGACGGTGACGACTTCGCTGGCCGTGTGGAAGTGGGCGGGGATGGTGGCGCCCTTGGGGAACTTCATCATCACGACGCAGGCGCCCTTGGAGGGGTCGCCGCTCTGAACGGCGGAGAAGGCGCCCGGGACGGAGGGGTGGGGGCCCCACTTGACGTCGGCCGCCTTGGTGACGACGGGCTCCTGCGCCGCGCAGGGGAACACGGCGACGGCCGCCAGGATCGCGATCCAGCTGATCTTCACGGGGCTCTCCTCACATTTTCATTCCGAACCCCCGGGACTCTAGGCGAAGGCCCCCCCCTTGTCAATGAGCGCGATTACTTCCGTCCGCTCCTCGCCCAGGCGTTCGAGGACGCGCGCGCTGACTATTTCGAAGACGTGGGCCACGAAGGATCTCCAGTCCCTCTGAGAGATCAGGAATCGATTCGCATGTGTCCCCTATCACTTGGGACAAGTGGATTCCTGAGACACCCGACTTTCGACTCAATCACAGTCTTGGAAATGGGGTCACAATACGAGAGGGTGACACCTGACGTCGTGAACATTCCGGAAGCGGATCAGCCCCAGAAGCCTTAGCGGAGTGACTGCCGGGATTGCCCGCCTTGGCGGTACGGCCTAGCCCTTTCTCGACTTAGTCTTTCCGGGGTCGTTTTGTAGCGAGAGTTGATTCTCTCCAATCTTCATGGAGAGACTCTTTGTTCCTCGGATAATGGCGCTTCCCAAAGTGTCAGCATCCTTGTCGCCGTCAGCTCTAAGTCCTTCCTCCCGGAAAAGATTGTGGGCTAGCTTCTCCATCAAGTACTGAGGGATCTCAGATTTGTTCTGGTATTGCCATTCAAGGGCCATTTCATAGACCCAGCTCGCCCTATCAATGTCCATTTCAAGTCGCTTTAGGCGGAATTCTTCGGAAGCGTGTTCGCGAAACCATGCATTTTGCCAGCGGATGTAGAAACCTACCGTAGTCGCAAATGCCAGGGTAAATGCCACTTGCTTGGCATAAGTAAGGTAGTCGATGCCAGATTGGGAGAATGATTTATAGGTGAACAGGCCCGCGCCTATTGCGAAGGACGCGGAAAGCAGTATGTAGAGAATGGTAACGGGCCATCGCTTTTTACTTGTGGTATCTGTCAGGGTGAAGGTCTTTCCAAGTTCGGTGAACCGGGCTTTCTGGTCCTTCAGTCCTTGGCGTCTCGCGTGTTTGTAGTCACGGTCGTCAATGTCTTTCCGGCGTTGTTCTATCGCCTCTTCTTTCTTCTGTAGTGCGGCATCTTTTTCTTTGTATTTGTTCTCTAACTCCTCTTCCCTTGTCTTGAGTCTTGCGGCATCTTCGCCCCGGAGTGTGTTTAGCTTAGACCATTGCTCCGTCGTCTCTTTCTTGAGCGTCTCAACGAAGCCGCGCGAGATCACTTCAAGCTGAGCAAGCCCTTCCTTGCGGGCCGCCAGGTCTTTCTTGGCTTCTTCGCTAATTGTAATGGGAAGGATCTTGACGACTTCGGGCTCTCCAAGCTTCTCTCGGAATGGTTTGCCGAAAGCAAAGAACCCGGCAAGGTCGTTGTTGTTGGGGAAGTTGATTTGGAGCTTGTCGAAAGAGGTATCCGGCTGTCGGTCAAAGCGGACGTTCGCGTCGTTGGTGAATACGAAGGTGGCCCAAGCGATTATCCTACTGTTTTGTGCGAGAACTGAGGTGATCCTAGCATCGGTGCCGATTTGAGCCGGAGTGAAGGACACCGGATCTCCACCTACAAATGGAAGCGATACCTGAACATTCTTGAGGGCCAGACTAAGGCTTTCGCTTGCTTCCCGCACCTTTTGAAATATCTCAGCATCTGTAAGCTTCAGAATGGGAATGTTAGGCAGGTGGGCCATTCAATGTCTCTCCCTAGTTGGGGAAGTCTAGTTAGAAATGAACCTACACCATTGGGGGTTGAAAGTGTGGTTACTTCTGATGTTGCCCCCAGATATGCTCATGCTTGCCGGGCGGTTGCTTTTCACTTGGGCATCCAGGGTAGGCGGCTGACTTTACGTACTTTGGCCGGAGAAACGTATTCGCCCCGGACCACCCGGTTCAGCTCAAAAGTTGCCTCTACGAAGCGCGTGAACAGTTCCGGTTTCCGCATGGGTTCTAGCTTCTTGTGGAGACCGTCGAATTTCACATGGAAGATGTCATCCCGAACCTTTGCGAGGAGCGCAACAATGCTTTGTGGCTCCTTACCGGGGTCAAGTCGCTTCCGGGTCCGCCCAAACCGCGGGAGAGAAAACCAACGGTCCTTGAGACTCGCCCACTTGAGCATATGCGCTTCGGGCTCGGTTATCCGCCTCTCCTCTGACAACTCTTCAATCATGTGATTGGTTCGAGCTTCCGCCGCTTGACAAAGGTGCGTCAACATCGCAAGTGCGTGGCAATCATCATCCGCAAGCGTGCCGCCTTTGGGGGTCCAGGTCTTGTCGATTAGTGGAAATGCCGACTGTTGATCGTGCAGATTGATGGCGTCGGCGCGCGCCATCCTTAGAAGCGAGTTCCAAATCTTTACGCGGTCGTCGTAGTGCATGTCTTACTTCAGCGGCTTGAAGTCGGACCATTTGACCGTTTGATGGTGGTCGCAACTCCTGCACGGGTAAGGAAGCCCTTCCGCGTAAAGCTTCTCCCACTCCGGGAGCGAGTCAATTACCAGCTTGGTGATCTCCTCGCATCTATCGCAACGGATATGGGCCCTCACTTGCGGGGCACTGGCCGCTGTGAGCATGGAGCCAACCCAGCCGCACTTGCGGCACTTTATCCCAAGGTCGTTCTTGTGGAAGCCCTTGGGGGGCGGACCCATCTGAAAATCATGCAGACCACAGACCGGACAAAGAACCTGCGGCATTCGTTTCCCCTCGAAAGTCTCCATGGATATTCTCGGGGCTGCCCTGATGTAGTTCAAGGGGGAATTGCCCGTTCTGCGTGGTTCTGGATTGAAAGAATCGTGCTATCATGCCGCGCAATGTTGATCTGTCGGAATTGCAAGTTCCTGAACGAGCCGGATACGGGGCTCCCTCCGGAGCAGTACGTTTGTGGGCACTGCTATCAGCGGACGCTCTATCGGCAGGAGAACATTAACGCCCAGACCGCTGGTGGGGCCACGATTGGCGCAATTATCGGGGGCATTCTCGGCGGTCCCGCTGGAGCCTTTCTTGGCGGCATCGTGGGTGGCATTCTCGGAAACGGCAACGCGCGGAAGGGGAAATAGCTGTAATGTTTTCCCTCTTCCTTGTCCTGCTGCTTCTCGTTGTTCTGCTGGTCTATGCTTTGCGCTGCTTCAAATCGGGCCAAGAAATGACCGGCGCTAATGTCGGTAAGCTGGTCCAGCATACGAGTGAAGCTGTTTCCATTCTAACGCTGCTTGCGCTTGCTCTGTGCTCCCAGCTTGCGCCCGAAGCGTGGTGGAAGGAGCGAGCCCACAAGTACGTCTATGACGCCGCTGCGGTTTTGGTCGCGGCGGCTTTCCTGTTGCTGATTCCCCCCTTTAATGCCTTCATCAAGTTCCGAAAGGTTCAACAGAAGACGACCACGGCCCCTAAGACGGAAATGGATGCTGCCGCCCCCGCGAAGTCCAAGTGGACGCTTGTTGTCGTTTCAATTGTGGTCGCGCTACTTGTTGGTGGCGGCGCATGGGCTTATGTCGTCATGAAACGTGGCAAGGCTCCACCAACAGCAACCGGCCGGTAGTTGGGGAATTGGTCTCCCGAGTGCGATTTGAACGCACGGCCTCGCTTTTAGGGATCGTGTCTCCCTCCCCGTAAATGCCTGCCCGAGTGTGGTTGATAACATGTCGACAATCGCCCCTCTAAGAGGGCATGAAACCTGCGGGAGGCGGGGGCGGTATGGGAGGGCATGGAAAATGCTGTCCGGACGGAGAACCTGCAGAAGTCGTTTCTGCTCGGAGCCAACGCGGTGGGGGCGCTGCGCGGAGTCGACCTTACCGTGGCGCGCGGGGAGTTCGTCGCCGTCATGGGGCCGTCGGGCTGTGGCAAGACCACGCTGCTGAACCTGGTCGGGGGCATCGATGTGCCTTCGAGGGGAGCCGTGTGGGTCGACGGCGTCGATCTGGCCAAGCTGAGCGACGACGCGCTGGCCGACCTCCGGCGCGATCGGCTCGGCTATGTCTTTCAGTTCTACAACCTCATCCCCACGCTGACCGCGCGGGAAAACGTCGAGACCCCCATGGCGTTCCGGGGGACGTCGAGGAAAGCCCGGCGCGAGCGGGCCGAGGCGCTGCTCAAACGGGTCGGTCTGGGAGATAGGGCGGATCACAAGCCGTCGGAGCTCTCCGGCGGCGAGCAGCAGCGCGTCGCCATCGCGCGCGCCCTCGCGAATGATCCGGCGCTGGTACTGCTGGACGAGCCGACCGGCGACCTCGACACGACGACGGGCGAGGAGATCCTCAAGCTGCTCGGCGCGCTCAACCGCGAAGAAAAAGTCACCCTGCTCGTCGCCACCCACGACCCCAAGGTCGCCACCGCCAGCTCCCGCGTCGTGCGCATGAAAGACGGACGCGTCGAAAGCGACAGCGCCGCGTGATCCTCCGCTACGTCCTCCGGGGCCTCGGACGTCGCCGCTGGCGCGCCGCCATGGGCCTCCTCGGCGTCTTCTGCACCATGGCCCTCCTCACCGCCGTGCACGCGGGGTTCGAGGCGGTCTCGACCTCCTACGTCGACCTCGCCTCGCTCCACGCGGGGAAGGCCGACCTCCTGATCCGCCGCGACGGCTCCGAATGGCACGCGCCGATCGCGTTCGATCCGAAGGAAGTCGCGGGCGACTTCGCGCCGCGGCTCATGGGCGTGCGGCCGATGGGCGACCGCTTCGCGCTGGTGGTGGGCATCGACCTCCTCCGCGAAAACGCGCTGGGGATCCAGGGCTTCCAGCCCGAGCCCGCGCTCGGGCCGGGCCTCTGCGCGGTCTCCGAGTCGCTCAAGGAGATCACCCCCGACGGCCTCGACGTGAAGACCGTCATCACCCGGCAGACGGTCTTCCCGCAGCAGATCCGCGACTTTGTGGTCGTCGACCTCCCGACGGCGCGGCGGATCCTGGAGGAGCCCACGGGTGTGCACGTGCTGGCGGGCACGGTCGCCGCGGCAAGCTACGACGCGCGCGATTTGCATCGGAGCGTGCGGGCGTTGAAGGATGTCGGGGAAGCCCTCGCCGAAAAGCTCGGGCCCGGCTTCGAAGTCCAGCTGCCGCGGGCGGAGGCGATCACGGCGTTCGAGCAGGCGAGCGGGCCGGCGCGGGCGGTCTTCGGCGTGTTCGCGCTGGTGGCGCTGGCGATCACGGGGCTGCTCATCCACTCGCTCGTGTCGGTGAGCGTGGAGGAGCGCGTGCGCGAGCTCGGGATCCTGCGGACGCTCGGCGCGCGGCGGAGCCACGTGATCCGGCTGGTGCTGGCGGAGTCGCTGGTCGTCTGCCTCGGCGGCGTCGTGCCCGGCGTCTTCGCGGGCCTGCTCGTCGCGAAGGGCGTGCTCGCGGCGGCCGGGGTGACGCTGGGGGCGACGTCCTCCACCATCCGCCTGTCGCTGATCTCGGGCGTGCTCGTCGCGCTGGCGAGCGCGATCGCGCCGGCGCTGCGGGCGGCGCGGGGAAGGATCGTGGAGGCGCTCGACCCCCTCCGCCGCGGCGAGGTGGAAGTCAGCGCGAAGCGCGGGATGCTGCTGCCGGGGCTCGCGCTCTCGGCGCTGGCGGGCACGGTGTTCTTCCTGCTGCCGAGCGCGGTGCTGTCGGGCGACCCCTCGGTCATCGGCGGCGTGGCGCTCGGGCTGCTCGTCACGCTGCTCGTCGGCCTCACGCTGGTCGCGCTCGCGGCGGCGCCGCGGGTCGAGCGGGTGGCCGTCGCGCTGCTCGCGCCGTTCTTCGGGCCGGCCGCGGAGCTGGCGGGGCGGAACCTGGGGCGGCACCGGCGGCGGAACGCCTCGACGTCCCTGCTCTTCGCGCTCTCGGTCGCGTTCGTGCTCTTCCTGGCGAGCCTGGCGGCGCTGGTGAGCAAGACCTCGGCCGCGCTGATCGAGCGGCGGGTCGGCGCGGACCTGCGGGTCACGCTGCACGATCCCGAGCTCGCGGCGGACCTGGGGCCGTCGGCCGCCCGCGTGGCGCTGTTGCGCGGGAGGACGTCGGAAGGCGTCGCGTACGACGTCGTCGCCTCCGACCTCGTGGGCATGAAGCATCTCTGGGTGGTGCCGGTGGGCGTCGAGCCGTCGCTGCCGGACGTCGCGTACGCCCGCCACGCGCAGTGGGTGGAAGGCGGGCCGGAGGCGTGGCAGAAGTTGGAGGAAGGCGGCGTCATCGTGGGGCAGTCGCTGGCGCGGCACCTGGACGTCGGGAAGGGGGATCTTCTCAAGCTGACGTTCCGGCTGGGGGCGGAGAAGCGGGAGACGCGGGCGCGGATCGAGGCGGTGGCGGCGGCGCTGCCGGGCTTTCCGCACATCCGGGCGCGGGCGGCCAACGCGCAGGGCTCGGGGCTGCTGCTGTCGTGGAAAAGCTTCATGAAGCTGACGGAGGGGGTGCCGGCGGAGGCGCGGGACGGCTTCGCGCTGGTGAAGGGGCAGGACGCGAAGGCGCTGCGGGAGCGGCTGGGACTCCGGTTCCAGGCGAGCGTGCAGTGCGCCGCGGAGGAGAAAAAAGAAGCGGAGGCGCTCTACTGGGCGACGCAGGTGCTCTTCGCGATGCTGCTGTGGGTGGCGACGGCCATCGCGCTCTTCGGCCTCGTCGCGGCGATGGCGACGGCGGCGATCGAGCGGCGGCGCGAGGTGGGGATCCTGAAGGCGGTCGGGCTGCGCAAGCGCGACCTCTACCGGATGTTCGCGGCGGAGGCGACGGCGATCACGCTCTCGGCCGGCCTGCTCGGCGGCGGGATGGGCTGGCTGCTCGCGTGGCTCTTCGGCCTGCAGGCGGGCGCCTTTCTGGAAGTCGCGATCCCGCTCTCGATCCCCTGGCTCTCCTTCATCGCGGCGTTCATCCTCTGCATCGTGGCCGGCCTGGCCGCCGCCTGGCTCCCCACCCGCCGCCTGCTGGGCCGTCCCGTGGCGGAGATTCTCAGGGGCTAGCAGGCTGCTGAAAAAGGCAATAGGCATTGGGCCATTGGCATTAGCAGACCCGTCCCCCCGAGGGGGAACGACCCCGCCAATGCCTAATGCCTAATGCCTATTGCCCAATGCCCTTTTCAGCAGCCTGCTAGCGCGATCATTCGCAGACGACACAGGCCTGGGCGGAGTCGGGAATGGGGAACTTGCACGTCGGGCAGGCTTGGCTGGACGGGCTGTTCAGCGCCTGGTCGATCCGCTTTTCTCGGCGCAGGGTCTGAAGGCGCACGACCATGGGGTCGTCCGCCGCGACCTCGCCGAGAAGGTGCTCGGACTCGCCCGTGTCCTTGGGCATCTCCCGGGCGACGCAGCGGCCCTCTCGCGCCCGAAGGGCCGTTTCCTCGTCGGTCACGCAGAGGTAGACATCCTTCCGGCAGGCTTCGCAATGGCGCACGCCCGGGTCGCGGGTGACGCGCAGGCTGTCCCAGGTCTTCGGACAGCGGAACTTGAAGCTCAGCCCGCAATTCCGAATCGGCGTGTAGGCGTCCATCTACGGCAGTGTAGCGCCTGCCCCCGCTTCGCGTCGCTTGCGCTCCGCCGAACCGGGTTCTATCCTAGGGCCCGCCCTGAGGGAGGAGAACGCATGAACCACCTGACGCGCGCGGCCCTGCTGCTGGTCTCGATCGCGATCCTGCCGGCCTGCGACGAAGAAGAGACGACGATCATCAACCAGGCCGCGGGCCCCACCGGGCCGACGCTGCCGCCCGGCGCGCTGGCGTCGGGGACGCTGCTGATCCTGAGCGACCGCGGCACGCTGCTGAACACGAGCAGCGGCGAGCTGGGCACGATCTACTATGACGTGGCCCTCGGCGGCACCGTCGCCGCCGGCGAGTCGATCGTCGCCATCGACTACCGGCCGGCCAACGGCGTGCTCTACGGCCTGAGCAACCAGGGGCGGCTGTACACCGTCAATCCCGCGACCGGCGGCTGCGTGGCGGTCAACCTGACCCCGATCATGGCGTTCACCGGCACCCGTTTCGGCATGGATTTCAATCCGACGGTCGACCGCCTCCGTATCGTCAGCGACGCCGACGAGAACGTCCGGGTCAACGCGGACACGGGGGCCCTCGTGCAGGTCGACACCCCCCTGAGCCCCGCCAGCGACGCGCTCGCCATCGCGTACACCAACAACTTCTCGGGCGCGACGGTCACCTCGCTGTTCCTCATGGACGCGGCGACGTCCTCCCTGTATCGCCTGGACAATCCCAACACCGGCGCGCTGACCCTGGTCGGCGCGTACGGCGCGGGAACGGATCAGGCCGGCTTCGACATCTCCGCGGACAACGTCGCGCTCGTGGCCCGGAGCGGCGGCGGCTTTCCCTCGGTCTTCCGCATCGACCTCTTCTCGGGGGTGGCGTCCGGCCTCTTCAACATCGACACGAATTTCGCCGTCCGCGGTCTGGCGATCGTCCCCTAGAGGGGCTCGGTCTTGGCGCCGAGGGCGGCGGCGACGCGGGAGCGGTGGCAGTCGGCGGGGTCGCGCTCGAAGCAGAGCAGGGCGACCTTCTCGCCTTCCTTTGCCCAGGCGGCGATCCGGGCCAGCGGCTGGGCGAGCTTGGGGAGGTCGACGCGCTCATACTCGTCGAAGAGCGCCTTCTTGGCGGCCGGCGTGAGGTTTTTGCGGCGCGCGGCGGCGATGCCGAGCTCGGGCAGGTGCTCGTAGCGCAGGCCGGCCTCGCCGAGCGCGCGGCCCAGCGAGCCCTTCGAGAAGCCCCGCTTGCGGCTGATCGGGTTGCGGCGGACGTCGCAGACCAGCGTGACCCCCGCCTTCCGGAGGACGTCGAGAAACTCCTCCGGCGTCCGCCCTTCGTAGCCTATCGTGGATAGTCGCGTAGGAACTCCAGCCACGCGGCGAGGATCGCGTCCTTCATCTCTTTGGATGCCTTGAGCTCGTCGATCGTTTTGCCCCAATAGAAGCTGATCCAGCCGGCGGCGTGGGCGCGCGAGGCGTCGAGGAAGCCCTTGAACGCGGGAATCCCGCAGCCGAGCGGGAACATCTCCTGGATCACCACCGGCTTGCCCGTCGCGGCCGCCGCCTTCAGCTGCTCGATCGAGGCCTCGACTTTCCCCTCCTTCGGGTAGAGGTGCACGCTCAGGAAGTCGAGCGGCCCCGTCGCCGCCCCGATGTCCGGCCCGAGCGTGTAGCCGCGGGGGGTGTCGAAGAGAAAAAACGACCCCGCCGTGACCAGCGCGCGCGGGTCGTGCTTGCGGATGCCGGGGGTGAGGGTCGACATCCATTGCCGCGCCACCTCTTCGCGGCTCCGCTGGCCGGGCTCGCGGGTGAGGTTTTCGACGAAGCGGAAGCCGCCCAGCTCGCCGCCCCAGAGCTCCTTGCCGGGCCCGGCGGGGCTGACCGGCTCGTTCATGAGCGTGTAGCAGAAGGTCGCGGGGCTCCGGCCCGCGCGGGACGCGACGGCCTCCCAGAACCGGGCCTGCATGGCCCAGCGTTCGACTTCCGGGGCGTCGGCGTACCAGGCGGGGGTGGCGGTCTTGCGGTAGGCGCAGCAGCCGGTGAGGTCGAGCTTCACCCCGACCTCCTCCGCCAGCGCGAGCAGCTTGGAGAAGCGGTCGAGGGTGGGGAGGTCGATCTCGGTCGGCGACTTCAGGAAGCGGGGGAGCTGGAGGTGGACGCGGACGACGGTGGCGCCGAGGGCCTTCATCTCGCGGAAGTCGCCCGCGAGCCGCTCCCAGTCCGTATCCCAGTACTCCTCGATGAGCTTGCTGCCGGAGTCGTGGTCGTAGTTGAAGCCCCAGGGGGTCCAGGGCCGGCCGTCGAGGGTGAAGCGGCTCCCATCGATCTCCACGCGCGGCGCCGCGCAGGCGGTCAAAAGGACAGTCACGAAACAGACTGTCCATTTCGTGACCATGCGTCCTTAGAGTGACGGGGGGCGGAAAAGGTTCAGTCACGAAACAGACCGTCTGATTCGTGACGCCGTATAGTTTATGTAATTCGTGAACTAAACATGGACGGAGGGTGTCAGATCGGGAAGTCCGGGTGATGGAGCGGGAATGATATCGATCTTGTTGTCGCTGACACAGGCTGTCTACGAGGCGCCGCGGCGGGAGCCGACGCCGGAAGAGACCCAGATCCTCGAGTACATGAACCGGTTCCGGGCCGACCCGTCGGCGGAAGCGGACCTCATCGCGCCCCCCGACCGCAAGGACATGGGGGTCGACTGGAAGCTGTTCCGCGAGGAGATGAAGCGGCTCAAGCCCATGCCGCCGCTGGTCTTCAACCTCGAGCTGCTCGACTCCGCGCGCAAGCACAGCTACTACATGATCCACAACGGCCTGGGCCACACCGAGGAGGCGGGGAAGACGGGCTACACGGGCGCGACGCCCTCCGACCGCGTCAAGGCCGCGGGCTACAAGGGCTTCGGCGGGGCCGAGAACGCCTACGCCGGCTCGCAGGGCGCCTGGCACAGCCACTGGGGCTTCGTGGTCGACTTCGGAGAAGGGCCCGGCGGCATGCAGCCCGAGCGCGGCCACCGCAGGAACATGATCGGCGCCCATCGGGAGGTCGGCCCCGGCGGCGTCCCCACCAAGCGCGGGCTGTCGGTGACGCACAACTTCGGGTCGCGCGACGTCCGCATGGCCGGGGGCGTCGTGTACATCGATCACAACAACAACAAGTTCTACGACCCGGGCGAAGGGCTCGGCGACGTCCGCATTTCCGGCAGCGGCGGCGAGGACGTCGCGACCTGGAAGAGCGGCGCGTTCGCGCTCGACTTGAAAGGCCAGGGCGCGGTGACGCTCACGGCGTCGATCGACGGCGAGAAATTCACCAAGACCTTCCCGGCCGGCGCCGACAACGTGAAGTTCGACTGGAGCGTGCCGGCCGCCGTCTCCCTCGCGAAGGCCGACAAGTACCTGGAGGCCGTCGAGAAGGCCCCCGACCCCCGCAAGGCGGCCATCAACCTGTACCACCACACGCGCGGGCTCTACGTCGACGCCGAGCGCAAGGCGAAGATCGACGCGCTGACGAAGGACGTCGGGCCCGACCTCGACGCCCGCCAGAAGACGGTGCTGGAGGCGCTGAAGGACGACGAGGTGCCGGGCCTGCAGAAGATCCTGGACGAGGCGCGCAAGCCCTTCAAGGGGACGGACGCGGACGCGTGGTTCGAGGACGCGGAGACGTTCGGGAAGATGAAGCGGGGGGTGTCGACGTTCCTCAAGCAGCCCAAGCCGTCGGACCGCGACCGCAGGCTGATGGTCCAGGCGCTGGAAGCCCAGCGGAAGGCGCTGAAGACCGCGTTCAAGGCGGATGTCGACCTCCTGATCGCGAAGGTGAGACGATGAGAATCGCCGTCCTGCTGGTCCTGCTGTTCGCGCAGGAGAAGCCGCTCAAGATCGTGATGGTCGCGCAGGATTCACCGCAGCACTACGACGCGCAGCTGCTGGGCGAGCTCGACCGGCCGGCGGGCGACGGCGTGACGATCGGCGCGGAGCGGCGCGAGACGAAGGTCGACGACAAGGGCCGGCTGGAGATCGACGTCAAGGGCGACGGCAAGTTCCGCGCGCTTTCGGGGAAGCGCGAGATCGTGACGTTCGCGCTGCAGGGCGACGGCGACAAGCCGAAGACGGTCAACGCGAAGTTCGAGTTCCGGAAGAACGAGAAGGGCGACTGGGTGGTGCGCAACCTCACCCAGCTGACGGTGCAGATCGGCGCGGAGCAGTTTGTGGTCGTCGACGCCAACGCGAACGGAGTCTACAACGAGCCGCGCGTGGACGGCCTGGCGTGGATGGGGCAGACCTGGCTCTTTCCGCTGCCGTCGACGGCCGAGCGCTGGTGCTCGGCGACGATGGAGTTCACGGGCCTGGAGTTCGGGCCGATCGGCGACGGCCCCAAGGTCACGGGACGTCCGCTGGCGACGACGGTGCCCGAGGCGCTGCCGGTGCTGAAGGGCGTGAACGAGGAGCGCGTGAAGCTCGGGCTCACGCCGCGGCCGGAGGACGTCAAGCTGAGCGCCGACCTCCAGAAGCACTGCAAGTACATGGTGGGGACCGGGGTGCTGGCGCATCCGGAGGAGAAGGGGAAGCCGGGCTACAGCGAGGAGGGGCACGCCGCCGGCATGAGGAGCATTCTGGGCCGCGGGATGGGGGCGGACACGCTGGCCTTCGGCATGGTGAACACGTACTTCCACCGGCAGGACGTCATCCGCCCGCAGGCGCTCGCGTTCGGCGTCGGGTACGAGGGGGCGTTCGGGGGCATCGACGGCCGCTCGGCGATGGGGAAGGCGCCCGCGCAGTACTGGCCGGTGCTCTGTCCGGTGCCGGGGCAGCAGAACGTCGGCCTCAACTACGGCAAGGAGGCGCCGGACGCCTGCCCGGGCGACGCGGCCGCCGGCTATCCGATCACGGTGTATTGGGGGACGTCGAACCTCAAGATCAAATCCCACTCGCTGAAGGCCGTGCCGCCGGGGCCGCTGCCGAAGGGGCTGCCGGAGGTCGAGTGCTACGTCTACGACCCGGCGCAGGGGGTCGAGGCGGGCATGACGCGCTACCAGCAGTGCGTCTGCCTGATCGCGAAGGACCCGCTGAAGCCGAACACCACGTACGAGGTCGCGCTGGCGGTGGACGTCGACGGCAAGCCCTGGTCGAAGACCTGGCGCTTCACGACGGGCGCCGGGGGCGGGGGCTTCCGATGAAGTGTTAACGTTCCAATCTGATTCGGACGTTAACACTTGAGGCGATCGAGGAACGGCCGCTGGTCCGGGTGGATGAGGTCGCGGGCCTTGTCGATCGGGACGAACTCCGCGCGGTCGACCTCCCACGAGGCGCAGGTCGGCGCGGCGTCCGGCGGCGCCTCGCCGGCGAACCCGTAGACGCGCTTCTTGGATTTCACGTAGTCGACGAAGCCGATCTCCACGAGGGCGCCCGCGACGACGCCCGTCTCCTCGAGCGTCTCCCGCCGCGCGGCCGCCTCCAGCGCTTCGCCGTCGTCGGGATGCCCCTTGGGGATGCCCCACGGCGACTTCCGGTTGTAGTTGCCCGAGGGATGGATCAGGAGCACTTCCAGGACGTCGCCCCTCCGCCGGTACAGCAGCGTGCCCGCGGTCTCCTTCACGTATCCATCCTACTAGGTCGCGGGCGGCGCTTTCGCGATCCGCACCGAGGCGGGGCGGAGGACGACGTCCGACATCCTCCATCCCCGGCGCACCTCTTCAAGGATCTGGCCGGCGGGGACGTCGACGCGCTCCTCGACGGCCACCGCTTCGTGCCGGGCGGGATCGAAGGCCTGGTTCTCCGTCTCGACCGGCACGATGCCGTGCTTGGACAGCACGCGATGGAACTCGCGCTCGACGAGCCGCAGGCTCTCCATCAGGGTCGGCTCCTCGAAGCGCGCCCAGGTGAACGCGTCGAGCGCGGGCAGGAAGTCGCGGACGAAGTCGTCCAGCGCCTGCCGCTTCCAGTCCTCGCGCTCGCGGCGCACCCGCTCCTGGTAGTTGAGGAGCTCGGCCTTCTGCCGTCGGGCCAGGTCGAGGTACTCGTCGGCCTTCGCGCGCAGCTCGTCGATTTCCAGGCTCATGCCGCGCCTCGGTCTTCCTTGGTCTTGAACTCGGCGTCGATGATCTTCTCGCCGGCCGCGGGCTTCGCCGGCTCGGGCCGCTGGACATCCTCCGCGGCGCGCCTCATCGCGTCGACGTCCCCGCTGTCCCGGGCTTTGCGGAGCGCCTCGATCTTCTCAGCCGGGGCCTTCGCCTTCTCCGCCGCGTAGATCGCGTGCTCGGCCTGGTTGCGGGCCTCGGCGAGCTCCTTGCGCGCCTTGTCCTTGTCCGCCTGGGCCTCGGCTTCCCGCACCATCTTCTGGATGTCGGCCTCCGACAGCCCCGTGGTGGCGGTGATCCGGATCTGCTGCTCCTTGCCGGTGCCGAGGTCCTTGGCCGTGACGTGGAGCATGCCGTTCGCGTCGAGGTCGAACTTCACCTCGATCTGCGGCGCGCCGCGCGGCGCCGGCGGGATGCCCGTGAGGTCGAAGTTGCCGAGCTTGCGGTTGTCGTCGGCCATGGGCCGCTCGCCCTGGTAGACCTCGACAGTGACGCCCGTCTGGTCGTCGGCGGCGGTCGAGAACTTCTCGGCCTTCTGCGTGGGGATGGCGGCGTTGCGGGTGATGAGCGGCG
>DASVNH010000097.1:0-20756 GCA_036383955.1 Planctomycetota bacterium | reverse complement strand
CCGATTTCACCATGCGCTCGATGCCGTCGAGCTGCCAGGTGAAGTGCATGAACGGCCGCGCCTCCTGCGTGCGGAACAGCGTCGACGCCGTCTCGCCCCCCTTCAGGCGCCAGGCGACCGACCACTCGCTCGCCGCCCCGTTCAACGTCAGCACGCTCGCGCGCAGGCCGTCGGCGTACTCGATCCGGAACAGGACGGGCTTGGGACAGCGCCGGCGGACGTCGACGCCCTCCTTCCATCCCTTGTGGCGGCGCAGCGCCTCGTCGAGCAGGCGCGGATCGAAGCCGCTCCAGGCCGCCTCGCCCTCGAGGCAGGCGACGGCCCGGATCCCCGTCTCGCCGCCCGCGCGCCGCTCGGCGATCGCCTGCACCATCTCCAGCGCGTGGAAGCCGTAGGCGTCGAGCGTGTGGTAGGACGTCGCCACGATCTCCTCGATCGCGGCCCCCCGCGGCGGATCGACGGCCGGCTCGCGCCACAGCGTCGGCAGCGAGGAGCCGGCCATCAGCGGCGCCTTCAGCTCGCGCGCCGCGTCGAAGAGGCGCTTCGCGTCCTCCCAGGTGTCGGAGAGGTGCTTGTCGCAGAAGACCGGGACCGCGCGGCCGGAGGCGCGGAAGACCTTCGCGACCTCCTCCCAGAGCCGCCGCTTCGGGTACTGGATCTGCCCGACGGCGGAGCGCGGATAGTCGCCGTGCTCGACGATGAGGAGGACGCCGTCGACGGCCAGCTTCCCCGTCCCGAGCGTGAGCGCGTCCTCGACCGTCGCGCTGGTCCGGACGCCGTGCTCCTTCGCGAGGGCCTGGCCGATGTCCTTGGGATGGATCTGGTCCGTGTAGAGCGAGGCGAGCGCGAGGCCGGGCCGACGTCCCTTGCCGTCGAGCGTGTCGGTCTTCAGCAGGCGGCTGACCAGGACGTCGGCATGCGAGTTATGGTAGTAGGTCGTGACGACGGCGGCGACGCGTTCCTGGGCAAGAAGCAGCGCGAGGAGGATCATTTCAGGTCGTCGGCCCGGAGGCGCAGCAGCGTGAAGGGATAGATGACGGTGGCGTAGAGCCCGCCGTCGCGGGTCGCGAGCAGGGCCATGTGCGCGTGCATCGGCGTCCAGGTGCCGTCGGGCAGGCGGTGGAACCCGTGGCTGTAGGGCTTCTTGGCGGCGAAGTCGTAATAGTCCGGATTCTTCACGGTGAGGACGCCGAGGTTCTCGACCCGCTCCTTGACGGGGTCGTAGCGCGCCACGTGGTGGAGGTAGCCCTTGCCGAAGCCGGTCAGGTTGTCGACGCGCACGAGCGCGTAGATCCGGGCGTCGGGCCCGATCGTGAGCGCGGAGCGCGAGTCGGGGTTCCGCCCTTCGACCATCACGCACACGCGCGCGGCCTTCGCGGGCGTCTCGAGGTCCAGCTTGATGAGCCGCGGGTCGTTCATGAGGATCAGCCAGGCCGTGCGGCCGTCGGCGGCGATCTGCCAGGTGGGGATCGCGTTGGCGTTCGCGCGGACCCAGGGAGCGCCGTCGACCAGGATGTCGCGGATCTCCACCTTGTCGACCGCCGGATCGTAGGTCGCGAGCTGGAAGTCCTTCGTGATGGCGTGGGCGCGGCCGCGGGCGTCGAGCAGCGTCGCCGCGTAGGGCGTGAGCAAGGGCCCGAGCTCGCGCCAGGCGCGGTCGCGCCCGAGCATCCAGTGCTGGTCCTCGCAGGTCACGGCGTAGAGGAGGCCGCGGCGCTCGTCGGCGACGACGTCGATGACGCCCTGGCCGGGGTAGGGCATGCCGAGGTTCTCGGCCGCGTTCTTCGCGGGGTCGTAGGTCATGACGTAGCCGCCGGGATACTCGGAGGTGTCGCCGTCCTTGCGGTAGCCCTGCTTGGAGCCCACGTAGATCTTGCCCGAGGCGCCCACGAAGTTGCGCGTGTGCAGCTTGGCCTGGGCGGCGTAGCCCTTCGCGGTCAGGCCGCAGACGGCGTTGACGTCCAGCACGACCGTCTGTTTCCCGGCGGCCGGATCGAAGCGGACCAGGTAGGCGTTATGCCCGTACTTGGCGCTGCCGACGTAGATCCGGCCGTCGAGGCCCTCGCAGAGGGAGAAGTATCCGGATTCCTCGCTGGTCGTCTCGGGGAGGATGTGGACGGCCTCCGCGGGGAGGGTCTTGAAGGGGGGCTTGCCTTCCTGGGAGATGAGGGGATGAGGACGGATCTCCGACTCGGGAGGGAGATCCGGGGAGCCGACGGATCCGGCGATCTTTTCTTGTCCGACGGCCAGAAGCAGGACCAGCGTCAAGATCATCTACTCTAGATACACGAAGCCGACCGGCCGCGTCCCGGTGTACATCATTATGTGTTGGGTCGAGCGTGGGTCCTGGCGGCGCTGCTCCTGGGGAACGGCGCGGCGGCGGCCCCCCAGGGGGCGCCTCCCGGCTACGGGGAGGTGAAGAAGCTCCTCGACCAGTTCTGCCTCAAGTGCCACGGCCCCGTCAAGCCCAAGGCCAAGCTCGACCTTTCGAAGTATCCCGACGAAGCCTCCCTGCTCAAGGACCGCCGGCTCTGGAAGCGCGTCCTCGACCAGGTCGTCGGCCACGAAATGCCGCCCGAGGACAAGCCCCAGCCGGCGCCCGCCGAGCGCGAGAAGATCACCGCCTACCTCGAGGCCGCCCTCGAGAAGCTCACCCCGGGCGAGCCGCGCCACCCCGGCCGCGTCGTCCTCCGCCGCCTCAACCGCGTCGAGTACCGCCGGACGATCAAGGACCTGGTGGGCGTGGAGTTCGATCCGACGGCCGACTTCCCCTCGGACGACGTCGGCTACGGCTTCGACAACATCGGCGACGTCCTGTCGCTGCCGCCGCTGCTCATGGAGAAGTACTTCAACGCCGCCGAGAGGATCCTCGCGGCCGCGGTCCAGACGCCCGAGGGGCTCAAGCCGCGGACCCGGCGGATCGAAGCCGAGTCCATGAAGGTCTCGACGGGCGGGCAGGTGGACGGCGACGTCCTCTGCATGTACGCGAACGGCGAGATGGCCGAGACGGCGGACGTCGCGCGTCCCGGCACGTACCTCGTGAAGGTGCGCGCGGCGGGCGACCAGGCCGGGGGCGAGCCGCCGAAGATCTCGCTGCGGGTGGACGGGAAGGAGGCGAAGGTCGTCGAGGTCTCCGTCCCGCGCCGCGACCCGAAGGTCTACGAAGAGAAGATCGCGCTCGCGGCGGGGAAGCGGCGGATCTCGGCGGCGTTCGTGAACGACTTCTATAACGCCGAGGCGCCGAAGGCGCGCGACCGCGACCGCAACCTCTACGTCGACTGGATCGAGCTGACGGGCCCGGTGGACGGGGCCGCGCCGGAGCCGCCCGTCTCGCACAAGCGCATCTTCCTCTCGACGTCCAAAGAGAAGCGCGCGGCCGCGGCGGAAAACCTGACGGCTTTCGCGGAGAAGGCCTATCGACGGCCTCTTCGCGAGGGCGAGCTCGAGAAGCTCCTGAAGCTCTACGACCTCGCGGAAGCGCAGGGGGAGTCGTTCGAGGCCTCGATGCGGGTGCCGCTGCTGGCGGCGCTGGTCTCCCCGCACTTCCTGTACCGGGTGGAGAAGGACGTCGAGGGCGACCCCAAGGGCGTCCACCGGGTGGGCGCGTTCGAGCTGGCGAGCCGGCTGTCGTACTTCCTCTGGAGCACGATGCCGGACGAGGCGCTGTTCGCGGCGGCGCGGTCGGGGGCGCTGCTGGAGCCGGCGGAGCTGGAGGCGCAGACGCGGCGGATGCTGAAGGACCCGAAGGCGCGCTCGCTGGCGGAGACCTTCGCGGTGCAGTGGCTGCAGCTGCGGCGGCTGGAGACGCACGCGCCGGACCCGAAGCGCTATCCCGGCTGGGACGAGGCGCTGCGGAAGGCGATGCTCGAAGAGGCCGTGCTGCTCTTCGATGAGGTGGTGAAGGAAGACCGCCCGGTGACGGAGCTCCTATCGGCCGACTTCACGTACCTCAACGAGCGGCTGGCGAAGCACTACGGGGTCCAGGGCGTGGCGGGCCCGGAGATGCGGCGCGTGGCGCTCGCGGATCCGCGCCGCGGCGGGGTGCTCATGCTGGGCTCGGTGCTGACGGTGACGTCCAACCCGACGCGGACGGCGGCGGTGAAGCGAGGCAAGTGGCTGATGGAAGTGATCCTCGGGACGCCGCCGCCCCCGCCGCTGCCGGACGCGGGCGAGCTGAAGGACGAGACGGACGAGGACCGGAAGCTCTCGCTGCGGCTGCGCCTGGAAAAGCATCGGGCGGACCCGAACTGCGCCGCCTGCCACCGCCGGATGGATCCCCTCGGCTTCGGCTTCGAGAACTACGACGCCATCGGCGCCTGGCGGGAGAAGGACGGGACGTTGAAGGTCGATTCCGCCGCGACGCTGCCGGACGGGAAGTCGTTCGACGGCTCCGTGGACCTGAAGAAGATCCTGATCGGCCGGAAGGACGACTTCGTCCGGAACCTCGTCGAGAAGACCCTCATCTACGCCCTGGGGCGGGGCGTAGAGTATTACGACGGCCCGGAAGTGAAGCGGATCCGGAAGGCGCTCGCCGATAACGACTACAGGTTCTCGACGCTGGCCCTGGAAGTCGCCCAGAGCTATCCCTTCCAGCACCGGCGGAACCGGGCGGCGTCGGGCCAAGAGGTGAAGGATGACTAAGCAGCTGTCGCGGCGGACGGTCCTGCGCGGGATGGGCGTGGCGCTGGGCCTCCCGGCCCTCGAGTCCATGCGCGTGTTCGCGAACGACGGCTCGCCGAAGCCGCCCGTCCGGATGGCGTTCTGCTTCTGGCCCAACGGCGTGAACACGAAGATGTGGTTCCCGAAGGACGTCGGGGCCGACTGGGCGATCACGCCGAGCCTCGAGCCGCTGGCGCCCTTCAAGAAGGACTTCCAGGTGCTGACGGGCCTGGCCCAGACGCGGGCCCGGGCGAACGGCGACGGCGCGGGCGACCACGCGCGCTCGGCGGCGACGTTCCTCACGGGCCGGCAGGCCCGGAAGACGGACGGCAAGGACATCCGCGCGGGCGTCTCGGTCGACCAGGTCGCCGCGGAGAAGCTCGCCGGCCAGACCCGCCTGGCGTCCCTGGAGATCGGCTGCGACAAAGGCGCGATGGCGGGCAACTGCGATTCCGGCTACAGCTGCGCCTACTCCTCCACGATCTCGTGGAAGGCCGAGGCGATGCCGCTCCCGAAGGAAGTCAATCCGCGCCAGATCTTCGGCCGCCTCTTCGGCGATCCCGGCTCCCTGGCCGCCGAACGGGACCGGGCCCGGCAGGCGATGTACCGCAAGAGCGTGCTCGACCTCGTCCGCGACGACGCGGCGGGGCTGTCGAAGGAGCTGGGGACGTCGGACCGCCGCAAGGTCGACGAGTACCTCGAATCCGTGCGCTCGATCGAGAAGCAGATCCAGGCGTCCGAGCGCAAGGACGCGCCGAAGCTGCCGGCGGACGTCGAGGTGCCCGCCGACGGTATCCCGAGCGACTTCCCGAGCTACATGCGGCTGCTGTCGGACCTGCTGGTCCTCGCGTTCCAGACGGACGCGACGCGGATCGCGACGTACGTGTTCGCGAACGAGGGCTCGAACCGGACGTTCCCGTGGATCGACGTCCGGGAAGGGCACCATTCGCTGTCGCACCACGGCGGCAATCCCGACAAGCTGGCGCAGATCGCGAAGATCGACCGCTTCTACGCGGAGATGTTCGCCCACCTGCTCGGGAAGCTGAAGGCGGTGAAGGAAGGCGACGGCACGCTGCTCGACCACTCGATGATCGTCTTCGGGGCCGCGATCGGCGACGGCAACCGCCACAACCACGACGAGCTGCCCGTGATCCTGGCGGGCGGCGGCGGCGGGACGCTGAAGCCCGGCCGTCACGTCAAGCATCCGTTCGAGACGCCGATGTGCAACCTCTTCCTGTCGATGATGGACCGGATGGGCGTCAAGGAAGAGAGCTTCGGCGACTCCACGGGCCGCCTGAGCGATCTCTAGGTCGAGCGCGCGAGCGCTCGACCTAGACCCTGAGCGAGCCGAGGCGAGTCGAAGGGTCATCCCGAGCGACTTCCCCCCTGAGCAAGCCTTTGCTCAGTCTCCGTTCAATTTCGACTTCCTTCGCCCGCGGCACGGGATTCGCGTTTGTCCGCCTCTTTCGGGAGGATGGAGATGGCGCGATTCCTGGTCCTGGGGCTCGCGGCGGCGGCGCTGCCCGCCTGCGGCGAGAACAAGATCCGGGTGGACAACGCGGGAACCGGCGAGGCCCGCGTGTACGTGAGCTATTACACCCACCACGAAGAACCGATCACGGGCTACTCGTGGAGCGAGCGCGAGCACGATTCCTGGATCGTCGGGCCGGGCCAGGCCGGGGAACAGGAGTATCCGAGCTCGGCGCTGGAAGTCACGATCACGCGGGAGCCGGGGGGCGCGGTCCTGTACGCGGCGGACCTGACGTACGACGACTTCCGCGACGAGCACAGCCGGATCGAAGTGACGGTGTTCCCGTGAGGCGGCTGCCGGCGTTCGCCCTGCTGGGCCTGGCGGGCTGCGACGCTCTCATCGACGATTGCGTCGACGCGACGTTCTATCCGGATTACGGGATCGAGGTGAAGAACGCGGGGAACCGGGACGCCCGCCTCACCGTGGTCTACGACGAATGGGTGGACGACGACCACGACGACGACACGCCGGACGAGCTCAAGACGCGCGTGGAGATGAACTACATCGTGGCCGGCGAGAAGCAGACGGTCTGGTACGCCCACGAGGCGCTGACGGTGACGATCGAGCGGATCCTCGACGGCCAGATCCTCTACCAGGACCACCTGAGCCGGGCCGACTTCCGCCGCGAGAACGGACGCTTCGAGATCACCGTGTATCCGTGACCGGAGGGGCCCTCGCGGGCCCCTCCGGACCGGGTTTACGCCAGGGCGAGACGGAAGATCAGCTCGGGGGCGCGCTTGCGGCGGATCACCGAGGCGACCTCGGTGCGCAGCAGCCCCTGGACGCGGCCGAGAGCGGCGAGCGTCTCGACCGGGTCCGCGCCCGGCGCCTCGAAGGTGACGAGGAGACGCCCCGGGCTCCCGGCCGGCGCGACCTCGCGCACGGACACGTCGAGCAAAGCGTCGTCCCCGCAGCCGGCGATCGCCAGCGCGAGTATCTCTTCCACCTGCCGGCACAGCCGCGCCGTCTTCACGGCGTCGGCGTGATCGGAGTGATTCATGCCATCCTTCTTCAAAAAGCGCGTTGAGGGGGAAGAGGATGGGGCGCGACGTCCTACGTCGTCGGACGGAGGATCACCGAGCCCGACCGGCGGGATTGAATGGGCACGGGTCACCTCCTTTCAGGGAAAAGTGTACTCCGATTTGAACTTGCTTTCAACAGGGGCCGGGCTACAGTTCCGGCGGAGTCACGCCCGGGGGACGTACGAGAGGGGGAAGATCCATGTCCGCCATCATCGCTCTCATTCTCTGCCAGGATCCCGTCGACGTCCTCCGAACCGGCTCGCTCGAGGAGCGCGACGCGGCCGAGGCCGCGCTGAAGACCCTCGGGACCGCCGCGATCGCGCCGCTCGAGGCCGCCGACGGCGATCCCGAGTTCCGGATTCGCGCCCGGCGGATCCTCTCCGCTCTCGGCGCCACCCGCGCGCTGATCGACGACCTTCGCTCCGACCGCGTCCCCGGGAACGCGCGCCGCGCCCGGCGGATCCTCGAGGGGCGGAAGGAGGCTGTCGACCTCCTCCGCGCCGCGACGGAGAGCGACGACGATCAGCAGGCGATCCAGGCCGCGTGCGTGCTGCTCGCCCAGGGCGAAGCTCCGAAGGCGGCGGATCTCCTCGAACGGAGCGTCGCGGCCTTCGCCCGCTCGGAAACGCGCGACTACGAATGGGTCGCCACGGAAGTCATGTTGCGGCTGGCGGCGGCGGGGACGGCGGAGGAAGTCGAGCGCGCCTACACCCGGGCGCTGCGGGGCGTGCCCTCGCACGCGCTGGCGGCGGGCTGGGAGGCGACGCCGATGGGCCGCGCGCTGGAGCTGGCGCGGGACCGGAAGCTTCCGCTGCCCGCGCCGTTGCTCCGCCACTTCCTGGCGAACCTGCGGCATGACGAGATCGGGGCGAACGCCTGGCACACGGGCTACCTGGTCGAGAAGCACCGCGGCGTCCTGCGGCCCGCCCTCGAGGCGATGGTCCGGGATCCCGACGCCCAGGCGCGCCGCTACGCGCTCCACTTCCTGCTGGAGTGGAAGGTCGAGCCGCTGCCGCCGGGAAGCGTCGAGGCTCTGTCCGAAAGCCTGGTCTGGTGGAACTCCGCGATCCGGGAGCGGCTCCGGCGCTACGGCGAGGAGGCCCTGCCCGCGCTCGAAGCCCAGCTGAAGCGGCCGGACTACGCGGGGCGCTTCGCGGCGGCGGACCTCCTCATGGAGCTCAAGCCCGACGCCTACCGGGAGCGGGTGATCGAGCTCGCGGCTCCGCACCTGGAGGCGGACGGATGGCGGGGGAACGCGCGGATGGCGCTGCGCCTCCTCATCCGCTGCGAGGCGGCGCCGGTCCTTCGGCGGGCGATGGCGAGCCGCGACGAACAGGCCGCCGCCTGCGGCATCATCGGCCTGGCGGCCCTGGGCGAGGCGGCCGAGCTGTCCGTCGAGGAACGGCGGCGGCTGGCGCGCTTCGTCGCTCGGACCTGGGGGCACGACGAGGAGGACGCGGCGGCGGCGTCGCTGGCCGCGGCGCCCGAGCTCTGGAAGGAGGTCGACGCCCGTCTGCGGGTCTCGGGCGAGGACGGCCGCGCCCGGCTGGAGCTGCTGGCGAAGTGGCGCGAGGCGCGGCTCAAGGACCCTTGGCCAGGGCGCTGAGGGTCTCGCGGACGTCGCGGACGTGGCGCGCCGCGTCGAGCTCGTGGTGGAAGACGCCGCGGATCACGCCGCCCGCGTCCGCCACGAAGGTGACGCGCTTCACGAAGGGGATCAGGCCCCAGAGCCGCTCCACGCCGAAGGCCTTCGAAAGCTTCCCCCCGCGGTCCGCGATCAGCCGGAAGGGCAGGCGGTGCTCCGCCTTGAACCGCTCGTGGGTTTCGTCCGAGTCCCGGCTGACGCCGATCACCTCCGCGCCGAAGTCCTTCTTCAGCGTGTCGTAGATGTCCCGGAACTCGCAGGCCTCCTTCGTGCAGACCCCCGTGAAGTCCTTCGGATAGAAGTAGACGACCAGCGGGCCCTTCGGCCAGTCGACGCCCTCCGGCAGCGGATCGCCTGTTTTCAGAGGCATGGGATGTCGGGTATCTTACCCGCCATGGCCCGTACCCCGTCCAGCATGGTCGCGCTCGGCACGCCCGCTCCTCCCTTCTCGCTCCTCGCGCCGAAGACGGGGCGGCGGGTGTCGCTCGACGACTTCCGCGCGCGGCCCGCCCTGCTCGTGATGTTCATCTGCAACCACTGCCCCTACGTGAAGCACGTGCGCGACGAGCTCGCGAAGCTCGGCCTCGACTACCCGGGCGCGATCGTCGCGATCAGCGCGAACGACGCGACGGCCTATCCCGACGACGCGCCGGACCAGATCGCCGCGGAGACCTACGCCTTTCCATACCTCTACGACGAGACCCAGGAGGTCGCCCGCGCCTACCGCGCCGCCTGCACGCCCGACTTTTTCCTGTTCGGGCCCGACCGCCGGCTGGTCTACCGGGGGCAGCTCGACGACAGCCGCCCCGGCAACGGGATTCCCGTGACGGGCCGGGACCTGCGGGCCGCGCTGGACGCGGCGGCGGCCGGACGTCCCGTGCCGCCCGAGCAGAAGCCGAGCCTGGGCTGCAACATCAAGTGGCGCGCCTGACGCTCATTCACTATCATCCGCGGGTTCGACGGAGATCCCCATGGCTCACTACGTGATGCAGATCAACGGGCTGACCAAGTACTACAACAAGCGCAAGATCATGGAGGACGTCAGTCTCTCCTTCTACTACGGCGCCAAGATCGGCATCCTCGGCGTCAACGGCTCCGGCAAGTCCACGCTGCTCCGCATCCTCGCGGGCGAGGACAAGGATTTCGACGGCAAGGTCTGGTGGAATCCGGGCACGAAGATCGGCTACGTCCCCCAGGAGCCGAAGCTGGACCCGGAGAAGACCGTCCGCGACGTCGTGCGGGAGGGCGTCGCCGAGAAGCTCCAGCTCGTGAAGGACTTCGAGGACGTCAGCGCCTCGCTCGAGAAGGGCCTGGACGGCGACGAGATGCAGGCGGCGCTCGACAAGATGTCGGCCCTGCAGGAAAAGATCGACCACACGAACGCCTGGGAGACGGACCGGCAGCTGGAGATCGCGGCCGACGCCCTGGAGCTGCCCCCCTGGGAGCAGAAGTGCGGCGTGCTCTCCGGCGGCGAAAAGCGCCGGGTGGCGCTCTGCCGCGAGCTGCTGCTGGCCCCCGACCTCCTCCTGCTGGACGAGCCGACGAACCACCTGGACGCGACGACCGTCTCCTGGCTCGAGAAGCACCTGGCCGAGTTCAAGGGCAGCGTCATCGCGGTGACGCACGACCGCTACTTCCTGGACAACGTGGCCGGCTGGATCCTCGAGCTCGACCGCGGCCGCGGCTTCCCGTTCGAGGGCAATTACAGCAACTGGCTCCTGCAGAAGGAAAAGCGCCTCGAGCAGGAAGAAAAAGAGAAGGACGCGCGCGCCCGCACCCTCGACCGCGAGCTCGAATGGATCCGCAGCTCGCCCAAGGCCCGGCAGGCCAAGCCCAAGGCGCGCATCGCCGCCTACGAGAAGCTCGCCGAGGAGGCGCTGCTGCTCAAAGAGGACCAGCTGGAGTTCCAGATCCCCCCGGGCCCCAAGCTCGGCACCAAGGTCCTCGAGATCCGCGGCCTGAAGAAGAGCTTCGGCGACACCCTCCTCATCGACGGCATGGACCTCACCCTGCCGCCCGGCGGCATCATCGGCGTCATCGGCCCCAACGGCGCCGGCAAGACGACGCTCTTCAAGATGATCACCGGCCACGAGAAGCCCGACGCCGGCACCATCGAGCTCGGGCCGTCGGTCAAGCTCTCCTACGTCGACCAGAACCGCGACGCCCTGTCGCCCCATAAGACGATCTACGAGGAGATCACCGACGGGCTCGACGACATCCCCTTCGGCAAGGTGCGCATCAACAGCCGCACCTACGTCGGCCGCTTCGGCTTCAAGGGCACCGACCAGCAGAAGAGCGTCGGCACGCTCTCGGGCGGCGAGCGCAACCGCGTCCTCCTCGCCAAGACGCTCAACCGCGGGGCCAACATGCTCCTGCTCGACGAACCGACGAACGATCTGGACGTCGACACCCTCCGCGTCCTCGAGGACGCGCTGTTGAACTTCAACGGCTGCGCCGTCGTCGTCAGCCACGACCGCTGGTTCCTCGACCGCCTGGCGACCCACATCCTCGCCTTCGAGGGCGAAGGCAAGGTCCGCTGGTTCGAGGGCAACTTCCAGGCCTACCAGGAGAAGCGCCGCCAGGAGATCGGTTCCGCCGCCGACCAGCCCAAGCGCATCAAGTACAAGAAGCTGGTATGAAGCGCCTCGTCCTCGCCCTCGGCGTTCCGGCGGTCGTCGCCTGCGCGTTCTTCGGGAGCCTGGCGGGGGCGGGGGCGGTCACCGTCGTCACGAGCGGCGCGACGGCCTATCTGCGCGACGACCCCAAGGCCTGCGTGAGCTGCCACATCATGCGGGAACAATACGACGGCTGGCAGAAGGCGAGCCACCACGGGCACGCGACCTGCAACGACTGCCACACGCCGGCGTCCTTCTTCTCCAAGTACTGGGTGAAGGCCGAGAACGGCTACTGGCACTCGAAGGGCTTCACCCTCCAGGACTTCCATGAACCGATCCGGATCCGCGAGAAGAACCAGCGGGTGCTGCGGGAGAACTGCGTCCGCTGCCACGCGGGCCTGGTGTCCGAGATCGGGACTCACGCGGACGGAGAGGCCATGAACTGCGTGCGCTGTCACGCGAGAGTGGGGCACGGACCATGAGCGACAAGAAGCGGCGCTGGGTTCTGGCCGGCATCGCGGCCGGGTCGGCCCTTCTCACGGTCCTCGTGATGCTGCTCTGGCTCAACATCCTGGAGCGGCAGGAGGAGGGCCGGCACGCGTACGTGAAGGTCGTCGAGCTGACGGAGGACACGGTCGACCCGGCCGAGTGGGGCAAGAACTTCCCGCGGCAGTACGAAAGCTACCGCCGCACCGTGGATACGGAGCGCACGCGCCACGGCGGCAGCGACGCCTTCCAGAAGCTGGACGAAGACCCGCGCTGGAGGATCCTCTTCGACGGCTACGCGTTCGGCGTCGACTACCGCGAGGAGCGCGGGCACGCCTACATGCTGGCCGACCAGGACATGACCGAGCGGGTGAAGAACTTCAAGCAGCCCGGGGCCTGCCTGCACTGCCATAGCTCCATCCTGCCCGCCTACGCCGAGGCCGGGAAGAAGGCGGGCGCGACGACCCGGGCCGACCAGATCCTGAAGGGCTTCGAGGTCGTCTGCGGGATGCCCTACGCCGAGGCACGCAAGGGCGTGGCCCATCCGGTCTCCTGCGTCGACTGCCACGACCCGGGCGGGCTGAACCTGCGCGTGACCCGCCCCGGTTTCCTGTACGGCATCCGGGAGCTCGCGAAGAGCGGCGCCCCGCTTCCGCACCTGCCCAGCGTGGAGCGCTGGAGAAAGGACGGCCGGAAGGACGTCTACGACCCCAACGTCCGCGCCTCGCGGCAGGAGCTGCGCTCGCTGGTCTGCGCCCAGTGCCACGTCGAGTACTACTTCAAAGGGGAAGGCAAGCTCCTCACCTACCCGTGGTCCAAGGGCGTCCTCGCCGAGAATATCGAGGCGTACTACGACGAGGCCGGCTGGAAGGACTGGACCCACGCGCGTTCCGGCGCGCCCGTCCTCAAGGCCCAGCATCCCGAGTTCGAGCTGTGGAGCCAGGGCATCCACGCCCGCAGCGGCGTCGCCTGCGCCGACTGCCACATGCCCTACGTCCGCGAAGGCGCCGTCAAGGTCAGCGACCACCACGTGCGCAGCCCGCTCCTCAACGTCGCCCGCGCCTGCCAGACCTGCCATCGCTACGGCGAAGACGAGATCCTCGCCCGCGCCCGGGCCATCCAGGACCGCACCCGCGGCCTCATGATCCGCGCGGAGGAGGCCGTCGTCGGCCTCATCGCGGCGATCGAGAAGGCTCCGCCAGGCGACGCGCTCCAGGAGGCCCGCAACCTCCATCGCAAGGCCCAGTGGCGCCTCGACTTCGTCGCCGCCGAGAACTCCATGGGCTTCCACGCGCCGGGCGAGGCCGCCCGCCTGCTGGGAGAGGCCATCGACTTCGCCCGCCAGGGCGAGATCCGAGTCCTCCGCAAGCCGTGATCGACGTCGTCGGCCTCGGCGTCATGGGCAGCGCGACGGCCTGGGCCCTCGCGCGTCGCGGCGCGAAGGTCGTCGGCTACGAACGCTTCACGCCCGCCCACGACCGCGGCTCGTCCCACGGCCTTACGCGCGTGATCCGCAAGGCCTACTTCGAGCACCCCGCGTACGTGCCCCTCGTGCTGCGCGCCTACGAGCTCTGGGCCGAGCTCGAAAAAGAGACCGGCCGGACGCTGTTCCGCAAGACCGGCGCCCTCATGATCGGCCGGCCCGACAGCCCCATCGTCCGCGGCTCGCTCGACAGCGCGCGGACCCACGGGCTGCCCCATCGAATGCTCTCGACGTCCGACCTGCGCGCCCGCTATCCGTTCATGACCTTCCGCGACGACGAGGTCGCGCTGGAGGAGTCCGACGCGGGGGTGCTCCTCTGCGAGGAGGCCGTGAAGGCGTTCCAGGCCGCGGCCCTCGCGCGCGGCGCGGAGCTCCGCTTCGGAACCGAGGGCGCGATCGATCCGTCCCGGAAGACGATCGTGACCGCCGGCGCGTGGCTCCCCTCGCTCGTGCCCGGCCTGCCCCTGAAGATCGAGCGCCAGACGATCTTCTGGTTCGACGCGACGGATCCCGTGCCGCTCTTCGTGTGGGACCGCGACGGCAAGCCGTTCTACGCGATCCCCGACATCCACGGCCACGGCCTCAAGTGCGGCTTCCATCACGGGGGGGAGATCACGACGGCCGAGGCCGTCCATCGGGAGATCCGGCGGGAGGACGTCGACGTCCTCCGCGCCCGCCTGCGGGAGACGGTGCCGTCGCTCGACCGCGAGCCGCGGAGGTCGTCGGTCTGCCTCTACACGAACACGCCCGACGAGAACTTCATCCTGGGCGAGCGCGACGGCGTGATCCTGGGCTCGCCCTGCTCGGGCCACGGCTTCAAGTTCGCCCCGGTCGTCGGGGAGATCCTGGCGGACCTGGCGACGTCCGGCGCCACGCGCCACCCGATCGACCTGTTCCGTCCGGACCGTTTCGCGCGCTGAGCCCGAGGGATCCGCTCCTTAGGAGCGCCCGTATGGCCCGCTGCGAAATCTGCGGCAACGACTACGACAAGGCCTTCCAGGTCATTTTGGAAGGGACCGCCCACACCTTCGACTGCGTCGAATGCGCGGCCCAGGCCCTGGCGCCGACCTGCGCGGCCTGCGGCATCCGCGTGCTCGGCCACGGCGTGGAGAAGGAGGGCTCGATCTACTGCTGCGTCCATTGCGCGCGGAAGCAGGGCGTCACCCAGCTGCGCGACCGCGCCTGATCACTTGTCCTTCACGATCCGCGCCAGGCGGAGGAGCTTGGAGCTGATCTTCAGGCCCGCCCGCTTCGCCGCCTCCGGGTTGATCTCGAAGCGGACCCGTTTCCCTTCGAGGTAGAAGTTGACGCAGCCGCCCTCCTCGGCGAATCCCTCGCGCTCGCCGACCGTCAGCGCCCGGGTTCCCTCGAGCGCGAGCAGGACCCTCGACGTCCTTTCGGAGGCCGGCACGAACACGAGCTGGCAGGACCGGAGGTCCGCGACCTCCGGGGAGCGCTTCACCACGATGGCCCTGCCGCCGACGGTCTTGCCCAGGAAGGCCTCTTCCAGGAGCGGGCCGAACGGATCCTTGCCGCACACGCCGACGCGGAACGGGGCCCGCGGGTCGGGCCAGGCGTCGGCCGGCCAATCCGCGTAGGTGGCGAAGTTGTACAGGAAGGCCGCCTTGAGCTCGTACTCCGGGGCCGCTTCCTGCGGCGCGGCGACCAGGACGAGCAGGAGGGGCGTTCTCAAAACGTCAAGGCGGCCGTCAGGTAGACGCCCCGCTCCAGCCGGGTGGCTTTGTTTCCCAGGAGCGTGTCGCTGGATTCGAAGTGGTCGTCGTGGAGGAGGTTCTGGCCCACGACGGCCAGGTCGAGCCGCGAGGTGGCGCGCCAGCCGAGGCGCGCGTCGAGCTCCGTGTACCCGGAGACGTCGGGGGCCGACTGGCCGCCCACGTAGCGGCTCGCGAGGTCCAGCTCGAGGCCCTGGGGGAGGTCGAGGGAGGCCCGGACGTAGGCCTGATGGCGGGGGCTGGACCGCTCGGCGTCCTCGGAGATGAGGTCGCCGCTGTCGTCGTCGAGGGCCAGGCGCATGCGGAGGAACGCGTAGGAGGCGTGGAGCGTGAGGGTCTCGTGCGCCCTCCAGCTCACGGCCAGCTCGGCGCCGTAGGTCCGGCCCGCCAGCTTGTTGTCCGAGGCGAACGGGGCGATCAGGTGCGGAGGCGGGGGCGAGGCCTCCGGGAACGGCGCCTCGGGCTCCAGGGTCCGGAGCTGGTCGTAGAGGTTGTAGAACAGCGCGAGGTCGATGGACAGCGGGTCGAGGGGCATGATCCGGTAGCCGGTCTCGAAGGCGAGCAGCTCCTCCGAGAGGAAGTCCTCGTCCCCGGTCACGGCGACGACGACGGGTCCCGGCTGGACGGATTGCGCGAGCCGGACGTCGCTCTCCGCGCGCGAGGGCATGCGGACGGCGCGGGCGACGGAGAGCCAGAAGGTCTCGATGTCGTCGGGAGTCCAGGCCAGGCGGACGCCCGGCTGGACTTCAAAACCGGTGTACTCGTTGTACTCGAACTTCGAGCCGAGCGTCGCCTTCAGCCGGCGCTCCACGAGCGTGATCTCGTCCTGGACGAACACGCTGGTCACGCCCTTGCGGTCCTCCTCCGGGTCGAACGAGATGGTGAAGGTGCCTTCGAGGCGGTCCCAGCTGGCGAGATACCCGGCCCCCCAGGTGACGTCGTGCCCCGCGAAGGGCGTGAAGCGGTGGGTGAGGTCGAACTCGAGGATGTCGCGGATGTCGACCGGCAGCAGCTCGTCGCTCCGCTCGGCGCGCTCGTAGGACAGCTGGACCGCCAGCTCGGAGTCGGGGGAGAGCCGGCGCTCCCAGCGGGTCAGGAGGTGGCCGCCGCTGTTGTCCAGGGAGTTGGAGAAGACCCGCAGGAAGGGCGCCGCGAGCTCCGGGACCATGACGGTGCCGTGGAAGCCGCCGTCGTAGTACTCGCCCTCGACGGTGATCCGGTCGACGTCCCCCGGCGTCCAGTCGGCGCGGAAACCGGCGCGGGCCTGGAACCAGCTGTCGTGCCCGTCCCGGGAGTTGTCGCGGTTGTCGTACTTCGCGAAGACGCGGCCGTGGAAGTCCGGGCCCGACGCGAAGCCGCCGCGGGCCGCGCCGAAGTCCTTTTCTTCGGTCCCGACGCCGCCGACGAGGAGGCCGCCCTGGGTGTCCTCGGACTTCCTGCTGATGATGTTGATGACGCCGTTCATGGCGTTCGAGCCCCAGACCGTCGCGCCCGGGCCCCGGATTACCTCGATGCGGTCGATGTCCTCGATCATCGGGGCCTGCGTTTCCCAGAACACGCCCGAGAACAGCGGGGAGTAGACCGTGCGGCCGTCGAACAGCACCTGGAGCTTGTTGGAGAAGCGGTTCGAAAAGCCGCGGGACGTCACGACCCACTTGTTGGCGTCGATGCGCGCCACGTGGAGGCCGGGGACGGCCCGGAGGGCGTCGGGGATCGTCCGCGCGCCCGTGCGCCGGAGGTCCTCGCCGCGGATGACGGTCATGGCCGCCGGGACCTCGATGAGGCGCTGCTCCTTCTTCGCCGGGGTCGTGACCTCGAGCTTCATGAGCTCTTCGATGCTGAGGTCCACGAGGCGGCGCTTTTCCGGCTCCTGGGCCGTCGCGACGGCGCCGGACAGGCAAAGGAAGAAGAGAGTCCGGCGCGTGCGGCACATCCCTGGGCCCTCTCTCCCGGAGCGCGCGGTTTGATCCTTCTTTAACTTCCGGGCAGAGCCGCTCCGCGGAGGGATGTTACGAGCGGAGGAGGGGCTACTTCAGCAGGAAGGGCGAGGGGACCTGGGTGGGCTGCTCGATGACCTGCACCTGCTTCATCCGCAGGACGGTGTCGGTCTTCTCCCACTTCGTGAGCTCGCGGATGACGGACGTCATGTCCGGATAGCGCCGCGCGGGGTCCTTCTCGAGGAGGCGCAGGACGAAGCCGTCGAGCTCGGGGGACAGCGTGGGGATGTGGGAGCGCATCGAGGGCGGGGACCGGTGGAGATGGCCGTGCATGATCTCGTCCTGGTCCTTGCCCTTGAAGGGGAGCCGCTTGGTGAGCAGCTCGTAGGCCAGGAGGCCGAACGCGTAGATGTCGGTCCGATGGTCGCAGCGCTTGCCCAGGATCTGCTCGGGCGCCATGTAGAGCGGCGTCCCCTCCACCTTCTTCCCGAACTGCAGCCAGCGGTCCCACTTCGTCTGGCAGAGCGAGAAGTCGATCAGACGGATGTCGCCCTTCGCGTCGACCAGCACGTTCTCGGGCTTGATGTCCTTGTGCAGGATGTCCTTCGAGTGCACGTGCTCGAGGGCCTCGGCGAGCTGGCGCAGGATCCAGAACTCGCGCTTGTGCACCCGCTTGGGGAAGTGGAACATCGTGTACTTCAGGCTCTCGCTCTCGAAGTACTCCATCGTGAAGAAGTCCGTGGGCGGCATCTTCACGTAGTCGAAGACCTTGATGATCGCCGGATGATCCAGCTGCCCCTGGACGTCGAATTCCTTCCGGAACTGCTTGAGCTTGCGGGAATCGTTGCCGACCTTCGCGAACAGCTGCTTCAACGCCACCACCCGGCCCTTGGAGTCCGTGACCCGGTAGACGCTCCCGACGGACCCGTCCTTCACCTTGTCCTGGACCATGTAGCCGCGGAAACTGGTCGGAGGCATAGATTCCTCGTCGAGCTGCTTAATATGACGCAACAGCCATGCCAATCGTGTCCGCCAACCCGGAATTCTTAGGGGCTGGGAGACAGGGGTTTAAATCGACATCCCTCCGCCGCCTCCGCGGCGGATGTTACCGCCCGGAAGCGATCGTTACACGCCGTGCTCAGATTGTCGACAGCCCGCCGTCGCGGTAGACTCGAGTCATGCGCGGCGTGCGCGAGATCCTGGACCAGCTGCGCGCGAAGGGCTGGCGCGGGGGCGGACCGACCAGCGAGGACGACGTCCTCCGCCTGGAAAAGGCCTTCGACCTCACCTGGCCCGACGACTACCGCGAGTACCTGCGCTCCGCGGGCGGAGGGCCGACAACGTCCCCCGAAGCGATCACCGGCCTCTGGCCCCTCGCGTCGATCGCGGTGTTCAACCGGACCTACCGCATCCCCTGGAATTTCCCCGGGCTGGTGGGGATCGGGAACGACGGCTTCCTGGTCTACGCCTACGACTTCCGTTCGACGCCCCCCGTGATCGCGAGCCTCGGCCTCTCCAGCTCGCTCTGGGACGACGTGGTCACCGACGCCGACACGTTCTCGGAGTGGCTCGAGCGCCGCCTGTAAGGTACCGGGTTTACGGATTGAGGACCTGGCCCGCGGCGGCCTGGTCGACGATCCAGGTGGCCTGGCGCGCGAGCTGGGCGGGGACGGCCTTCACGTCGAGGGAGCCGCCGAGAGCGCGCGCGACCATCGGGGCCTTTTCGACGCCCGTCGCGAGCATCAAGATCGACCGCGCGTTCTCGATCACCGGCCGGGTGATGGTGAGGCGCTCGTGGGGCGGCTTCGGGCTGCGGGACGCCACGACGCGGCGGGTCTCGACGTCCAGCGCCGGCGAGCCCGGGAACAGCGAGGCGGTGTGTCCGTCCGAGCCCAGGCCGAGGATGAGGATGTCGACCGTCTCCGGAAAGCGCCGGCCATAGTGCTCGGCGGCGCTTTGGACGTCCGCCGCGTCGGCGGGCATGCGGTAGGTGCGGCCGAGGGCTTCGATGTGGTCCTTGAAGAGGGTCTCGAGGACCATGCGGTAGTTGCTCTCGGGGTGGTCCATCGGGACGCGGCGCTCGTCGCTGAAGTACCAGTCGATCTGGTCCCAGGGCAGGGCGTCCCGGCGGCCGAGCTCCTCGTAGACCGGCCGCGGCGTGGCGCCGCCGGCGAGGGCGATCGTGCACACGCCGCGGGACTTGGCGGCCTGCTCCGCCTGCTTGAGGATCCAGTCGGCGGCCGTCTTCGCGTAGTCGGCCTTGTCGACGACGATCAGCTTCGAGCGCTTGTCCGCCATGCGGGCCACAAGATACACCGCGGGGCGCCGGGACGTCCAGGAGCGCCGCTCAGCGGACTTCGGCCTCGACGTAGCCGGACGGATTCTCCTGGAACTTTTTCATGGAGTCCTCGCTGGCGAAGTAATAGGTCTTTCCGTCGTGAGTCGCCTGCCAGGGGCTGTCGAGGGTGACCGTCTCTCCGCTGACGGGGTCCTTGAGGAGCAGGGTGTCCTGCGGCGTGCCGCCCGTGTCCTGGACGTAGCCCACCCGCTTGTCGTCGGCGCTCCAGTCCATGCCCGCGCAGCCGGCCAGGCCGGCCGCCACGATCGCCGTTACGAGCCGCTTCATATCGTCCTCCTATGTAAGGAGGAGTCCCCGGTCGCGGCGATGTTGCCTTAATCGAGGCTGGGGGCTCCGGCCATTCTATCCGCGTGAGGACCGCTCTGGCGTTCTTGCCGCTCGCGCTGGCGGGATGCCTCGCGCACATGCCGGCGGATGCCGATCCCGTCCACCTGCACATCCGCTGGCGGTCCGGCTTCGAGGAGGCGGCCCGCCAGGCCGCGGCGTCGGGAAAGCCTCTCCTCGCCTGCCTGGTGGCGGGCAACATCCAGGACTCCTGCTGAATCGGCGGCGCGCTGCTCCGGGACGGAGCGCTGTCGGATCCGCGGGTGATCGACCTGGTCAACGAGCGCTTCGTGCCCGTGTGGATCAACACCCGGGAGGAGCCGATCCCCGACCTCCGGGCGATGGACGCGGCGATCATTGGGATCGAGCTGGACGAGCGCCGGCGGGTGCCGGGCGGCTTCTCCCAGGGCTTTTTCCTCCGCAGCGTGGTGCTTTCCCCCGACGGCGGCACGCTCCTGAACCCCCAGGACAAGCCGAGCCTCGGACACCTCTTCAGCCAGGGCTATTTCCCCTACGCGCAGGTGAGGGCGGACGACTACCTGGCGATGCTCGAGCGGTCGCTCCGGCAGGCCGAGTCCTGGCGCTGCGCGCCCTGGGAAACCCGCTAGAGGGGGGATACGGGGATTCGACGGATCGGCGACGACGCGGGAGATCCGCGGATGGGACGGATTCGGGGATCTACATCCCCACCTTTGTGAGCGCGAGGCACCCCCCGGGGGCTCGGGGAAACGTCCTGGACCTGGACCTGTCAGAGAGGGCGCCAGCGACGTCCGTCGCGCTTGATGAAGTCGTCGGCCTCTTTGGGGCCGGCCGCGCCGCGCTCGTAGATCGCGGGCTCGTCCTTGGAGGACAGGATGGGGTCGACGACCGCCCAGGCCTGCTCGTCCGCGTCCCGCCGCGCGAAGAGCGTCGCGTCGCCGCGCATGGCGTCGAGCAGCAGCTTCTCGTAGGCCTCGCCGGGC
>DASVNH010000096.1:0-24142 GCA_036383955.1 Planctomycetota bacterium | reverse complement strand
ACCCCCACCGGCTGGAACCCGATCTACGCGGTGGCCGTCGACCCCGACGCCCAGGTCGTCGCCTGCGGCCGCGCCGGCCGCCTCTACCTCTATCATCTGCCCACCCAGAAGCTGCTCGACCGCCCCAGCGACCCGGCCCTCGCCGCCCTCGCCCCCGGCCTCGCCCACACCGACGCCGTGCAGTCGATCGCGTTCAGCCCCGACGGCCGGCTGCTCGCGACCGGCGGCTACCGCTCGATCAAGATCTGGAAGAAGACCCTGCCCGAGAAGAAGTCGACGATCGACGTCGGCGGCGAGCCCACGCTGATCGCCCTCTCGCCCGACGGCGCGAAGGCCGCCGCCGCGTTCGCGGATTTCGCGGTGCGGATCTTCGACGTCCCCTCGGGCAAGCGCACGGCCGAGCACAAGGACCACACGGCGACGGTCGTGGCGCTGCGCTTCTCGGCGGACGGCGCGACGCTGCTGACCGCCTCCGCGGACAAGACCGCGCGGCTGTACGGGCCGACGCCCGCCAAGATCGAGGCGCCCGACGCGATCAGCGCGGCCGACTTCGCGGGCGGCAAGGTCGCCACCGGCCATCCCGACGGCACGGTCCGCGTCTGGGGCGACGCCCCGAAGGAGCTCAAGGGCCACAAGGCCGCGATCACCGACGTCCGCGGCGCCGGGCCCTCGCTGATCTCGGTCTCGCAGGACGGCAAGCTCAAGGTCTGGAACCTCGAGAAGGGCGACGCGGGCAAGGACATCGCGGCCGCCGGCGTGACGGCGCTGACGGTGTCGCCCGACGGCAAGCGCTGGATCACCGTCGGCGCCGAGGGCGTGAAGCTCTGGGACGCCGAGAAGCCGGTGGCGGATCTCAAGACCGACGGCCCCGCGCGGCTCGCCGAGCGCAAGGCCACCGCGCTGGCCGCCTTCGCGGGCAGCGAAGTCGGCTACCGGACCAACCAGGTGAAATCCGCGGAAGACACCAAGAAGAAGGAGGACGAGGAGGTCAAGAAGGCGGCGGACGCCGTCATGCCCGCCGAGACCGCGCTGAAGGAGAAGGACGACGCGACGGCCAAGGCGAAGGCGGCGCGCGAAGCCGCCGACAAGGCGCTCGCCGACGCGAAGGCGGGCCTCGAGGCCGCCAAGGCCAAGGCCGAATCCGTGACGAAGTCCCTCGAGACCGCGCTCACCGAGGACGGCCTGAAGAAGCTGGAGGCGGAGCACGGCGGGACGTCGAAGGAAGCCGAGGCGGCGGCGAAGGCCCTCGAGGACGCCCAGAAGAAGTCGGACGCGGCGGCCAAGGCGGTCGCGGACGCGAAGGCGGCGGACGGGGCGCGGACGGGCGGCGACAAGGCCGCGGCCGACAAGGCGCTGGCCGACGCGCAGAAGGTCTACGACGAGGCGAAGGCGAAGCTCGCGACCGCGACGAAGGCGCTGGCCGACGCGAAGGACGACGAGGTGAAGAAGAAGGCCGAGGCCGAGAAGAAGCTCGCCGACGACGCGGTCGTGGCGCTGCGCGCGAAGCGCAACGACGCGCGGACGAAGGCCGAGGCGGCGTCGAAGACGCCGGCCGCGCTGGGGCCGTCGGAGACGACGACCAAGGCGGAGGCCGCGAAGGCCGAGGCCGACAAGGCGCTCGCCGAGGCGAAGAAGGCGCTCGAGAAGGCGAAGCCGGGCGGCGGGTTCGGCCCGAAGCTCCTGGCGGCCGCGCGCGCGGCGGCCGTCGTCCGCAAGGCCGAGGCGGATAAAGCCGCGGCGGACCAGGCGCCGGCGGCGTCGATCGACCCCCTCAAGGCGGCCGTCGACGCGGCGGCGAAGGCGCTCGCGGAGGCGAAGGCGCTGCCGAAGGACGACGAAGCCAAGAAGAAGGCCGCCGAGGAGGCCGTCGCCAAAGCCGAGAAAGCGAAAGCGGACGCGGACGCCGCGCTGGCGAACGGCCAGAAGGCGAAGGACGCGGCGAAGGCCAAGGTCGACGCGGCGGCGAAGGCCGTCGCCGACGCGAAGGCGGGGCTGGACGCGGCGAAGAAGGACGTCGACGCCGAAAAAGCCGCCGCCGAGGCGACGCTGAAGGCCGGCGAGGCGCCGCTCAAGGACGCGGAGAAGAAGCAGGCCGACGCGAAGAAGGCGGAAGAGACGGCGGCCCAGGCCTCCGAGGCGGCGAAGACCGCGCTGGAGAGCGCGAAGCGCCGCGCGGAGAAGGCGAAGGAAGCGTCCGCGTCGTGCCAGAAGGCGATCGAGGACGCGCAGGCGGCGTTGAAGGCGCAGACGGACGAGCAGAAGAAGCTCGACGAGGAGAAGAAGAAGACGGCGGACGCGGCGGCGAAGGCGTCGGCCGTCGTGAAGTCGGCCGCGTTCTCCGCCGACGGCGCGCTGGTGGTGCTGGGCGCGGCGGACGGGCGGCTGTTCCTCTTCGACGGCGTCCGCGGGGCGGAGGCCGGCCTGGTGGAGGCGCACGGCAAGGCGGCGCTGGCGGTGGCGGCGACGGGCGCGGCGATCGTCTCGATCGGCGCGGACGGCTCGGCGCGGACGGCCTCCGCGGGGCCGACCTGGGCCTTGGAGAGGTCGATCGAAGCCAAGGAGCCGGGCAAGCCGCCGGTGGAACGGGTGACGACGCTGGCGTTCAGCCCGGACGGGGCGCTGCTGGCGAGCGGCGGCGGCGTGGCCTCGCGCGAAGGCGAGCTGGTGATCTGGAAGGTGGCGGACGGATCGGTCGCGCGGGCGATCCCCGACGCGCACTCGGACACGGTGTACGACGCGGTGTTCTCGCCCGACGGCGCGCTGATCGCGAGCGCGGCGGCGGACAAGTTCGCCAAGATCCACGAGGTCGCGACGGGCAAGCACGTGAAATCGTTCGAGGGCCACACCTACCACGTCCTGGGGATCTCGTGGAGCCGGACGGGGCGGACGCTGGCGACGGCCGGCGGCGACAGCGCCGTCAAAGTGTGGAGCGTGCAGACCGGGCAGCAGACGAAGTCGATCCCCGGCTTCGACAAGCAGGTGACGTCGATCCGCTACCTCGGCTACGAGGGCAAGTTCGCGGTCTCGTCGGGCGGCACGGCCCCGCGGATCGTGAAGGAAGACGGCAACGCCGAGCGCACGTTCGACGCGGCCGGCGGGACGTTCTTTTACGCGCTGGCGGCGAGCCCCGACGGCCGCCTGGTCGCGGCGGGCGGCCTGGACGGCGTCCTGCGCATCTGGCGCTCGGAAGCCAACGCGCTCGCGGCGAGTTTCGCGCCGTAGTCGGGTACCGGGTACCAGGTACCGGGTACCGGGAGAGCGGAGCGACGCGGCGTCAGGGAGGAACATCATGCTGCCGATCTGTGTTCTCGCGTTGTGTTCGCTCGTCGTCCCGCAGGACGATCCGGCCGACAAACAGGTCGAGCTGAAGAAGGGCGACCGGATCATCTTCTTCGGCGACTCCCTGACGGCGCTCGCCGTGAAGGACAAGAACGTCCCCGAGGGCAAAGGGTATGTCCCGTTGGTCCGCGAAGCGCTGAGGGAGAAGGGCGTGGAGGTGGACGCGGTCGCCACGGGCGGCCACAAGGTGACCGACCTGCTCAAGCGGGTCGACGCGGACGTGATCGCGAAGAAGCCGACGTATGTATTCATCCAGATCGGCGTGAACGACGCGAGCCAGGGCGTCACGCCCGACGAGTTCCGGGCGCGGCTGCTGGAGCTGATCGGCAAGCTGCGGGCGGGCGGCGCGAGCGTCATCCAGTGCACCTGCACGTGCCGGATCGAGGGCTACGCCGCGGACAACGCGATGGATCAGAAGCTGGACGCGCTGGCGGACGTCGCGCGGGCCATCGCCAAGGAACAGAACCTGCCGCTCGTCGACCTGCGGCGGGCGTTCCGCGACTATTGGAAGTCGAACAACCCGGAGAACAAGCCGAAGGGGTTCCTCACCTACGACGGCAACCACTGGACCGAGGCCGGCCACCAGCTCGTGATGGAGCGGATGCTGAAGAAGTTCAAGTAGGCGAGGTCCAGGAGACAGGTCCAGGTCCAGGAAGCGCGGGGCGACCCCGTAACCCGGTACCTGGTACCCGGTACCGGGGGGCGGTAACGCCCATGACGCGCCGGGCACCCATAGGGAAACGGGGGCTCATGCGGTTTAGCGGGGGGGACGGGGTTATTTTAGGCGCTTGCGAAATAGCGGTTCGTGGGGGACTGTAATAGAGGCGGATCCCAGGGAGCGGGGTCGCGCGAACCAGGGGGATGTAGATGCTTAGGATCCTGGGCGGCGACCGGAGTCGGGACGAACACGGGGTGACCCGGCGTTCGTTCCTCAGCATCGGCGGCCTGGCCATGGGCGGCCTGGCCCTGCCGAGCGTGCTGAGAGCGGAAGAGCTCTCGGGCGTCAAGCGCTCCCACAAAGCCGTCATCATGATCTTCCTGGCCGGCGGCCCCCCCCACCAGGACATGTGGGATCTCAAGCCCGACGCCCCGAGCGAGATCCGCGGGCCGTTCCAGCCCATCGGCACCAACGTCCCGGGCATCCAGATTTGCGAGATGTTCCCCCGATTGGCCAAGATTTCCGACAAGCTCGCCTACATTCGCTCGATCGTGGGCGCCACCGGCGACCACTACGCCTATCAGTGCCTCACCGGCCGCAACCATCGCGACATGCAGCCCCGCGGCGGCTGGCCCAGCCTCGGCGCGGTCGTCGCCAAGCTCGAAGGCCCCATCAGCGGGTCCGTGCCGGCCGTCGTGGGCCTCTCGCCCAAGACCCAGCACCGCCCCTGGGGCGACAACGGACAGCCCGGCTTCCTCGGACCCTCCTACGCGCCCTTCACGCCCGAAGGCGAGGAGATCAAGGGGGACATGGTCCTCCAGAACGTCACGCTCGAGCGGCTCCGCGACCGCCGCGCGCTGCTGACGTCCTTCGACACCTTCCGCCGCGAGTCCGACACGTCGGGCTTCATGGAAGGCCTCGACAACTTCCAGCAGCGGGCCATCGAGGTCCTCGCCTCCAAGCGCCTGGCGGAGGCGTTCGACCTCTCCAAGGAAGACCCCAAGACCATCGCGCGCTACGGCCAGGGCTCGGACAAGTTCCAGGACGACGGCCCCTGGGCCCGCCTGGACCAGTTCCTCATGGCCCGCCGCCTCGTCGAGGCCGGCGCCCGGGTCGTCACGCTCGCCTTCGGCCGCTGGGACTGGCACGGCAGCACGAAGAAGAAGTCCGAGGAGAACTTCCCGATGCTCGACCAGGGCGTCAGCGCCCTCGTCGAGGACCTGCACGCGCGCGGCCTGGACAAGGACGTCAGCGTGGTGGTCTGGGGCGAGTTCGGCCGCACCCCGACGATCAACAAGGACGGCGGCCGCGACCACTGGCCGCAGGTCAACTGCGCGCTGCTCGCCGGCGGCGGGATGCGCACCGGCCAGGTCATCGGCGCCACCGACAAGCAGGCCGGAGCCGTCTCGGAGCGCCCGGTGCGCTTCGAGGAGGTCTTCGCCACGCTTTACAACCGCCTCGGGATCGATCCGCATCGCACGACGATCGACGATCTCTCGGGACGTCCGCAATACCTCGTGGATCCCGAATACCAGCCGATGCGGGAGCTGGTCTAGATTCCGTAACGTCCGCGTCCCATGCGCTATGTCCTTACGGAGGTAGTCCCTCGATGAAGCAACTGCTGGCGATGGCGGCCCTCCTGATGGCCGCTCCGGACCCGGACGCGCTGCTCCTCCACGCCGCCGGCACGGAGGACGCGCACGCGGGCCAGGCGTCGAAGCTCGTCGGGCCGGACGCGCGGATCCAGCTCGTCGCCACCCACAAGACCGACGGCGGCAAGCTGGCGGACGTCTCGGGCAAGGCCGCCTACTCGGTCGCGCCGGAGGGCGTGGTGAGCGTGGACGCCGCCGGGCTGATCGCCCCGCTGAAGGACGGCACCGCGACGATCACGGCCAAGCACGGCGGCCTGAACGCGTCGGTGGCGGTGACGGTCGAGAAGTTCGCCGACCCCGACCCGATCAACTTCCCCAACCAGATCGTCCCGATCTTCACGAAGTACGGCTGCAACGCGGGCGGCTGCCACGGCAAGAGCGGCGGCCAGAACGGCTTCCGGCTCTCCCTGCTGGGCTTCGAACCCCAGGAAGACTACGAGTACCTGGTGAAGGAGTCGTTCGGGCGCCGCCTCTTCCCCGCCGCGCCCGAGCACAGCCTCCTGCTGCTGAAGGGCGTCGGCGCCATCCCCCACGGCGGCGGCGACAAGCTGAAGAAGGACTCGCACGACTACCGCGCGATCATCCGCTGGATCGCGCAGGGCATGCCCTACGGCAAGGACACCGACCCGACCATCAACGGCCTGACCGTCTATCCGCGGCACCGGACGCTCGCGCCCGACGGCCGCCAGCAGCTCAAGGTCGTGGCCCATTACACGAACGGCGTCTCGGAGGACGTCACCCACGCCGCCCGCTACGAGCCCAACGACAAGCTCATGTCGGAAGTCGACGAGGCCGGCCGCGTCCGCATGCTCGGCACGCCGGGCTCGGTCGCCATCATGATCCGCTACCAGGACCGCGTCGCGGTCTTCGAGTCGACGGTGCCCCTGGGCGTCGAGGTGAAGAACCTCCCGGCCGCGAAGACGCCCGCCGACGCGCCGGTCTTCGCGAAGCTCAAGACGCTCGGCCTGCCGCCGTCGGCCCTCTCCGACGACGCGACCTTCCTGCGGCGGATCGCGATCGACCTCACGGGCCGCCTCCCCTCGGCGGACCGCGCGCGGGCGTTCCTCGCCGACCCGAACCCGGCCAAGCGCGACGCGCTGGTCGAGGAGCTCCTCGCGGGCGAGGGCTACGCCGACTACTTCGCGAACAAGTGGTCGTCGATCCTCCGCAACCGCCGCGACAAGGAGACCTACGCGAGCGGCAACTTCGCCTTCCACGGCTGGATCCGCGAGGCGATGCGCGAGAACATGCCGTACGACAGGTTCGTGCGGGAGATCCTGACGGCCTCCGGCGAGATCAGCCGCAACCCGGCGGTCGCCTGGTGGCGCCAGGTCTCGAAGGACTTCGAGCAGACGGAGGACGTCGCCCAGCTCTTCCTCGGCGTGCGCATCCAGTGCGCGCGCTGCCACCACCATCCGTTCGAGAAGTGGAGCGGCAACGACTACTACGGCCTGGCGGCCTTCTTCTCGCGGGTGGGCCGGAAGGACGGCCTGGGCCCCGACGAGCAGCGCATCTACCACAAGCGCGGCGCGGCGAACGCCACGCATCCCAAGACCAAGCAGGCGGTGAAGCCCTCGGGCCTCGGCGAGAAGGCGGCCGAGCTGACGGTCGACGACGACCCGCGCGTGGCGCTGGCCGACTGGATGGGCCGCAAGGACAACCCCTTCTTCGCCAAGTCGCTGGTGAACCGCTACTGGAAGCACTTCTTCGGCCGCGGGATCGTGGACCCCGAGGACGACATGCGGGAGACCAACCCGCCCTCGAACCGCGAGCTGCTGGACACCCTCGCCCAGCGCTTCGTCGAGACGAACTACGACCTCAAGGAGCTGTGCCGGACGATCGTGAAGTCTAGCGTCTACCAGCTCTCCTCGCTCCCGAACGAGCACAACGCGGGCGACCGCCAGAGCTTCTCCCGCTACTATCCGCGGCGCCTCAGCGCGGAGGTGCTCCTGGACGCCATCGATTCGTTCAACGGGACGTCGACGTCCTTCACCGGCCTTCCCGCCCAGACGCGCGCGGTGCAGATCCCGGACCACGGCGGCGTGAACTCGTACTTCCTGACGGTGTTCGGCAAGCCGGCCGGGGCGAGCGCCTGCGAGTGCGAGCGCAGCGGCGACGCCTCGCTCGCGCAGAGCCTGCACCTGCTGAACTCGGCCGACATCCACGGCAAGATGAGCGCGGGCATCGCCAAGACGCTGGCGGCCGACGCGCGGGGGGACGTCGAGAAGGTCGACGAGCTCTACCTGCGCGCGTTCGCGCGGACGGCCACGGAGACCGAGAAGAAGGTGGCCGTCGCCCACGTCGCGAAGGCCGACGCCAAGGGCAAGCAGGGGGCCTGGGAGGACGTGGTCTGGGCCCTGATCAACACGAAGGAATTTCTTTTCAACCATTGAAGCGGGCGGGAACGCATCCGATATACATAGGTAGAGGATTTCAGTAGGGAGGTCGGGCCATGTTGACGATCAAGGGCGACCGCAAAGTCTGCTGCGACGGCGTCGCGCGCCGGAGCTTCCTCAAGATCGGCGCCACCGGCCTGGCCGGCGGCCTGGCCCTGCCGCACCTGCTGAGCGCCGAGACGGGCTCCAGCCGCAAGGCCCTCATCAACGTCCACCTGTCCGGCGGCCCCAGCCACCAGGACATGTGGGACCTGAAGCCCGACGCCCCCAGCGAATACCGCGGCGAGTTCAACGAGATCGCCACCAACGTGCCGGGCATGCGCATCTGCGAGCTCTTCCCGAAGCTCGCCCAGCGCGCCGACAAGTTCTCGATCATCCGCGGCCTGGTCGGCTCCGTCGACGAGCACAGCTCCTCGACGGCCATGACGGCCTACCCCGAGAAGGCCCTCAGCGCGGTCGGCGGCCATCCGTCGATCGGCTCGGTCGTGAACAAGGTCTGCTCGTCGACCGGCAACTCGGCGCCCCCCTTCGTCAGCCTCATGGGCATGGTGACGCCGGGCTACCTCGGCCCCGTCCATTCGCCGTTCGTCCCGGACGGCGCGGGCCGCGGCAACCTCCGGATGGACAAGCAGATCACCGCCGACCGCCTCAAGAACCGCAACGAGCTGCTCAAGGAGCTCGACACGATGGCCCGCGACGCCGACGCGTCCGGGCGCATGGAGGCTCTCGACGCCTTCACGCAGCGCGCGATCGACGTCGTCACGTCCGGCAAGCTCGCGGACGCGCTGGACGTCGACAAGGAAAAGCCCGACGTCGTGAAGATGTACACCGGCGGCGACCGGAACGGCCGCATGGGCGACAACCGCAAGTTCCTCCTCGCCCGCCGCCTGATCGAGGTGGGCGTCCGCTCCGTGGCGATGAGCTGGGGCGGCTGGGACACGCACGAGAACAACTTCAAGACCTTCCGGACGCAGCTGCCGGCGCTGGACCTGGGGCTGTCGGGCCTGATCGACGACCTGACGCAGCGCGGCATGATCAACGACGTGACGATCGTGCTCTGGGGCGAGTTCGGCCGGACGCCGCGGGTGAACGACAAGGCGGGCCGGGACCACTGGCCGCGCGTCGCCGCCGCGTGGGTCGCGGGCGGCGGCCTCAAGCACGGCCAGGTCATCGGCGCGTCCGACCGGCTGGCGGGCGAGGCCAAGAACCCGGTGCACCTGCATCGCGTGCACGCCACGCTCTACAAGAACCTCGGCATCGATCCCGAGACCACGCAGTTCATCGATCCGTCGGGCCGGCCCCAGTACCTGCTCGACCATCGCGAGCCGCTCAAAGAACTGATCTAAACGGGGACCGGGTCCCCGGTACCTGATACCGGGGACCCGCCACCCCAGGACTCTCCGGCGACGTTTCATTGTCGGAGTCCGTTCGCGGGGAGAAGCTATGGCGAGCCTCATCCTGGCCCTGCTCCTGCAGGTGCCCCAGCCCAAGATCTACGCCACCCAGCCCAGCGGCGCCAAGGCCGGCACGTCCGTCGAGCTCCGGCTGACCAGCGGCGCCGAGCTGGAGCGCGTCGACCGCCTGGTCTTCTCCCACCCCGGCATCACCGCCGAGCGCCTCATGCGGCCCGCCGACCGCCTCTTCCCCGAGCCCCGCCCCGTCGACAACACCTTCAAGGTCGCCGTGGCGGCCGACGTCCCCCCCGGCGTCTACGAGCTCCGCGCCGCCGGCCCCTACGGCGTCTCGAACGCGCGGCGCTTCGCCGTCGGCAACCGCGACGAAGTGTTCGAGAAGGAGCCCAACGACGAGCTCGCCCAGGCGACGGAGGTCCCGTTCGGCGCGACGGTCGGGGGCGTCTGCGATCCGCAGAAGTTCGACGTCTTCCGCTTCACGCCGAAAAAGGGCCAGCGGGTGATCATCGAAGGCGCGGCGATGCGCCTGCTCTCGCGCGCCCAGCTGGTGCTCACCGTGAGCGACCCGTCGGGGCGGCTGCTCAAGCGCGCGGCCGGCACCCGCTCCAGCGACCTGATGATCGACTTCACGGCGGAGGCGGAGGGCCCGCACGCCCTCGCCGTCTCCGACCAGACCTACAAGGGCGGCGACGAGTACTTCTATCGCGTCACGATCGGCGCGGGCCCCTGGATCGATTACGTCGACCCGCCCGCGCTCAAGGCGGGCGCCGAGACGCCCGTGACGGTCTACGGCCGCGGCCTCCCCGGCGGGCAGCCGGCGGGCGTCGAGCTCGACGGCCGCCCCCTCGAGAAGATCCAGGTCGCGGTCAAGGCCCCCGCCCGGGCCGAGGAGCTCGCCATCGAGGCGTTCACGCTGCCCGGCGACGCGTCGGCCGACGTGTTCGTGTGGCGGTGGATGTCGCCCTCCGGCGCCTCCAACCCGGCGCGCTTCCTTCTGCTGGACGAGACGGCGACGGCGGAAGTCGAGCCGAACGAGGATCCCGAGAAGGCCTCCGTCCTCGCGCTTCCGGCGCGCGTCACGGGGCGCCTCGGACGTCGCGGCGACAAGGACTGGTACTCCTTCGAGGCCAAGAAGGGCGAGAAGCTCTGGATCGAGGTCACCAGCCAGCGCCTGGGGCTGCCGGCCGACCCGATCCTGGTGCTGCAGCAGGTGTCGGACAAGGGCGTGAAGGAGCTGCTCGAGACGGACGACCCGGCCGTCAACGGGCAGCAGCGCGACGCGCAGAAGCGCTACCGGCTGACCCCCGACGACCCCGGCGTGCTCTGGACCGTGCCGGAGGACGGCAAGTACCGGCTGCTGGTGCGCGACCTCTACGGCGACACCCAGGGCGACGCGCGCTTCGCCTACGTGCTCTCGCTGCGCGCGGCGAAGCCCGACTTCCGCCTGATCGCCTGGCCGGTCGAGCCCTTCCCCGCCGAGAACCGCGCGACGCCGACGGCCTGCGTGCTGCGGCGCGGCGGCGTGGAGCGGATCCGCGTCTTCGCGACGCGGCTCGAGGGCTTCGACGGCCCGATCCGCCTCGAGGTCGAGGGGCTGCCTCCCGGCGTGACGGCCTCGCCGATGATCCTGCAGGGCGGCGACAACGTGGAGGAGATCCCGCTGCAGGCGGCGGCGGACGCGAAGGCGTTCGCGGGAACGATCCGGATCGTGGGCAAGGCGGGCGAGCTGGCGCGCGCGGCGCGCTCGGCGGAGCTCGCCTGGCCGGTCATGGACCAGAACACGTCGCCGTTCGTGCCGCGGGTGGCCGAGCGGATCGGCCTGGCGGTGGACGTGGAGCGCCCGGCGCCGTTCACGCTGGTGTTCGGCGATCCGGCCGCGACGATCAAGACGGCGCGCGGCGCCAAGCTCAAGGTGCCGGTCAAGCTGGTCAAGAACGGCGAGTACAAGGACCTGGAGAAGGCCAAGATCACGCTGAAGCCCCAGGGCCTGCCGGGCGCGAACAACCAGAAGACGATCGCGTCGAAGGACGTGGTGATCGACGCGGCGGCGCCGACGGCCGAGGTCGAGCTCGACGTGACGGACAAGGCGCCGCTGGGGCTCATCGCGATCTCGCTCGCGGGCGAGGTCCAGATCTCCTACGTCCACGAGCCGGCGCGCGCGAAGGCCGTCGAGGAAGACCGCAAGCGCGTCGAGGCCGTCCTCAAGGCGGCGGCCGAAGAGGCGAAGGCGGCCGAGGCCGCGCGGGGCAAGGCGGCGAAGGAGGTCGAGGAGCTCAAGAAAAAGCTCGCGGCCCTGAAGCCGGACGACGCGGAGAAGGCGGCCGTCGAAACCTCGCTCAAGGAGGCGGGCGACCGCCTGAAGACCGCCGAGGAGGCGGAGGCGAAGGCGAAGGAGCTGGCCAAGGCGGGCGACGGCATGATGAAGAAGCTCGCCGACGACGCCAAGAAGGCGGCCGACATGTCGAAGGAGAAGAAGCTCAAGATCGCGGTGCAGTCGCTGGCGGTGACGCTGGACATCGCGGCCACGCCCCTCGCGATCAAAGTTTCCCCCGTCACGGTGAAGGCCGGGGACAAGGCGGAGCTGGCGATCGAGGTCGAGCGCGTGGCCGGCTTCGAGGAGGACGTCGTCTTCGAGCTGTCGGGCGGCAAGCTTTCGCTCGCCGAGCCCGGCAAGTGCGGGAAGGACCAGAAGACGGTCAAGCTGCTGATCGCGGCCGACAAGACGGCGGCGGAAGGCGAGACGAAGGCGACGCTCAAGTCCCAGCTCAAGTGGAACGGCAAGACGATCCCCTTCGAGCAGGCCATCACGGTCAAGGTCGAGAAGGCCCCGCCGCCGCCCCCCGAGCCCCCGAAGGAGGCGCCCAAGGCGGAGGCCCCGAAGGAGCCGGCCAAGGACGCCCCCAAGGAGCCGAAGAAGTAATCAGCGGCGCGTCAGGCGCCAGGCGATCAGGGTGTCGTCGGTGAAGCGGATCGTCTCCGCGAAGGCGCCGGCGCCCTCCCGGACGCTCGCGACGCGGAGGCCGTCGCCGTTCACGACGCCGGCGTCCGTGAGCACGCGGCGTTCCGCGGTCCAGCTCGCGAAGGGCAGGTTGGTCACGTTCAGGGCCAAGCGGCCGACCTGGCCCGGCGGCGGCGCCTCGTGGAAGAACAGCACGGTCACCGCGTCGGGGTTCTTCCCCGCCAGGATCATCGGCTTGGCGGCGGGCACGACGCCCGACAGCGCCAGCCCCTGGGGCGTCGCGGCCAGCCGCTCGAACGCCTGGAAGACATAGGCCGCGGGCTTGTGCCGGGCCGGCGACGCGAGCAGGCCCAGTCCGCCCGGCGCCGCCACGATGTCGCGGACCAGCGCGCGGTGCGCGAGCTTCACGTCGAAGAGCAGCATGTACTCCAGCGCCTTCGCGTGGTGCAGCGCGGCCGTCATGTCGTCGAACTCGGGCCCGCCGTCGAGCGTCATGCCCCACTCGGGGCAGTGCAGCTCGGCCGACGGCCTCCGCGCGTCGCGGAGGGTCTTCGCGGCCGCGGTCCGCTCGAGGAAATAGGTCTCGGGGACGTCGTCGTAAACGTGGTACGAGAAGAAGTCGAGCCTCGATGTCCCGAGCCCCGCGAGGAAGTCGTCGGCGAACGTGGGCGCGGGCTCGAAGGGCTGCCAGCCGAAGGAGGCGGCGCCGATCTTGATCGTCGCGCCGAACTGGGCGTCGAGGGCGGCCGCGCAGGCCTGGTACATCGCGAGGAACTGCGCGCGCGTGCCGGTCCAGAAGTACTTCAGGGGCGCGAGCGCGCCGTTGAGGAGGTCGGGCTCGTTCCCGATCTCGACGTAGGTCAGGGGCCGGCTCGCCTTGACGTGCAGGACCACGCGCTTGACGACCTCCGCGTAGACGGCGGGATCGGCGGGCGGCGAGGTCCGGATGCCGTTGGAGAAGGAGAAGTTCGGGTCGCTCAGATGGATGTTGTCGATGAGCGGATTCTGATTGAGGGCGAGCGTGAAGGGCATGTAGTCGAAGCAGAGGTAGGGCTCGGCGCCGCAGGCTTCGACGGCCGACAGGGCGGCGTCGAGGTAGCCGAAGTGGTAGTTGGCGGGGTCCTGGGCGCCGGCGAGCGAGTTGGGGCCGCGGTAGAACTCGCGCGACCCGGTCGCCAATTGGGCGGGATCGAGCGAGTACGAGGCGGCCTCGGGAGCCATGAGCCAGACGGGGCCGACTTCCCAGCGGCCGACGCTGATCCGCCAGCTCTTCACGGGGATCTGTGCGACGAGGGGGGCGAAGCCGGGGTCGTCGAGAAAGCTCAGGCGGGTCGGCGAGAGGTCGTAGTGGCCGCGGTGGACGGGCGGAAAGGTCAGCGGGGACGTCGAGGCGTCCGCGGTGGCGGTCCGGTCGAGGAACACCAGCCCGGGGTTGGCGATCGTGGCAGGGGCGGTCGAGACGCTTCCCGACGTCCGGCCGCGGACGAGCACGGCGCCGGCGGCGCCGTCGGCGACGGTGTCCCAGAGGAAGGCGTAGGCGCCCGGGGCGGCGCGGGCCTTGGGGGTCGGGCAGCCGTTCGCGGGGGCGGCGGAGGTCCAGGTGGCGCCGGCATCGGCGGACCAGTCGATCTCGACGTCCCAGCTGCCGCTTCCGGCGAGGGCGTACGCCACCGTGACGTTGCCGCCGCCGCCGGCCGTCGAGACCGCGATCGTGGCGGAGGCGCCGTCGTCGTCCCCGCCGCCGCCGCAAGCCGGCACGAGGGCCAGCGCGGCCAGAAGGGCAGATCGCTTCATCCCCGCACCTACCGCCATGCCCCTGAATGGGATTCAGGCGCCCGCGTGATTACTGAACTTTCTGGCCGCGGCTCCGTTCATGGGGTCATGCGGGTCGCGCTGGCACTCGTCGGGGCGTCGACCTTCGGCGTCCTGGCCGCCCTCGCCTGGTTCGAACGACCCGTCGGCCCGCCGCCGGAGCTGGCCTTGGAGGCGGCGTACTACTGGAAGGAAGTCCCCGTGGGGCGGCCCCTGGACGTCAGCTTCCATCTCCGCAACCGCTCCAACGGCCCCGCGACCGTTCAATTCGGCCAGGCACCCGGCTACCGGCTGTGGGTCATCCTTCTCGATCCCTCCGGGAAACCCGTGTTGAACGTCGGCTGCGGCGGCCCTTTGGACGAGCCTGAGCCTCCGACGACGGAGGATTTCGAGACGCTGCCGGCGGGAGGCGCATCCAGAGCGCTTCGCCGGGCGAACCGCTTGCCGGCTCCGCGCACGCGGGGGCGGCATGTGCTTCAGTTCCGGTACTTGAGGGAGGCTCCCGAGTTCCCCACGCTGTGGGAGAGGATGAGCGGCGAGGAGGCCCCGACCGCCGACGCGGCGCGCCTGATGAGACAAGCGTGGCAGGGGGACCTGAGCGGTGAGATCGACGTCGACGTCTACTGAAGCTTCGCCGGGACGATCTCCAGCTCGGTCACCGCGACGCGCGGGTGCATCTTCGCGACGGCCAGGACGGCGTCGGCGACGTCCTCCGGCTTGAGCGCCTGCGCGAGGACGTCGGCGGGCGTCGGCGCGGGCCGCTTCGTCAGGATCTCCGTGTCGCAGAGGCCCGGATAGATCACGCAGGCCCGCACGCCGTGCTTGCGCTCCTCGAGGCGCAGGCCGAGCGCGAGCCCCGCCAGGCCCCGCTTGGCCGCCTGGTAGGACGGGCCCGAGACGTTGTCCGCCGTCCGCCCCGCGATGCTCGAGATGTAGATCAGGTGCGCGCCGCCGGACGCGCGGATCGACGGCAGAAACGCGCGCGTGACGTCGAACGCCCCCGTCAGGTTCACCGCGATCATCTCGTCCCAGGTCTCGGGCTTCAGCGTCGCCATCGTCCGCTCCGGGATGTTCGTCCCCGACGCGTAGACCAGGACGTCGACCTTCTTCAGCGCCTTCAGCGCCGCGGCGGCGAAGGTCTCGACGTCCTTCCGCTTCGCCACGTCGCACGCGAGCGGCGTCACGTCGCCTTCCTTCTTCAGGGCGTCGAGCCGCTCCGTCCGCCGGGCGGCGGCGACGACCCGGGCGCCTTCGCGCGCGAACGCGGCGGCGATCGAGAACCCCATGCCGCTGGACGCGCCGACGACGACGCAGCCCTGGCCTTTCAGCGAGACGCTCATGACCCCTCCATGATCCAGGCGCTGGGATGCTTCTCGAAGCCCACGTGAGGGTAATAGTCGACGGCCTTGGGCGCGGACAGGAGGACGACCTTGGCCTTCCCGCCCGCCTCCCGGGTCCGGCGGATGAGCTCGCGGCCGACGCCCTGCCGCTGGTGCGAGGCGCGGACGGCGAGATCCGAGAGGTAGGTCGCGAAGCTGAAGTCGCTGAGCGAGCGCGCGATCCCGACGAGGAGCGGGCCGTCCCACGCGGTGATCACGAGGTTCGCGTGGCGGAGCATCGCGGCCATGCGCGGCCGGTCGTCGACGGGCCGCCGCTCGCCGAGCGTCGAGGCCCGGTAGAGCTCGATCACGGCGTCGAGGTCGAGGTCGCCGCCCTGGCGGAAGTCGATCACGGCTTCCCGCTCCGGATCCAGACGATGAAGTCGGTCGACGGCGGCTTCACGCCCACGTTCCGCAGGAAGGCCGAGAGCTGGCCCCGGTGGTAGGTCGAGTGGTTGGCCATGTGCAGGAAGAACTCGCCGAGCGGGGTCGCGTAGGACTTTCCGTCCGCGGTCGTGTAGCGGACGTCCTGGGCCAGCGTCGCGTCCGTCTGATCGGCGAGGAACGCGCCGCGGTCGCGGACGACCTCCTCCCAGCGCGCGCGCAGGGCGGCGGACGTCGGGACCTCCTCCGGCTTCCACATCGTGACCGGCCGGCCGAGCCAGCGGGAGAGCGAGACCGCCTGCGCGGAGACGAGGTGGACGGCGGTGTTGCGGATCGAGCCGAAGCTGCCGCCGACGTCCTTCAGCCAGGCCTCCTCGGGAAGCCCGCCGAGGGCGTCGAGGCAGCGGGTGTCGGCCCAGCGCGTGTAGGCGTCGAACATCCGGACGACGTCCATCGTGACCGCCATGGGGAGCTCCCAGAATGACGGGGCCAGTTTACCAACGACGGCGTATAAAACCGGTGCCGAAAGCCTTGCCCGGCCCTCGGGGAGCGTATAACATGACGCGTTCCGAGCTGGGGTGAAAGGGGTGCGATCCATGGCGACCCGCCGCGAATTTCTCCGTCTGGCGGCCTCGGCGGGGGCCGTCGCGGCCCTCCCCGGCCTTCTCCGAGCGCAGGGCGACGCCGCGTACGGCGGCTTCCAGATGGGGATCCAGACCTACTCCCTGCGGGCCTTCGACCTCGACAAGTGCCTCGAGATCGTTAAAGACCTGGGGCTCAAGCATCTGCAGTTCTACAGCGGCAAGCAGGCCAAGATCACGGACGACGCGGCGGCGATCGACGCCCTGAAGAAGAAGCTGGCGGACGCGGGGCTGAAGGTCCTGTCGTGGGGGGTGGAAGGCTTCGGCAAGGACGCGGCCGCCAACAAGAAGAAGTTCGAGTTCGCCAAGGCGATGGGCTTCAACGTGTTCACCGCGAACCCGAGCCCCGACAGCTTCGAGAACCTCGCCGCGCTCACGAAGGAGTACGGCGTGAAGATCGCGATCCACAACCACGGCCCGGAGGACAAGACCTACGGGAAGCTGGACCAGATCCAGAAGGCGATCGAGAAGTGGCCGGTCGAGATCGGCGTCTGCGTCGACACCGGGCACACGCTGCGCGCCGGCGAGGATCCGGTCAAGTGGATCCAGGCGCTGGGGCCGCGCGTGCACGACGTCCACCTGAAGGACGCCTCCGCGCCCCAGGTCTACAACGTGCTGGGGCAGGGAAAACTCGACGTCCTTGGCACGTTGAAGGCCCTGAAGGATATCAAGTTCACGGGGCTGCTGGCCCTGGAGTACGAGCTCAACGAAAAGAACCCGGTGGACGATATCAAGAGGTGTCTTGAGGTGGCCCGGGAGGCCTGCAAAAAGCTTTAAGTGAGGAGACCGTTCATGTCGAAGCGCGTCAGTCGTCGTTCGTTCGTCCAGGGCACCGGCGCCGCGGGCGCGGGCTTCTGGATCGCCGGCCGCCAGATCGGCTACGGCCAGGAGAAGTCCCCGAACGCCAAGGTCAACGTGGCGGTGATCGGCGTCGACGGCCGGGGCGCCGGGCACGTCGACGGCCTCAAGGACGAGAACATGGTCGCCCTGTGCGACGTGGACGAGTCCCGGCTGGACAAGCAGGCGGCGAAGTTCCCCGCCGCGAAGAAGTACACCGACTGGCGCAAGATGCTGGAGGAGTGCAAGGAGATCGAGGCGGTGTCGGTGGCGACGCCCGACCACTCGCACGCCCCCGCGGCGGCGACGGCCCTGAAGCTGGGCAAGCACTGCTACACCGAGAAGCCGCTCACGCGCACGATCTACGAGGCGCGCGTGCTGACGGAGCTCGCGGCGAAGAACCCGAAGCTCGTCACGCAGATGGGCAACCAGGGCCACTCGCGCGACGAGCGCCGCAAGCTCGTCGAGGCGCTGCAGCAGGGCGTGATCGGCAAGGTCACGGAGTTCCACTCCTGGACGAACCGGCCGATCTGGCCCCAGGGCCTGGACCGTCCGCAGGGCGGCCCCGAGTGCCCCAAGACGCTGAACTGGGACCTCTGGCTGGGACCGTCCCCCGAGCGCCCCTACCACAAGCAGTACCATCCGTTCTCGTGGCGCGGCTGGTGGGACTTCGGCACGGGCGCGCTGGGCGACATGGCCTGCCACATCATGGACGCGGGCTACTGGGGCCTGAAGCTCGGCTACCCGGTGGAAGTCGAGGCCGAGGGCGATCCGCTCAAGCCCGAGTGCGGCCCGAAGTGGAGCATCATCAAGCAGAAGTTCCCGGCCCGCGGCGACCTGCCGGCGGTGGACGTCATCTGGTACGACGGCGGCAAGCTGCCGCCTGAGGAGAAGGCGGCGGGGATCAAGCTGCGCGACGGCGAGAAGAACGTCGTCGGCAACGGCAACATCTTCATCGGCGACAAGGGCACGATCGTGGTGACCGACGAGCAGTCGGGCGCCTGGAAGGTGATCGGCAAGGACGGGAAGGTCGTCGACCAGAAGGAACTCAAGACGGAAGAGACGATCCGGCGCGTGCCGGGCGGCATGGGCGGCCACTTCAAGGACTGGGTGGGCGGCATCAAGGGCGGCCCGCGGCCGCACGGCGAGTTCGCCTACTCCGGCCCGTTCACCGAGATGGTGCTCATCGGCATCCCGGCGTTCCGCGTGGGCAAGAAGCTCGAGTGGGACGGCCCGACGATGAAGGCCAAGAACTGCCCCGAGGTGGATCCGTACATCAAGACGGAATACCGGAAGGGCTACTCGCTGTAAGACGACGCGACATCCCGAAAGGGCCCGCCTCGAAAGAGGCGGGCCCTTTCTTTTTTATCCTAGGTCGCGGGACAGAGGTACGTGTGGATCTTGGGGCGCGGCGCCTCGATTTCTCCGTCGACGCCGTCGAACTTGATGAAGCCCGCACCGCCCTGGGTCTTCTTCATCGCCTTCTTCGCCAGGGGCTTCTTCGCCTTGGGTTTCTTGCTCGACATCCTGATCCCTCCTATTCCTGGATCATCTTGCTGTAGTTCAGGGAGAGCTGCTCCATGGGGAGTTGCGTCGAGGTCGCTTCGCCCTTGACGTCCTGGAGCTCCAGCAAGTACCTCCCCGAGCCGCCCTTGGTTTTCCTCATCGCCTTCTTCCCCAGGGGCTTTTTCGCCTTCTTCTTCGCGGCCATGTCGATTCCCTCCGTTAGTAGATGGTCTTGGTCTGGCCGAAGCTGAACGAGATCGACTCCGTGGGCAGGTCGTCGCCCCCGGAGGTCGCCTCGCCGTCGATGCCCTTCAGCTTCAGGAAGTAATCCACCTGGGCGCCGCCTTTGGTCCGCTTCATCGCCTTCTTCGCCAGCGGCTTCTTCGCCTTCTTCTTCGCGGCCATGTCGTTTCTCCTCTATTCGAGTCCGGTGTAGGTGATTCCCCCCTGCGTCGTGGGGGAATTCTGGTCGGAATCGTAGGGCGTGTACTTGTACTGGATCTTCGCGTAGTTCAGGGTCGCGCCGCCCTGGGTGGTCTTCATCGCCTTCCTGGGCAGGGGCTTCTTCGCCTTGGTCTTCGCGGCCATGTGCTTCTCCTCCTTCGGGACCCCGTGTCCCGCTCCTCCAAGAGGTAAGAAGCGGAGCGGGGGTTTCAGGAAATCGGGAGGCCTTAGGTCACGGGGCCGTTGAAGGTGACCGTGATGGAACGGACCATGGAGCGCTGCGCCTCGCTCCCGCCGTCGACGCCCTCGGCCTTCACGAAGGCGTCGCCGCCTTTCACGCGCTTCATGGACGTCTTCGAGAGGGGTTTCTTCGCCTTCTTCTTCGCGGCCATGTCGTCCTCCTCGCCCTAAGAGGTAAGGAGCGGAGGACGGGTTTCGGAAAATCGAACGGCCCGCTCCCGCGGAACGGGAGCGGGCCGCCCTTCGATGTCTTAAGTCTCGAGCTTGGAGTAGTTCATCGAGACCTGCTCCAGCGGCAGTTGATCGGCCGACGTCGCGGGAACGTTCGCGTTCCTCAGATAGAAGACCCCCTGGGCACCGCCCTGGGTCTTCTTCATCGCCTTCTTCGCCAGGGGCTTCTTCGCCTTCTTCTTGGACGCCATGGTCTTCCCTCCTTATGAACGGCCTAGGGTAAGACCGAGGAACGGCCCGGGACGTGACACGGGAATCAGCTCAGCTTGACGGCGGTCCCGGCCGCGAAGACCAGCATGCCCATCCCCGCGGAGCTGCCCTGCATCGCCACGCCGACCACCGCGTCGGCCCCCAGCTCCTTGGCGCGGTCCTCCAGCTTCTTCAGCGCCCGCTCCTGGGCCAGGAACAGGTTCTTCTCGGACACCGGCGAGGTGCCCTGGCCGATGTTCTGGAAGGTGGCGCCCAGGTCCTCCAGCGTCCGCAGCGAGACCGCCTCCCCCGTCACGATGCCCAGGATCGCCTTGGCCGGACGTCCTTCCACGCCCGGGGTCGTCGTCAGGATCATATGGGCCTCCTGACGCGATGATACTACGGGGCCAGGTCGACCGTCGCCCCGACGTAGAGCACGCGTCAGGTCGATGGGGTCCCTAAGAAGCCTCGCCCCCCGCCGTTTCGACGCGCGCGCGCAGCTCCTCCCAGGCTTCGCGACGGTCGGGCGAATCGGGGCGCAGGAACCTCTCCAGGAACCCGCGCTCGCGGGGGTCGTCGAGGCTCGCGAGCTCGCCGGCCAGCACGAGCAGGGCCGCGGCGGCGTCGTAGCTGGAATCGCGGAGCGGCTCGCGCGCCGCGCGGAGCAGCTCCGCTTTCACCGCCGACGTCCCGTGCTTCGCCGCGGCCAGCAGGGCCATCCGCTGGCCCGCGCGCAGGCCGTCGACGATCGCCCGCTCGCGGCCCGCGACGTCCTCGGGCCCCTGAAGGTGGGCGAGGAGGCGGATCAGCAGGTCCGGCGACTTCCGCGCCTCCACGAGGGCGGCGCGGGCGCGCGGGGTGTCGAGCCGCCCGAGCGCCTCGATCCCGGGGCCGTCGCGGACGCCCCGTTTCAGGAGAGCCCCTTCCGCCTGGAGTTTCTCGGAGGCGTTGAGGGCGTCGAGGGCCGCGAAGTCGACGCTCGGGCCGTCGCGCCAGTTCTCGGCGGTGACCTCGAGGCTGTCCAGGAATCGCCGCAGAGGATCCGGCGACGGCATCACTCCCCCAGGGCGTGGATGGTGTGGTAGACGGCGCCCTTCACGGGCGCGCCGTCGGCCGCGCTGAGCGTGTAGCCGATCTTCATCTGCATGACCGGCTTCATGTCGTCGATCAGCAGCGTCGCGCTCCTGCGGTCGTCGGACAGCTTCACCGCCTTGATCTCGACGGCGTCCTCGCCCTGCTTCTTCGGGTTCTCCACCGAGAAGTGGGGCGAGCCGTACTCCTTCGACCAGCGGTAGTTCCAGCGCGAGGCGCTCCAGTTTCCGGGCTCGGCGGCCGTCGCCGCGAGCGGCTCGAGGAACGTCAGCCGCACGCCCGTTTTCAGCGCGTTCAGGCCGACGGGCAGGTAGATCTTCTTTCCGGTGTAGCGCACCCGCTGCAGGGCGCCGTCCTTGACGCCGCTCGTCTGCCAGCCGCGCAGGCCCGAGACGAAGAGCTGGCCGTCGCGGAACCGCCCCCGCATCGCGCCGGTCTGGAAGGGCGGCAGGGGGAACTGGACCACGCCGCCCTGGCGGACGTCGCCCACCTTCTCGTCCAGCACCAGGAACATCACGCACTTGCCGTAGGAGAGATGCAGCAGGCGGCCCTCGAGCGGCCCCCACTTCTTCCCCTCCACCCACATCTGGCCGCCCGACGAGTTGTCCACGCCGTGCGGGATCCAGCAGAGCGGGCCGTCGTAGGTCTCCGGCGCCTTCTCCCGGTGGTGCGAGTAGAGGTAGCCGTAGAAGCCGCCCGGGTCGATCCAGTCGAGGCGCGACGACGGCATGTACGTGCCCTGCTGGTCGGCCGCCGTCACCCGGCCGTCCGGGCTCATCCCCAGCCCGTTCGGCCAGCGGAAGCCCGTCGCGAAACGCTCCAGCTTCGCGCCGTCCGCCGAGATCTTCAGCACCGAGCTGTCGTGGATCGTCTGCCCGTCGTTCGTCCCCTTGATCGTGAAGAAGTTCCCCGCCGGGTCCGTCTCCAGGCAGGTCATGAACTCGTGCGAGTTCGTGCCCACGTGCACGTCGTTGTTGAAGCACTCGTAGAAGTCGATCTGCCCGTCCCCGTTCAGGTCGTGGAGCCGCGCGATCTGGTCGCGGCAGGCGACGTAAACGACGTCCTTCACGATCCTCAGCCCGAGCGGGTGGTACAGGCCCGTCGCGATCCGCTGCCAGCGGAGCTTCTCCAGGCCGTCGTCGATGCCCGTGACCTTCCAGACGTCGCCTTCCATCGTGCAGACGGCCGCCGCGCCGTCGGCGTAGAAGTCGTGGCCGCCGAAGTGCAGGATCGACTTCCAGGGATTCTCGAAGGGCGGCGTCAGGGTGTCGATCGCCCACGGCCCGTCGTCCGCGCCCCGCGCGCCCTTCGTCTCCAGCGTCTCCGTCCAGGTCCGCGGGCCGCCTTTCGTGAGGGCCTCGACGTCCACCGCCTCCCCCGCGTCGCCGCCCACGGCGACCGCGAACTTCGAATCCCCGGCGGGAACCTCGACCCAGATCGCGTCCTCCGCCTCGACGACCTTCGGCGCGCCGACGACGGCCACTTTGACGCCCTTCGAGGCGACGAGCAGCTTCCGCGGCGCGTCCAGGCCTTTGACCACGAAGCTCCGCGTGAAGGCGTCGGACGCGAACCCGGGATGCTCGAGGACCTGGGCGGTCCCGACGTCCCACTTCAGCACGACCTTGGCGCCGTGCATGTAGAGGCCGCGGTAGCGGACGGTCCCGCGCGGCAGCGGGCCTCCCTTGCGCTTGGCGCCCTCGCGGGTGTCGGGAAAGTCCCAGCCCGGCCGCTCGGGGGTCGAGAACTTCAGCGCGCCGAGTATGTTGTCGTTGCCGAGAAGGGCGTCGCGATCCGGCGCGATCTTCACGAAGCCGCCGGTCCAGCCGCCGGCGATCCGGCCGAGGTCCTCGTCGTAGCAGACGGCGGCGTCCGGGCCGACGCGGATCGCGATCGCCTTGGGCACCGCGCCCTTCACGTTCATCGTGGTCGAGAACACGGGGCCGAGGTCGGTCGCCATCCAGCGCGCGACTTCTTCCTTCTTCTTGTCCTGCGGCAGGAGGGCGAGCCCTTCGACTCCGCTCAGGGTAAACAGCAGCGCGAGTTTCAGCATGCCTATCGAACGCTTTCTCCCCAGACCTCGGTGAGCACGCGGGCGATCTCCGGGTCGTGCTCGCGCAGCTCGGCGCGCACGAACGGGAAGAAGTCGTTCTGCCCGAAGAACGCCTCCGTCGCCTCCGCGAAGTACTCCTTGTGATCCGTCAGCGCGTAGTGCCGGACCTTCTTGTTGTTCCAGAACAGCACGCTCTCGTACGTCCCGGCCTTCACCGCGGCGTCGTAGGCCGCCTTGATCTTCGGATGGCCGAAGCCGAGCACCTGGTCGTGGTAGGCGTGCGCCAGCTCGTGCAGCACCATCACCGGCTGGCGCTTGATCTCGCGAAGGAAGTCGGCCGCGTCGCCGATCTCCACGCACTTGGCCTTCTCCGGGTTGTAGCCGTTCTTCTCCAGCCAGCCCTTGTCGGGGTGGTACTCCGCGCCCGCCCCCGTCCCCTCGCTCTCGCAGAGCCAGATCGGGATCTTGCGGAGGGCGTCGACGGCCTTCGCCGGCACGAGCCGCGCCACCTCGCGCAGCTCGTCCTGGAGGAGCGCGTAGGCGGGGCCGTCGACGAGCCGCTTGTCGACCCGGACGGACCAGCCTTCGACGGCCTTCGTCTCGAACTCCGACGTGGGCACGAAGGGCTTCTTCGCCTTGCGGTCTTGCGAACTCCCAAATCCCAACTCCCAAACCCCAATGGGCCGCCCCCCCGCCCCCCCGCCTTCGCGGGCCGCAGCCGGCTCCGCTTCGGCGGGCGAAGGCCCGGGGGGATGGGGGGAGTTCATTGGGAGTTGGGAGTTGGTCATTGGGATTTCCGAGACGAAGCCGAGGAGCAGAAGGAGCGTTCTCATGCCTATGAGACACTTGCGCACCAAGCCGCGATGTGGCGCGGTATTGTCGAATTCCGCCACGCGTTGACGTTCTGACGCGGTCATTTCG
>DASVNH010000095.1:0-10739 GCA_036383955.1 Planctomycetota bacterium | reverse complement strand
CGCCGGATCCTTCGCCCGGATCACCGCCGCGCACACCGCCACCCGCGTGAACGAGCGCCGCGCGTTCTCCGCCGTGATGCCCCCGATGCAGAAGAACGGGATCTTCAGCCGCTTCACCGCCGCCAGGTAGCCCGCGCCCTTCGGCGCCAGGTCCGGCTTCAGCGGCGTCGCGAACATCGGCCCCACCGAGACGTAGTCCGCCCCCGCCCGCGCCGCCCGCCGCGCCTCGGCCAGCGAATGGCTCGTCGCCCCCACGATCCCCGCCCCCAGCCGCTTCGCCTCCGCGATCGGCAGGTCCTCCAGCCCCAGATGCACCCCGTCCGCGCCCGCCGCGACGGCCACCGCCGCGTCGTCGTTCACGATGACCAGCGCGTCCGGCGCCGCCGCCCGGATCGCCCTCGCGAGCGCCACATCCGGCCGCGGCTTCTGCCGGAGCTGCAGGACGTCCGCCCCGCCCGCGACGGCCTCCCGCGCGACGCGGTCCAGCGGACGCGAGGTCACGGAGGGGTCGAGCAGGACGTAGAGCCGCGCGGCCTCCAGGAGCCGCCGCGGATCGGCCATGCGCTTCTCCAGCCCGTAGAGCCGGAAGCGCGCCCGGTGCCCCTCGGCCGCCAGGGCGTCGAATCTCCCTTTGGCGACTTCCTCGATCGAGCGCAGCGCCTCCTGGGCGCGCTTGAGGTTGGCGGTCGCGGTCTGCGCCAGCGTGCGAAGCCCCTTCACCGGGACGTCGCCGTCGCGCCCCACGTCCCGCTCGGAGTCGCGCGCGCGCAGGAAGTCGGCCGCGTGGGGCCGCGCGCGGCGGTCGAGGCGGTGGCGGACGTCCTTCAGCGCCGCGGCGAGCGCCGCGTCGTCGCGGTGAAAGCGGGCGAGGTCCTCGAGCACGCGCAGGGCTTCGCGCGCGCGGTTCAGGTTCGCGTCGAGAATCCGGAGAACGCCGGTCACTTGTCGAACGTGGCCTTCAAGGTCGTCTTGTTGCCGCCGCGCAGGACCACGATCTCGATCTCGCGGCCGGGCTTGACCTTGTTCGCCAGGACGTCCTTCAGCTTGTCGCGCGTCGTGCCGCGCGGGAGCTTCTCGCCCGCGACCTCCAGGATCACGTCGCCGTTCTTCATCCCGGCGGCCTCGGACACCGTCTTGCCCTGCACGAGGTCGACCCGCAGGCCGCCCTGCTCGGCCACGAGGCCGAGGCCGTCGCACTCCGCGTCGTCGAGCTCCTGCACGGTCACGCCCAGCCGGCGCGGCGCCGGGCCCTGGGGCTCCTCGGCGCCCGGAAGGTTGAACCGCGGCCCGGGCGTGCCCACGAAGCGGGGCCGCTCCTCGAGGTTGGCGACGTCCAGCAGGATGTCGACCGACGTGTGGGCCACCTTCACCATGTTGTCGTAGGCGAGCTTCTCGGCGGTGTCGCTCGGCCGGTGGTAGTCCGCGTGGAAGCCGGAGAAGAAGAAGGAGTAGGGCACCCGCTTGTCGCGGAAGGAGGAGTGGTCGCTGTCGCCGCCCACCAGCTTGACGCCGTCGTTCAGCGTCGCCTTCAGGCCCGACGCCGCCACCGCCCGCTCGGCCACCTTGCGGAGGACGCCGCCTTCCGCCGAGCCCACCCCGTGGAGCTCGATGGGCTTCTGCGGATTGCGGCCCACCATGTCGAGGTTGAGCATGTACGCGTGCTTCTCGATCGTCCCGTAGGGCTTCCGGCAGTAATAGGCCGAGCCGATCAGCCCCGCCTCCTCGCCGCTGAACGCGATGAAGACGATCGTCCGCTTCGCCTTCAGCCCGCCTTCCCCGAAGGCCTTCGCCACGCCCAGGAGGGTCGAGGTCCCCGAGCCGTTGTCGTCCGCGCCGTTCCAGATCTTGTCGTCCCCGCCCCGGCCGCCCAGGCGGCCGTAGTCCTTCTGGTCGGCGGTGCCCACGTGGTCGTAGTGCGCGCCCACCACCACGATCTCGTCCTTCAGCTTCGGATCGGTCCCTTCGATCACGCCCACCACGTTGCGGGTGTCGCGCGCGCCCACCTTGAACTTCTGGAAGTACGCGCCCTCGTCCCCGGCGGGCTTCAGGCCCGCCGCCTTGAAGACCCCGGCCACGTACTCGCCCGCCTTGTCGTTGCCCGGATAGCCGGCCGCGCGCCCCTCGAGCGCGTCGTCGGCCAGGTAGGTCGCGTGGGCCCGCAGGACCTCCGCCGTCACCAGCGCCTTGGCGGCGTCGATCGTCCCCGCGGGCGCCGCGGCGGCCGCCGGACGGCCGAGCTCGCGGCGAAGGTCGTCGAGCACCGCCGCGCGCGTCTTCTCGGCCTCCTCGCCGAAGACGCGGTCGAGGCGCCTGGAGACGTCGTCCTGGGCGAAGGCGACGGACGCGAAGAGGAGAGCGAGGAGCGGCGCGCGCATGCGAGACCTCCCTGAAGCGACTGAACCATTATACGGACGGGGATCAGACTTTGATGGCCTTCCAGCGACCGCGCAGGTAGACCGCGCCGAGCACCGCCGCGCGCGCGGCCCAGTCGACGATCATCGTGATCCAGATCCCGCGCAGGCCGAGCCCGGCCGGGAACGCCAGCGCCCAGGCCACCGGGACGCGGACCAGCCAGACCCCCACCACCGCCGTCACCACGGGCGTGCGCGTGTCGCCCGCGCCGCGCAGGCCGCCGGCCAGCGTCATCGCCAGCGCCATGAACGGCTGGTTGACCCCGGCGATCCGCAGGCAGGCCGCCGCCAGCCCCGCCACGGCCGGCAGGTCCGGCGCGAAGACCCGCGTGAACGCGCCGGGAAACACGACGAAGAACGCGCCGATCGGCACCATCACGGCCAGCGCGAGCTTGCCGCATTCGCGCAGGGCCGCGTCGGCCTTGTCCGGACGTCCTTCCCCCAGCGCCTGCCCCACCAGCCCCGAGGCCGCCATGACGAAGCCGTAGCCGCCCATGAAGGTGAGCGATTCGACGGCCAGCGCCACCCGGTGCGCCGCCATCGCCGTCTCGCCCAGCGACGTGACCAGCCGGGTGTACGCGAGAAAGCCGACGTGCAGGACGAGCGGCTCGACGGCCGCCGGCAGCGCCACGCGGGCCAGGCGCGCGAGCTCCGCGCGGCCCGCCCGCAGCCGCGGGCGGATCGGGGAGCGCGACGTCCACAGCGCGCCGTAGGTCAGGAGGCCCTGGAACGCCATGGCGATGGCGGTGGCCACGCCCGCGCCCTCGAGCCCCAGGCGGGGCGCGCCGAGCCGGCCGAACATGAACATCCAGGCGAGCGGGATGTTGAGGACGTTGGCGGCGACGGCCGCCACCATCGGCACGGCGGTCTTCCCCGCTCCGCGCCAGATGCCCGACGCGGAGAGGTCGAGGCAGAGGAACAGGAAGGCCGCGGCCTCCCAGCGCAGGAAGGCCTGGGCGGAGGCCGTCGCGCCCGGCGCGTCGGGCACCGGGAAGAGGGTCGCGAGCGCGGGCAGGGCCCAGACGCCGATCAGGGTGAGGGGGATGCCGGCGGCCAGGGCGAGGACGGCGGAGGCGGACGCCTCCTTCTCGGCGGACGCGCCTTCGCCCCAGGCGCGCGCGACGGTGGCGATGGTGCCGACCGAGAGGGCCGCGAGCACCGAGACGACCGTGTAGGAGATCGGGCCCGCCACCCCCATCGCGGCCTGGGCGGTCTCGTCCAGCCGCCCGGCGAACGCGGTGTCGACCCAGAACATCAGCATCCGCGACAGGTTCTGCAGCACCAGCGGCCAGGCCTGGCGCCACACCTCGCGGCGCAGCGCGGGGCGGTCGAGGGGGAGCATGGGCCCCGCAGTCTACCCCTGATTCTTGATTCGTGATTCTTGTTTCCGGGGTAGACTTCCCCTGTCAAATGGCGCTCAAAGGCGACGTCAAGTCCATCGCGCTGGCCAACGTCCTTCAGGACCTGGCGTCCAACGAGAAGACGGGAACGCTCCAGATCCGCCACAAGGACAAGCAGGTCTCGCTCTGGTTCGACAAGGGCAGCCTGCGCCTGGTCGGCGTCGGGCCGCGCGAGGGGCCGTCGCTCCTCAACGGCCTCATGGCCCTCGAGAAGATCACGCCCGAGGAGGCGCCGGCCGTCACGGGCAAGCGCACGGCCGAGGGCGGCTTCATCCGCTCGCTGGTCAAGAAGGGCAAGGTCAGCAAGGACGACCTGAAGGCCGCCCTCGAGCACCAGATGGGCGAGCACCTCTGCGACGCCTTCCTCTGGCATGACGCCACCTTCGAGTTCGACGAGGGCGACCCCGACGACCGCTCGTTCGACGTCGACCAGCTCGACCTCGAGCCGAAGATGCACGTGGAAGCGGCCATCATGGAGGCCGTCCGCCGCGCCGACGAGTGGGGCGAGACCCGCAAGGCGATCCTCTCGTCGAACGAGATCCTCGTGCCCGACCCGTCGCGCCTGCCCGCCGGCACGGAGGCGATGGTCCGGCGCGTGTTCGGGCTGCTCGACGGCGAGCGCTCGATCCGCGACATCCAGGACCTGACCCGGCTCGGGCAGTTCATGCTGCTCCGCGCCGCCGCGCATCTCATCCGGGCGGGCGCCGCCCGGCCGGTCACGGCCCCCGAGGCGTTCGAGCGCGCGCGGGCCCGGGCCGGCAAGAAGGAATGGGACCACGCCCTGCGCATGGCCCGCTACGGGCTCGACCACGAGCGGAAGAACCTCGGCCTGCTGGAGCTCGCCCTGCGCTGCTGCGAAGCCCTCCAGGATCACGAGGGCGCCGCCAGCTACGCGCGGCAGGTCGCCGCCGCGCAGGTCGAGACCGGCGCCATCGAGGCCGCCGTCCGCACCTATCAGAAGGTCCTCAGCCACGCGCCGCTCGACCTCACCGCGCACGAGCGCCTCTTCGGCCTGCTCCTGCAGCTCGACCTCAAGCTCGACGCCCTCGCCGCCGGCGAGGCCCTCGCCGCCGCCTACAAGAAGATGGGCCTGCCCGACAAGGCGCTCGACGTCTACCGCCGCCTGCTCGAAAAAGTCGGCGACCAGGTCGAGCTGCTCGAGTCCGTCGCGGAGATCCAGCGGCACCTCGGCGACAAGGGGGAGGCCGTCGCGCTCTACAAGAAGCTCATGGACAAGGCCGTCGAGGGCGGCGACGACAACGGCGCGCTCGACTACTGCCGCACGATCCTGCGCATCGACACGCGGAACGCGGAGGCGCTCGACCTCCGCCAGCGGCTCGAGAGCGGCCAGGTGGAGAAGGCGCGCCAGATGCGCCGGAAGACGCGGCTCTGGACGGTGGGCGGCGTCCTCGTCTTCCTCGCGGGCCTGGCGGGGGTCTACGAGTGGCGGGCGCGCTCCCAGTACGGGACCGTGGAGAATTCGATCGACGGCGCCATGCGGGCGAACGACCTCCGCGAGGCGCTGCGCCTCTTCGACACGGTGCTGGCCCCCTACCGCTTCAGCGTGAAGGCGCGGGAGATCCTGCCGCGGCGCGAGAAAGTCGAGCAGGACTACGTGAAGGACGAGTCCGAGCGCGCGCGGGTGCTCGAGGAGTCGGGCCAGCTGCCGGAGGCGATCGACGTCCTGCGGGCGGCGCTGGAGGTGGTGCGGCCGGGCCCGCTCTGGGGCTCGACGGACACGAAGCGCGCGAAGCTCTGCTCGCGGGCGGAGGAGGTCGAGCGGAACTGGCGCAAGGACCTCGCCGTGAAGAAGGCGCCCGACATCGAGCAGGTCCGCGATCCTCTCGCGGTGCCGGCCCTGCGCGAGCTCCTCGGCGACGCGGTCCCCGCGCGGCGGGCGGCGGCGACGGCGGCCCTCGGCGAGATCCGAGGGGAGGCGGCGGTGGCGGCGCTGGTGCGCGCGCTCGCGGATCCCGTCAAGGAGATCTCGGCCAGCGCGGCCGGCCTGCTCCTGAAGCGCGACCGGACGCCGCTGCAGGGGACGCTGATCGCGTCCCGCTCGGTCTACGGCCCGGGCGAGCTGCCGATGGTCGAATGGCGGATCGTGAACCTCAGCCCCGCCGAGGTGGAGATCTCGATCGAGGAGCCGCCGGTGAAGCGCCTCCGCGTGACGGGCGCGAAAGGCCCGATCGCGTACGTGCCTCCCGAGGGCGGCGACAAGCGGTTCATCAAGCTCGGCCCCGGCGAATTCGTGGGCGGCGGCTTCCCCGGCCTCGAGGAGAAGCTCGCGCCCGCGGGCCGCTATCAGCTCGCCTGGTCCGCTTCGGTCGCCTGGCAGGGCAAGCCGCTCACGCTGCCTTCGCCCCCGGTGGCCGTCGAGCGCCGCCTCAAGTAGGCGAATCTAGAATCTCGAATCTGGAATCTTGAAGACCGTCCCCCCCTGCCCCCCCGCCTCCGCGGGCCGTAGCCCGGCCCCGCTACGGAGGGCGAAGGCCCGGGGGGAGAATCACGAATCAAGCATCACGAATCACGGGCGGCTCCGTGCCGAGCTAGCATGCATCCGTGGGCGTGGGACCCGGCGTCGATCCCTACGATTTCATCGACCGCGACGAGGCGTAACCCCGCGCGGCTCCGTCCTGGTACCCGGTACCTGGTACCCGGTTCCCGTCGGTCTACCGTCTACCGTCTACTGTCTACTGTCTACAGGGCGGCGACCACCATGTCGCCCACCTTGTCGGTGGGGATGCCGCTCGAGGCGTCGATGGACGGCAGGGCGTCGGACTGCAGGACCTTCTTGACGGCCTCCTCGATGCGCGCGGCCGCCTTGGGCTGGCCGACGTGCTCGAGGAGCAGGCCGCCGGCGAGGATGGCGGCGAGCGGGCTGACCTTCTTCAGGCCCTTGTACTTCGGGGCCGAGCCGTGGATGGGCTCGAAGACCGAGACCTTGCCGGGATGGATGTTGCCGCCGGCGGCGATGCCCATGCCGCCCTGGATCATCGCGCCCAGGTCGGTGATGATGTCGCCGAACATGTTGGTCGTCACCAGGACGTCGAAGTGCTCCGGGTTCTTCACGAACCACATGCAGGTGGCGTCGACGTAGGCGAAGTCCTGCTGGATGTCGGGGAAATCCTTGGCGACCTCGGCGTAGACGCGGCGCCAGATCTCGTGGGCGCGGACGGCGTTGGCCTTGTCGACGAGGGTGACCTTCTTCTTGCCGCCGCGCTTGCGGGCCTGCTCGAAGGCGAAGCGGATGATGCGCTCGCAGCCCTTCCAGGAGTACTTGGCCTCCTGGATGGCGACCTCGTTCTTCGTCCCCTTGTTCTCGAAGCGCGCCTCGCCGGAGTAGGCGTCCTCGGTGTTCTCCCGGCAGACGAGCATGTCGATGTCTTTCGGGCCCTTGTTCTTGATCGGGCAGAGCTTCTCGGTGTAGAGCTTCACCGGCCGCAGGTTCACGAAGAGGTCCAGGCCGAAGCGCAGGCGGAAGAGGATGCCGCGCTCGAGCACGCCCGGCGCGCAGCGGGGGTCGCCCAGCGCGCCCAGAATGCAGCTGTCGAGCTTCGCGACCTCGTCGAACTCCTTGTCGGGGACGAGCTCGCCCGATTTCAGGAAGCGGTCGGCGCTGAAGTCGAAGTTCACGAAGTCCAGCGCGAAGCCGTCCTGGACGCGCTTCAGCACCTTGACGGCCTCCGCCGCCACCTCGGGCCCGATGCCGTCGCCGCCGATGACGCCGATCTTGTAGGTCTTCATAGGGCGGCAAGAATACCGTCCCGCTCCTCCCAAGTCCAGTTCCCGGCCCCCCCGGGAAATTCATAAGTTATAAATTGTGCTTGACAATGCGCTAAACGGGGGCATACTTGCTTTCGGATAGGAGAGAGAGGGTCCACCATGCTGCACACGCCTTCGCACCGGCGGGGTTCGTCCCTGCCCACCGTGCTCATCGTCCTGGCCTGCGCCGCCACCGCCTGCTACTTCGCCTTCTTCCGCGGACGCGCGCCGGTGCCGACCCCCGCCGTCGTCCCGGCCGCGGCGCCGGCCCAGAGCCGGCAGGCCTACGTCGCCCCGCCCCCGCCGGCTGAGCCCGCCCCGAAACCGGAGCCGAAGCCGGAACCGAAACCCGAGCCCAAGCCCGAACCCAAGCCGGAGGCGCCGAAGCCGCCGCCCGCGCCGGCCGTCTCCCCCACCCGCGCCGCCCTCAACGAGATCAACGTCCTCGCCTCCGAGGGCAAGCTCCGCGAAGCCCGCGCCAAGCTCGCCCCCCTCTTCGTCGGCGCCGTCGGCGACGCCGAGCGGCAGGAGATGGCCCGCCGCGCCATCGAGATCAACAAGGAGCTCCTGATCGACAAGCCCGACGAGAAGGAGATCGAGCTCTACGACGTCCGCCAGGGCGACACCCTCGCCGCCATCGCCAACAAGTTCAAGACCCTCAACGGCGTCAAGGGCTCGATCATGCTGCTCCACAACTTCAAGGAGAACGTGATCCTGCGCGACGGCCGCAAGCTCAAGATCGCCAAGGGCACCTGGTCGGCCGTCGCCGACAAGTCCCTCTTCACGATGTGGATCTGCTACGAGGGCGTCCCCTTCAAGCCCTACAAGATCACGATCGGCGCCCCCCACAAGGAGACGCCCGTCGCCAAGTTCGTCGTCGGCGGCAAGAACCCCAAGCCCGCCTGGTGGCCGCCCGCCGACATGAAGGTCAACGGCAAGATCCCCGTCCCCTACGGCGACCCCCAGAACCCGCTCGGCGACTGGTGGGTCTCCCTCGAGCACGACATGCACCACGGCATCGGCATCCACGGCACCAACGACCCCGGCGCCATGGGCACCAAGGCCTCCAACGGCTGCCTCCGCATGCTCAACGACGAGGTCGGCGACGTCGCCCATCTCGCCTACAAGGGGATGAGCGTCACCGTCGTCGATTGAGGCGGATCGCGGCGACCCTGGCGGCCGGGGCGACGTCCCTCGCCCTGCTCGCGCTCAACCTCATCCCGCGCCGCGGCGTGATCTCAACTCCCGAAGACGGCGTCTGGCCCGGCTCCTGGAGCGCCGCGTACGGATGGCCCTCGACAGCCTACTACGCCTTCGGTTACGACGCGCGTACGCGGATGTATTCCTGGACTCCGGAAGCGCTCGCCTCGAACGCCCTGGCCGCGTCCTTCGCCGTCGCCGTCGCGATCCTGCTCGCGCTCGCCCTCGCCCCCCGTCCCCGTTGATTCTTGATTCTCAATTCTTGATTCGCGTCCCCCCCCCCGGGGTTGGGGAAACCCCTTCGCGATTCTTGATTCGTGATTCGCGCCCCCCAGGGGTTGGGGGGACCCCTTCGAGATTCCAGATTCGAGATTCTAGATTCTCGCCTACAGCTTCGCCTTCCACTCCTTGAAGATCTCCGTCGGCAGCGGCCGGCCCGTCCAGAGCCTGAACTGGTGGTTCGCCTGCCGGACGAACATCTCCACGCCGTCGATCACGTCCGCCCCCCGCGCCTGGGCGTCCCGCAGGAAGCGCGTGTTCCGCGGCGTGTAGACCGTGTCCATCGCCACCATGTCCTTGCCGAAGAGCGCCGCGTCCACGGGCGAGGCCTCGACGTCCGGCGTCATGCCCACCGACGTCCCGTTGACGACGATCTGCGCCCACGCGGCCGCCAGCTCGTGCCAGCGGACGCACTCGACGCCCAGCTCCTCCGCCAGCGCCTTGCCGCGCTCGAACGTGCGGTTCGCGATCGTGACCCGCGCGGCCTCCCGCTTCAGGCCCCACGCGATCGCCCGCGCGACGCCGCCCGCGCCGAGCACGAGCGCCCGCATGCCGTAGATCCCGTGCGACCACTTCCGCACCGCCGCGTCCTTGATCGCCTCCATCGCCGCCAGGATGTCGGTGTTCGCGCCGAGCAGCCGGCCGTCCTTCACCGTCACCGTGTTCGCGGCCCCGATCCCCGCCGCGATCTCGTCCGCCTCGTCCAGCGACGCCATCAGCGCCTGCTTGTGCGGGATCGTCACCGACATCCCCCGCAGCTCCATCGCCTCCGCGAGCTCGCGGATCCGGCCGGGGTCGTCGACCTTCAGCCGGACGTAGCGCGCGTTCATCCCGAGCCGCTTGAAGACGTCATTGAACAGCGCCGGGCTCTTCGAATGCGCCACCGGATTCCCGATCACGCCGTAGAGGGACGTCGAGGCGTCCATCGACTTCACCTGGAAGAGCCGCACCAGGTCCTCGACCGTCAGCTGCCCCGGCGCGGACTCGCCCCCGCTCCGGATCGCCGCGTAGGTCAGGCGCCCGCCGTAGCGCGCGTAGAGGATCCGCAGCGGCTCGCCGAAGTCGCCCATCGCGATGATCGCCGACGGCCGCGGCGCCGCCTTCTGCAGGCGGACCAGGCGGATCAGGTCCGACGTCCCCCGCGCCTGGCAGGCGATCTTCACCAGGAACGGGTTCAGCGCCGCCATGGCGGCGAAGACGGCCTCGACGTCCTCCGGAGTCTTCTCGAAGTCGTGGTAGGAGAGCACGAGCTTCGCCGCGCCAGGATCGAAGCGCCGGAGGTTGCGGAACTCGACGTCCACGTAGTCCGCGCCGGCGAGGCAGGCGCGCTCGAGGATCGCGTACCGCTCCTCCTCCGCGCCGGCGAAATGCCCGCCTTCCCAGACCGGCCGCAGCGTCGCGAGGACGGGGAGCGGCTTCGCGTCGAGGAGGCGCGGCAGGTCGATCGGCTCGCGGAGATAGTCGAGGCGCAGCTCGGCGAGGTCCGCGCCGAGCTTCCGGGCGTCGGCGAGGTCGGCGAGGGCTTGCGCGTGGGTCTCGGCGCGCACGACGGCGCAGATCATGGGCCGGATTCTAAGGAGATCGGGCGATGCTCCGCAAGGAGATAGGGAGACGCGCCAGGAAGGAGATCCGGAGATCGGACGGATAGGGGGATCGGCGCGCGACGCCGCGGAGGGGCGAACGC
>DASVNH010000094.1:0-10796 GCA_036383955.1 Planctomycetota bacterium | reverse complement strand
GCCTCGGCGACCGCGTGTACTGGCAGGATTCCGGGTTTTACCTGACCTGCGTGAAAGAATGCACGGCTCTCTATCCGCCGGGCTTCATCCTCTACCTGCTGCTCTGCAAGGCCTGGACCCTGGCTCTGGGCTTCGTCGACTTCACCCGCGCGGTGCATCTGTTCTCGGCCGCGTGCGCGGCCGGGGCGGCCGGGGTGATGGGGCTCGCGGCGCGCGACTTCCTTCGCGCGCGGACCGGCGTGTTGAAGGTCCACGAGGGGGAGCCGGGGGCGCTGGAGGAGGCGTGCGGGGCCGGCGTGGGCGTCCTGACCGCCTCGGGCTTCACGTTCTGGTTCGCGGGCACCTACGCCAAGGGGTACGCGCTGCTGTACCTGGTGCTGGCGCTGCTGCTCTGGCGGATGATCGTGGCCGCGGAACGGCGGCGGCCGCGCGACTTCACGATCGTCGCGGTGTTGATCGGGCTGGCCTGGCAGGCGCATCCATCGGCCACGGGCGCGGGGCTCGCGCTCCTGCTGTTCGTGGGGGCGCACGCGAAGCTCCTGGGCTGGAAGGGGCTCGCGTGGCGGACGGGGGCGGCGGCCGCCGCCGCGCTCGGCCCGGCCCTGCTCCTGCCCTGGCTGACGTCCGGGGACGGAGGCATGGGCTTCGGCGAGCCGCGGAGCGTCGGGGAGATCGCCCGCTACGTCGCCGGCGCGACCTTCACGCATCGGCCGGGGGCCTTCGGCTTCCAGGCCGATCGCTGGGGCACGGCCGCGATGTACTTCTGGGAAGAGTTCCTGGGCGTCGGCGTCGTCCTCCTGATCGCGGGCGCGATCCGGCTGTGGCGCGCCAACCCGCGCGCGCTCGGGGGAGCCGCGCTCTGGGCGGTCCCGTTCACGGCGCTGCCCACGATCTTCATCCTCGAGGGACAGCAGGACCACTGGTACGTCGCCGCCTGGCTGCCGCTCCAGCTGCTCGCCGGCCTCGGCCTTCACGACCTCGCGCGCCGGGCGGGGACCCGGGCGGTCCCGGTGGCGGCGGGCGTCGCCGCCCTGGGCCTGGCCTGGGCCGCCCTCGCCAACCGCGGAGATCTGGATCAACGTTCCTACGACCTGGCGGAGATCTACGGCCGGGTCCTTCTGGAGCCGCTCGCGAAGGACGCGCTGGTGATCGCGACGAGCGACGAGACGTCCGCCATCGGGCACTATCTGGGCAGCGTCCGCGGCGCGCGGCCGGACGTGATCGTCGTCCGGCGCGGCTACCTGGGGGCGGGCTGGTACGACCAGCGGCTTCTGAAGCGGGATCCGCGGCTGAAGGCGCCGGACTACGCGGCGATGCACGCCCGCTTCCCGCGGGCGACGGTCGCCGCCGCGCGGACGGCGGCGTTCGCCGCGGCCAACGTGTCGCCCGAGCGGCCGGTCTACTTCGAGCGCCCGCCGCCCTTCGAGATGCTCCCGGAGGGATACGACGTGGTCCCCGCCGGCCCGCTCCTCAAGCTGGTGCCCCGGGGCCTGGGCGCCGTCGACTCCCGCTATTGGGCTTTCCCGATCGAGCCGGAGGCGGTGGCGGCGCGCGTCCGACGTCCCCGCGGCCAGTCCATCGAGGAGGGGCCGGGGTGGATCCGCTCGAAGCCGCAGGCGTACGAGCGGCGGCTGCTGCTGGCCCTGGTGCGGGCGAAGTTCCTGCTCGCCGACTGGCACTACCGCCGGGGCGAGATGGGGCCGGCGCGCGAGCTGTTCGAAGCGGTGCTGCGCGCCGATCCGGAGACCGGCGCGCTGGAGGAGGTCGTCCTGCCGCTCGGCCTCGCGTCGGCGCGGGTCGGCGCGCACGAGCGCGCGGAGGCGGTCCTGAAGCACCTGCTGAACCTTCCCGGCGCCGGTCCGGACAGCCGGATCCAGGCGTGGGCCACGCTGGGCGACCTGGCCGCCCGCGCGGGGCGGAACGAGGAGGCGCGCGAATGCTGGCGCCGCGCGCTCGCGACGCCCGGCCAGATGGACCCCGGGCTGCGGGCCACGCTGAACCGGCGCCTCGGCCGCTGAGTACCGCTTGCGCGCGGTGGAAGCCTGCCCTAGAATTCGACGTCGATGACGATCCGCTTCACGCCTGGATACCGACGTCCATGAGCGCGAAGCTTCGCTGGGGCCCGCCGCTGCTGATCGCGGCCGCCGTCTTTGCCTCCTTCTGGCCGGCGCTGTCCGGCGAATGGCTGAACTGGGACGATCAGGCCAACTTCCTGGAGAATCCTCACTTCCGGGGCCTGGGAGCCGCGAACCTGGCCTGGATGTTCAGCAACACGATGGGGCACTACATGCCCCTGACCTGGGTCTCGCTGGGCCTGGACTACGAGATCTGGGGCATGAATTCGGCGGGCTATCACTTCAGCAACGTCTTGATCCACGCGCTCAACACCTATCTCTTCTTCCGCCTGATCCTCGCGTTCTTCCGGGCCCGCCGGGGTGCCTTGCCGGCGGGGGCGTGGGAGGTCGGGGCGGCCCTCGCGGGCGCCCTGGTCTACGGCCTGCATCCGCTGCGCGTGGAGTCGGTCGCCTGGGTCACCGAGCGCCGCGATCTCATGGCGGGCTTGTTCTTCATTCCCAGCGTGACGGCCTACCTGCGCGCCGTGAGCCTTCCGGAAGGAGACGTGGGCCGTCCCCGCGCGTTCTGGCTCTCGGTCGCGCTCTTCGCGATGAGCCTCCTGTCGAAGTCGATCGGCATGATGCTGCCGGCGGCGCTGCTCGCGCTGGACGCGGTGCTGGGACGCTTCGCGAAGGGCGAGGACGGGCGGATCCCCTGGGGCCGGCGGCTGCTGGAAAAGTGGCCTTATGGCGTGCTCCTGGCGGGGGCCGTCGTGATCACCGGGATCAGCACCCGGGAGGCCGGCTCCTTCATCCCGACCCGCTACGACGCCGCCCAGATCCTCACCCAGCCGCCCCATAAGCTGGCGTTCTACGCGGCCAAGACCGTGGCGCCGGTGGGATTGAGCCCGTTCTACACCTACCGGGCCCCCGAAAGCCTCTTCGAGTCGCGCTTCGTCCTGGCGGCCCTCCTCGTCATTGGCCTCTCGGCCGCTTTGGTGTTCTGGAGGCGACGCGCGCCGGGCGCCCTGGCCGCCTGGGCCGGGTTCGCCCTGCTCCTGGCGCCGGTGATCTCGCCGGTGCAGGCGGGCGGGCATTTCGCGGCCGACCGCTACACCTACCTGGCCGGCCTCGTGCCGGGCCTCCTGGTCGCGGGCGTCCTGGCGGGGGTCGCGACGGCCTCCGCCCGCGGCCGCGCGCTCGCGGGAAGCCTCGCGCTCCTTGCCGGCGTCACCCTCGGGGCCTTCTCCCACCGGTACTGCCAGGTCTGGACCGATTCGGACCGGCTCTGGACGCGCGTGATCGAGCTGGAGCCTGGACACGGCAACGCGTTCAACAGCCGGGGCTTCCATCGCATGACGCGGGGGCGCCTCGCGGAGGCCGTCGCGGACCTGGAAACGGCCGCGCGCCTTCTTCCGGGCAACGCGCGTCCGCTGGCGAATCTGTCGCAGACGCGCTTTCTGATGGGGGACCTGAACGGGGCGATGGAAGCCGCGGACCAGGCGATTCTCCGGGATCCGACGTTTTCGCGCGGCTATTTCACCCGGGGGATGGCGCTGGAGCGGCGGGGCAAGCTGGCGGAGGCCGAAACGGACTATACGCGGGCGGTGACGCTGGACCGCGTGTTCCTCGACGCCTACATGAAGCGGGCTCTCATCCGGGGGCGGACCGGGCGGGTGAAGGAGGCCGTCGAGGACTTCACGCTCGTCCTTCTGATGAATCCCGAGCACATGCGGGCGTATCTCAACCGCGCGGTGGCGCGGGGCGAGACGGGGGACCTGGACGGGGCGCTGGCGGACTACGCGGCGGCGTTGAAGATCGACCCGTCGATCCCGGAGGCCTGGGGAGGCCGGGGGATGTGCCTGTCCCTGCGGGGGCTCTGGGCGGAGGCGGCGGAGAGCTTCGAGCGGGCGCTGGCGGTCGCGCCCGCGGCCTGGCCGCACCGGGCCGACACCGAGCTCCGCCTGCGGGAGGCGCGAGCGCGGCTGCAAGGCCGCTGAGCCGCGCGTAGACCTTGCGCGGGGCCGGGGCGTGCCCTAGAATCCCACTCCGATGACGGTCCGCGTCCGCTTCGCGCCCAGCCCGACGGGCGACCTCCATATCGGCGGGGTCCGCACCGCGCTCTACAACTACCTCCACGCGCGCCACGACGGCGGGGTCTTCGTCCTGCGGATCGAAGACACCGACCAGGCGCGCAACCGCGAAGACTCGCTCAAGACGATCAAAGAGGGGCTCGCCTGGTGCGGGCTCAGCTGGGACGAGGGGCCGCATTACCAGAGCCTGCGCCTCGACCGCTACAAGGAGATGGCCCAGAAGCTCGAGGCGTCGGGCCGGGCCTACTGGAAAGAGGATCCCGAGAAGGGCAAGGCCCTGTACTTCAAGATCGACCGCGCCCGGATCGGCTGGAAGGACCTCGTCCACGGCGAGATGGCCTTCGACACCACGGGCGACCCCGACCTCGTGATCGTGCGGTCGAACGGCTTCCCGACGTACAACTTCGCGGTGGTCGTCGACGACCACGACATGAACATCACGCGGGTGCTGCGCGGCGACGAGCACGCCCCCAACACCCCCAAGCAGATCTCGCTGTACCGCGCGTTCGGCTGGACGCCGCCCGAGTTCGGCCACATGCCCCTCATCTTCGACCCGGAAGGCGCCAAGCTCTCCAAGCGCGAGATCGACAAGTATCGCGCCATCGGGCTGCCCGTCACCGTCGAGGAGTGCCGCCGCCTGGGATATCTGCCCGAGGCCATCATCAACTTCCTCGCGCTCCTGGGCTGGTCGCCGGGGAAGGACGTCGAGCTCATGACGCTCGAAGAGATGGTGAAGCTGTTCACCGTCGACCGCATCGGCACGACGCCCGCGCGCTTCCTCGTCGACAAGCTGCAGTGGATGAACGGGCAGTACATCAAGAAATGCCCGCCGGCGCGGCTCGTGGAGCTCTGCCGGCCGTATCTCGAAAAGGCCTACGACCTCTCCGCGGTGAAGCCCGAGGTGGTGGCGGAGGCCGTCCGCCAGCAGCACGAGCGTCTCAAGCGGCTCGACGAGATCGTCGCCCAGACCCGCTGGGTCTTCGCGAAGGACGTCGTCTACGATGAGAAGGCCGTCGCGAAATGGCTGAAGGCCGAGGGAGGGAAGGACGTCCTCCTGGAGCTGCGGACCGGGCTGGCGGCGATGGAGCGCTTCGAGAAGGAGCCCATCGAGGCGCTCTTGAAGGCCGTCGCGGAAAAGCGCGGCCTGAAGCTGGGCAAGGTGGCCCAGCCGCTGCGCGTGGCGGTGACGGGCTCCGACGCGAGCCCGCCCATGCACGAGACGCTCGGCATCCTCGGAAAGGAACGCGTCATGGCCCGCGTCGACGAGGCGCTGAAGACCCTATGAGCTCCGTGCTGGTCGTAGGGAGCGTCGCGCTCGACACCCTCGAGACGCCGTACGGCAAGTCCGAGGACTGCCTGGGCGGCTCGGCCACGCATTTCTCGCTCGCCGCCAGCCGCTTCGCCCCCGTCAAGCTCGTCGCCGTGGTGGGGAAGGACTTCCCGAGCCGCCACGTCGAGATGCTGCGCGGGCGGGGCGTCGACACCGGCGGGCTCGAGACGGCCGACGGCCTGACCTTCCGCTGGCACGGCCGCTTCCAGGGGGACATGAGCCGCGCGGAGACCGTCTCCGTGGCGCTCAACGTCCTGGCCACCTTCCAGCCGAAGGTGCCGGCGGCGTTCGCGTCGACGCCCTACGTGCTCCTCGGCAATTCCAGCCCCGACGTCCAGAAGGCCACGCTCGCGCAGCTCAAGAACCCGGCGTTCGTCATGCTCGACACGATGAATCTCTGGATCGACAGCGCCAAGCCGGCGCTGCTCGACCTCCTCCCGCGCGTCCACGCCCTCTGCGTGAACCACGAGGAGGCCCAGCAGCTGGCGGGGGCCAAGAACACCGCCGCGGCGATCCGCGGCCTGCTCGACCTCGGCACGCGGATCGTCATCGTGAAGCGCGGCGAGCACGGCTCGACGCTCGCCACGCGCGACTTCCAGTTCTCGATCCCCGCCTACCCGACGGAGAAGTTCGTCGATCCCACGGGCGCGGGCGACTCGTTCGCGGGGGGCATCCTCGGCTATCTCGCGCGTTCCGGCGGCGACGCCACCTCCCTCCGGAAGGCGCTCATCTACGGCTCGGTCATGGGATCCTTCACCGTCGAGGAGTTCGGCACCGGGCGCCTCCAGCGGGTGACGCCGGAGGAAGTCGAAACCCGCGCGAAAGCGCTCATGGAGATGATCCGGGTATAGCCATGGCGGTGAAGGAGTGGATGCTCGGGCTGCCCGGGCACAACGAGGTCGTCACGCTGGACGACGTCCTTCTGCTCGTGAAGGGCGGCGCCCTCCGGCCGACCGACCTCGTGAAGAAGCTGGGCGAGCCCTGGCGGGCCGCCAACGAGGTGCCGGAGCTGACGGCCCACTTCGGCGGGGGCGCACCTCCGAAGCGCCCGGAGCCGCGGGAGTCGGCCCGCAAGACCGTCGTCCCGCCGCCCGTCGAGCGCAAGATCACGGCGCGGGCGGAGAGCAAGCCGCCGCCCTCGGCGTCCGATCCCGCGTCGACCAAGCCGTCCGATTCTAAGCCGTCCGACTCCCGGCCGGCGAAAACCGAAGAGGAGACGGACGTCCATCGCGCGGTGCCGTCGGACACGAGAGCCGGGACGAATCCGGGCCGGCCGTCAACGCGGAAGCTGCCGATCGACCTCCCCAAGCCCCCGCCGCGGCCGCGGGTGGAGAAGCCGCGCCTGGAGCCGATGGTCGAGAAGTACTTCTCGCCGGTTGACCTCCTGCGCTGCGCCTCGTTTTCCTTCGAGCCGCGGAAGCTGCTGCTGACGCTGGGCCTGGTCGCCCCGCTGGCGGTGATCGTGGTCTTCCTGTACGTGTGGTCGGGGGCCCGGGAAACCGCCCTGGAGAAGGTGGCCGGCCTGGGGGCGCTCACGATGTCCGTCTTCGGATTCGCGTTCATCTGCGTGGCGCTCGCGTTCGTGACGCGGCGGCAGATCGAGGCCCGCGAGTGGTCGGTGCGCGAGGTGCTCGGCTGGACGGCGACGAACGCGAGCACGGCCTTCGTGTTTCCCGTGGTGGTCCTCATGCCGTCGCTGCTCGCGGCCGGGGTGCTGTGGGTGCTGGGCTTCGTCCGGAACATGGGGACGGGGATGGCGTCGACCCTGCGCGTGCTCTACTTCATTCCGATGATCTTCGCGCTGGCGGCGGTGCTGGGCGTCCTGGTCTACCAGGTCGCGTGCATGTACGTGCCGTCGGCGGCGGCCATGGAAGGCCTGGGCCTGGTGGGGTCGGTGAGCGCGGCGTGGAGCCACGTCCGGCGCCAATGGGGACGGATCCTGCTGCACTGGCTGATCGTCACGGTCGCCACGGGCGTCATCGCCATCGTCTGCCTGCTCCTGGCGGGCTGGACGCTCGATCTTCCCGAGACCCTGTTCGGACCGCCGGACGACGACGTCCGGGCGGTCTGGGAAGGGCGCTTCCTCCCGCTGCAGAAGATCTACGTGGGCGTGGCCCTGGCGCTGGGCGTCATCCTGCCGGCGTCGCTGTTCACGACCCTCGGCACGCTGTCGTACTGCTCGCTGCGCGTCGCCGCCGCCCAGCAGATCGCCACGCCCCCCGAAGAGACCAGCTTCCAGGGCGCCGCGGGCACCCGCGTCGGCGCCGACTCCACCCAGCCCGGCGCCGACACCAAGCCTCCAGGTCCCGACGCGACCAGCGCCGCCAAGTTCGGCAGCATGGACTCCTAGACAGGTCCAGGAAGTACGACGGGATGGGCCCGATCCCGCGCTCGTCGGCTCTGTACCCCGCTGAGGCCGGGCGGGCCGGATCAGAAGCCCGGCGCTTCGCCGGGACCCAGGCGCCGCCAGAGCCCCGCGCCCTCGTCGTACGTGCACGGCTTGCGCTCCTCGTCCAGGAAGAGCTTCCGGCGGGGCGGACCGCCCCGCAGGGCCGAGCGGCCCTCGAACGCCCCGGGAGGGCAGGGCACGCCCAGCAGGTCCAGCAGCGTCGGCGCCAGGTCCGCGTGCTGGTATTCGACCGTTCGACGTCCCGGCGCGACGCCGGGCCCGCGGAGGAAGAGCGGGACGCGGGGGGTCCACGACGTCCGCCGCTCGGGAAACTCCGGCGGCTCGAGGTCGCCGAACCAGGTGCGCAGGCCGTGGTCGCTCGTGACGACGAGATAGGCCTCGTCCTCGAGGCCTTCCGTCCGGAGCGTGTCGAGGATCAAGCCCAGGAGGCGATCCACGTAGCGGACCTGCTCGCGGTAGTTGGCGAGCACGGCGGCGGGGTCGTGGCGGGGCGTCTCGCCGCGCGGCGAGAAGCGCGTCTCCCGGCGGCCGTGGGGCGTGCCGTCGGCCGAGAGGGCGTACGGGGCGTGGGGCAGGCCGCCGTGCCAGTAGATCACCTTGCCCCGCGCTTCCCGGGGGCTCAAGCAACTGAGAAGCATCGACATCTCGCGCGGCCCGTCCGTCGGCAGGAGGTCGCCGCCCCCCCAGGCGCCCAGGGGAGGGAGGCCCCGCGCCCGGCTCTCGCCCAGCGGGGCGTTCAGGAAGGGCGACTCGGCGAGCGCCAGCCGCAGCACGCGAAGCGAGCCCGCGGGGCTGTGCGACGCCCTCCGCAGCGCGCCTTCGATCGCGATGTTGCCGCCGACCCGGTCGGCGGCGACCACGGAGCGCGCGGCTCCGGCATTGTCGAAGAGGCGGATGTCGCGCGTCTCGGCCAGGACGTCGAGGGCCGACGGCATCCCGCGCGTCGCACGGACGCGGCCGGACAGGAGGCTGGGGATCGAGTCTCCCGTCCAGGCATGATGGGTGGTCGCGTCCGGGAACCAGGCGCTCCGGGACGCCAGGCGCGCGAAGGAGGGGAAGTCGCGGGCGTCGATCCCGCCGTCCGCCGCGGTCAGCACGTCCATGGCGAGCTCGTCGAAGATCAGGAGGAAGAGCGGGGGCGCGGAGGAGGTCGGGCGGCTCCCGGAGGCCTTCGTGTCGGACGCCCAGGAAGGCCCCCAGAGCTCGGTCTTCACGACGAAGCGTCCGAGGGAGAAGAGCGCGAGGATCGCCAGGGCGGTCAGGTAGCGGCGGGCGGGCTCGGGATGTCGCCACGCCGCCGCGGCGACGGCGAGGAAGGCGGCCGGCGCCAGCACGAGGGGCGGGGCTCCGCCGAGCCAGGAAGCGAACGCGCCGGGATAGGCCACCTGGACCTGCCGGAGAAAGCTGAGGAGGACGCAGGCGCAGAGGGACGCGCGCCAGATCCGTTGGGGCAGCGGCGACCGGAGGCGGGAGAGGAGGAGGTCGAGCGCCAGGGCGGCGCCGACGGGCAGCAGGAGGGCCCAGAAGAGCGCGAAGAGCTGGAAGCCGGCGGAAGGCCAGAAATGCGCGGGGTTGTCGACGATCAGGTTGAGGGCCACCTGGCTGGCGCCGACGCCGACGCCCCCGAGCACGTACGCCGCGCGGACCGGGAGGGGCTCCGAGGGCGGCATGGGAAGTAGTGTACCTGACGCGAGGTCGGGGCAAAAAAAAAGCCCCGCGCACGCGGGGCTTTTTATAAGCCTGGCAACAACCTACTTTCCCAGCGATGTAATTCCCGCCAGTATCATCGGCCCCAGGGGCTTAACGACCGTGGTCGGAATGGGAACGGGTGTAGCCCCCTGGGTAATGGGTCACCAGGCAGGCGGGATAGTACTGATCCTGAGAGGACCTGTCAAGCGGAAAAAGACGGGGCGAAAAAGATTCCTCGATCCCTCGACTCCGCCCGGACGGCCTCCGCTCATTGCGACGTCCCGCCAAAACCGCTATACTCTCGCCGCCATGCCTCCCCTGAAAATCGCCGTACCCAACAAAGGGCGTCTCATGGAGGAGACGCTCGACCTCCTCCGCTCCATCGGCCTCAAGGTTCCGCGCAGCGCCGACCGCACGCTGATCGCCAACGTCAACGGGGGCGCGTACCAGGTGCTCTTCGCGCGGGCGGCCGACATCCCCGAGTACGTCGAGCTGGGCGCGGCGGACGTGGGCGTCACGGGGCTCGACCTCGTGGCCGAGACGGCGTGCAAGGTGGAGCGCCTGCTGGACCTCAAGTACGGGCAGTGCAAGCTGGTCGTCGCCGCTCCCGAGCACTCCGGCATCACCGCGGTGTCCAAGGTCCCCGCCGGCGCCCGCGTGGCCACGGCCTTCCCGAACCTGACCAAGAAGTACTTCGAGAAGCGGAAGAAGAAGGTCGTGGTCGTGCCCGTCTCGGGCGCGACGGAGCTGACGCCCGCGATCGGCGTCGCCGACCTGATCACCGACCTGACGCAGACCGGCTCGACCCTGAAGCAGAACCACCTGAGCATTCTCGACACGATCCTGGAGTCCTGGGCCGTGTTCATCGCCGGCCCGGCCTGCCTCAAGAGCCGGCGCCAGGACGTCGAGGACCTCGCCCACGCCTTCGACAGCGTCGAGCACGCCGTGGGGAAGCGCTACCTCATGGCCAACATCCCGCGGGCGAAAGTGAAGGACGTCGTGCGCCTCATCCCGGGCCTCAAGAGCCCGACGATCATGGATCTGGCCGAGAGCGGCCAGGTCGCCGTGCACGCCGTCGTCGACGAGGGCGCCATCAACGCGCTCGTCCCGCGCCTGAAGAAGGCCGGCGCGACCGGCATCCTCGTCCTGCCGATCGAGAGGATGGTCCCATGATCCCGGTCCGGCGGCTGACGCCCGAGGCGCGGGCCGGCCTCGTCGGA
>DASVNH010000093.1:0-23108 GCA_036383955.1 Planctomycetota bacterium | reverse complement strand
CCTGCGGAGGGGGAACCTGCGCGACGAGCGCGTGCTGCCAGGCGGGCGACGACTTCAAGCTGCCCTCGGATCCCAAGAACTACGCGCCTCTGGAGAAGTACGAGGCGATGAAGATCCCCGCCGACAACCCGATGACGCTCGAGAAGGCGTCGCTCGGCCGCAAGCTCTGGTTCGACAAGCGGATGTCGGGTGACGGCAGCCGCTCCTGCTACGGCTGCCACGTCAACGAGAAGGGGCTGACCGACGGCGTCGCGCTGAACAAGGGCGCGTACGAGAAGGCCCTGAGCCGGCACACGCCCACGCTCTGGAACATCGGCTACCACGACGAGTGGTACTGGGACGGCCGCGCCAAGTCGCTCGAGGGCCAGGCCCTCGCCGCCTGGAAGCTCGCGAACATGGGCGCCAAGGACAAGGAAAAGGACGAGATCCGCGGGGACGTGGTCGCGAAGCTCAACGAGCTCTACGCGGCCGACGTGAAGGCGGTCTTCGGCGGCCCCGCGACCGACAAGCAGTTCGCCCAGGCCCTCGCCACCTACATGCGCACGATCATCAGCCAGACGACGCCCTGGGACAAGTTCCTCAAGGGCGACAAGACGGCGATGAGCGAGTCCGCCCAGCGCGGCTGGCTGGTCTTCAACAAGGCCAAGTGCGTCAACTGCCACGTCGGCTCGCTGCTCACCGACAAGCAGTTCCACAACGTCGGCATCGGCATGAAGGCCGAGAAGCCGGACGTCGGCCGCTTCACCGTCACCAAGATCGAGAAGGACACCGGCGCGTTCAAGACCCCGACGCTGCGGGACGTCGCGCGCTCCGCGCCCTACTTCCACGACGGCAGCGTCGCCACCCTCGAGGAGGCCGTGAAGCTCATGGTCGGCGGCGGCATCGACAACCCGCACCTCGACAAGGTCAACCTGCAGAAGCAGGAGCTGACGGCGGCGGAAGTCGCGGACCTGATCGAGTTCCTGAAGTCGCTGTCGGAGACGGCCGTGCTGACGGAGCCCAAGCTGCCCTAAGCTAGTCCGCTTCGCCCTCGCGGTGGATCATCGTGCCGGAGCCCGTGTCGGTGAAGACCTCGGTCAGCAGCGTCGACTTGTTCTTCCCGCTGATGATGTGCACGCTGTGCACGCCGTCCTTGAGCGCCTCCACCGCCGACTGAGCCTTCGGGACCATCCCGCCCTTGATCACGCCTTCCTTGATCAGGCGGTCGATCTCCGCCGGCGTGACCCGCGAGATCAGCGTCTTGTCGGCGCGCAGGATGCCTTCGACGTCCGTCACCAGGAACAGCTTCTCGGCCTGCAGCACCGAGGCGATCTCGCTGGCGACCGTGTCGGCGTTGATGTTGAGGATGTTGCCCGCGTCGTCGCCGCCCAGCGAGGCCATGACCGGGACGAAGTCGGCCGCCAGCAGCGTCCGCAGCAGCTTCGGGTCGACCGACTCGATGTCGCCGACGTGGCCGTAGTCGACGACCTCCTCCTCGCCCGTCTTCTCGTTGACGATGTTCTTGGGCGGGCGCTTGACGGCGTTGAGGATGCCGCCGTCGACGCCGGAGATCCCGACGGCCTCCGCCCCGTACTCGCGGAGGGCGGCGAGGATCTCGGTGTTGATCGTGCCGGCGAAGACCATCATCACGACGTCGAGGGTCTTCTCGTCCGTGACGCGGCGGCCCTGGACCATCTTGGGCTCGATGCCGAGCTGCTTGGACAGCTGGGTGGCCTGCTTGCCGCCTCCGTGGACGACCACGACGTGGATGCCGACCTGGTAGAGAAGGGCGACCTCCTCGCAGAACGAGTGCAGCGTCGCCTCGTCGTCGGCGATCTCGCCGCCGATCTTCACGACGAAGGTCTTGTTCTTGAACTTGTTGATGTAGGGCAGCGCCTGGCGCAGGACGTTCAGGTTCTCGGGGTTCATGCGCGCGTTCTCCGACCTTTATTGGCCACAGAGACACCGAGACACAGAGACGTCGTATCCATGTGTTCGCCTCTGTGTCTCCGTGCCTCTGTGGCTCATCACGTCACAAAATCTCCGAAAGGATCGCCTTCTGCACGTGCAGGCGGTTCTCCGCCTCGTCGTAGACGGCGCTGGACGTCGCGTCGAGGACCGCGTCGCTCACCTCCACGTTGCGGCGCACGGGGAGGCAGTGCATGAAGACGGCGCCCTTGGGCAGGGCGTCGCAGATCCAGTCCTGCTGGGTCTCGCGGATCTTCTTCTCCTCCTCCCAGCGGCCGTAGTAGGCGGAGCCGCCCCAGGACTTGGCGTAGACGAGCTCCGCGCCCTCCAGGCCCTCCTTCTTGGAGTGGACGATCCGGGGCTTGCGGGGGAGGGCGTCGAGCAGCCGCTTCTCGAGGGGGAACTCCGGGGGATGCGCGATCGTGAGGTCGGCGCCGAGCTGCGAGAACGCGGCGGCGAACGAGTTGGGCACGGCCATCGGCAGCGCCTTGGGATGGTACGCCCAGGTCAGCGTGACTTTTTTCTTCTTCACCGCGCCGAGCCGCTCGATCGCCGTCATCGCGTCCGCCATGCCCTGGCAGGGATGCCAGAGGGCCGACTCCATGTTGATCACCGGCACCGTGGCGTGCTTGCGGAACGACTCGATGACGCCGTCCGCCATGTCCTCCTGGTAGGACTTCATGCCGGGAAACGAGCGGACGGCGATCGCGTCGACGTAGCGCGAGAGGACCGAGGCGGCGTCCTTCACGTGCTCCGTCTTGTCGGCGTTCATCACCGCCCCGTCGTGGTGCTCGAGGGTCCAGGATTCGCTCCCGACCGACATCGAGACCGCCTGGCCGCCCAGCTGGGCGATGCCCACCTGGAACGACACCCGCGTGCGCAGCGACGGATTGAAGAACACCAGCGCCACGCTCTTGCCCTTGAGCGGAGTGGGGCCCTTCTTCGACTTCTTCAAAGCCGCCGCCTTCGCCAGGATCCCTTCGAGCTCCTTCGGGGAGAACTCGAGGGTGTTGATGAACGACTTACCCTTTAAGCCCATCGCTCAATTCCTTGATGAAAAGGTCCACGTGCGCCTTCGACAGCGTGAGCGGCGGCAGCAGCCGGAGCACCCCCGGCTCGTCCGCCGTCCCCGTGATGATTCCTTTTTCGAGCAGCCCCTTCTGGAGCGGCACCGCGTCGGGTATCGACAGCTTCAACCCCAGCAGCAGCCCCAGGCCGCGGACTTCGACGACGCCCTTCACCGCCCGCGCCTTCTCCGCGAGGTAGGCGCCGACGTCGACGACGTTGGGGAGGAGGCCTTCGACGACCTCCAGGGTGGCCTTCATGGCGGCCATGGCGACGGGGCCGGCGCCGAACGTGGCGCCGTACTCGCCGTACTGCACCCCGTCGGCGATCTCCTTCGTGGCGAGGACGGCCGACAGCGGGATGCCGCTGCCGATGGCCTTCGCGAGCGTGACGAGGTCGGCGTTCACGCCGTAGCGCCCGCTGAAGAACATCGTCCCGGTGCGGCCGATCCCGGTCTGCACCTCGTCGTAGATGAGGAGCGAGCCGTTCTTTGAGCAGAGCGCCCGGAGCTTCTTCAGGTAGTCGGCCGTCGCCGTCTTGCAGCCCGCCATCGACTGGATGGGCTCGAGGATCACGGCCGCCGTGTCCGGCTTGAGCTCGGGCAGCTCGCCGAAGGGCGCGAAGGACACGCCGGGCACGTTCGGCTCCGACTGCTTGCGGTACTTCTCGATGCCGGTCACGGAGACCGCGCCCGCCGTGCGCCCGTGAAAGCCGCCCTGCATCGCGAAGATGCCGTGCCGGCCGGTGTGGCGCCGCGCCAGCTTCAGCGCGTTCTCGTTCGCCTCGGCGCCCGAGTTCGCGAAGAGCGCGGCGTGGAAGCCGGGCGCGCTCTTGACCAGCAGCGCCGCCGCCTCGTCGCGGATCGGCAGCCCCATCACGTTCGAGTAGAAGAGCAGCTTGCCGACCTGCTCCTGGATCGCCTTCACCACCTTCGGATGGCAGTGGCCCGTCGAGCAGACCGCGTGCCCCGCGTAGAGGTCGAGGTATTTCTTCCCGGCCGCGTCCCAGACCCAGACGTCCTCGCCTTTGACGAGGTCGATAGGCAGGGTTTTGTAGGTTTTCAGCAGGGTCATCGTCGATCCGATCTACGGTTGCGCGGGCGGGGCCGACAGGCCCGCGTCTTCCGGCAGCCCGAACATGACGTTCAGGCACTGGACGCCCTGGCCGGCGCCGCCCTTCACCAGGTTGTCGACGGCCGCGAAGACGATCGCGGTCCGCCCCTCGGCCACGACGCCGAGGTCCACGAAGTTCGAGCCCTTCACGTTGTTCACGTTCGTCGTGCCCTTCGAGAGCCGCACGAAGCGCTCGCCCGCGTAGGCCTTCTTGAAGACCTCGAAGACCTCGTCGCCCGTCATCTCCCGCTTCAGCGGGACGTAGGACGTCGTGAACACCCCGCGCACCAGCGGCGTCGAGTGCGGCTGGAAGAGCACCTTCACCCCCGAGGCCTGCTCGATCTCGGGCGTGTGGCGGTGGTGGAACATCTCGTAGCCGAAGAAGGACGTCGCCCGGAACGGATGGTGCGTCTTCTCGCCCGGCTTGATCCCCGAACCCGAGGAGCCCGTCTTGCCGTCGACGATGGCCCGCCCGTCGGCCAGCTCCCGCAGCGGCCAGAGCGAGAGGATCGCCGCGCTCGCGAAGCAGCCGCCCGCCGCGACCATCCGCGCGTCCTTGATCTTCGCCCGGTTGATCTCGGGGATGCCGTAGGCGACCTCCGCCAGCAGCGCTGGCGCTTTGTGCGGCGTCTTGTAGTACTTCTCGAAGGCGGCGACGTCCTTCAGCCGGAAGTCGCCGGACAGGTCCACGATCTTGCCTTTGAGCCTGGGGGCGACGTCCATCGCGCCGCCGTGGGGCAGGGAGAGCACGTAGACGTCGGCGTCCTCGGGGATCTCCTTCTGGTAGGAGAGCTCGGTGAAGCCGCGGAGGTTGGGCTGGATCTCGTCGACGCGCTTGCCGGCGTTCTCGTGGCCGGTGACGGCCGCGAGATGGACGTCGGGATGCCCCAGCAGGAGGCGCAGGGCCTCGCCGCCGATGTAGCCGGAGGCGCCGACGACGACCGCCTTGATCTTCTTCATGCGAGCACCGGGGTCAGGATCTCCAGGAGCTTGGCGGGCTCGGTCAGGGAGTTGGCCGCCCGGACGCCGAGCGTCTTCTCCAGCCAGGTGACGCCCGCCTCCGTGTCCGTGGCGGGGCCGGTGACGACGGTGATGGGGACGCCGCGCTCGCCCAGCACGTACTTGCCGCCCACGGCGGCCGTCAGGTCGCTGGAGCAGAAGACGACGGCGTCGATGTGGCTCATGAGGACGCGGTCCTCGAAGAAGTCCTGGACGTTGTAGTGCCCGACGACGCCGTCGCCGAGCTCCATGACGATGACGTCCAGGTCGGCCATCTTGGCCACGATCGAGCGCGCGATGCCGGCGACGTCGTCCGTGTCGACGGTGGAGGGGACGCCGCAGTCCAGGAGGCTGTAGGTCCTCGCGGCGCCGGCGACCTTCATGCGCATCAGGTCCTTGAGGGCGGCGATGCCCGTGATCTTCGCGCCGCCGACCTTGTAGCCCTGCTTGGAGAGGCCCTTGATGATCTCCTCCATCGTCGCCGTCTTGCCCACGCTCATGCAGGAGCCGCAGACGAGGATGATGGGCGGGGCGTGCGTGAGGATGTCGACTTTGGGCAGCGCGACGTCCCGGAGGTTCTTCTTGGAGAGCCCGAGGACCTCGACGCGGACGGGATCGCCCAGGTCCTTGTGCCCGCTGACGTAGCGGCCGATGACGCCGCCCATGTTCAGGAGGTGGAGCTTGTCCCCGGCCGCGACCCGGTACGGCGCGTAGCCGACGAAGCCGCGCAGCGCCTGCCGGCTGCCGAGCACGCCCGCGATCACGTCCCCCTTCCGGATCCGGACCCGTTCGCCGGACACGAGCTCGATGTCGGGGTAGAACGTGTTCTCCGTGAGCGCCCGCACCACGACGACCTGGCCGGCCTCCGTCGATCCCTGCTTGTAGACGACGACCGGCCCCGACAGCTCCAGCGGAGCGGTGGAGGACGCGAAATGGGCGACGTCCAGCTTCATGCCAGTTCTCTCAGGAGCTGCCGGGCGCGCGCCTCCACGAGGGGCGGCGCGGTGCCGCCCGGAGAGGTCTTGGAGTCCACCGAGGCCCGGGGGGTGAGCAGCGCGAACAGGTCCTCGCCGATCGCGGGCGAATAGGTCCGGAGCTCCGCCAGCGGCAGCGCGGCGGGCGAGAGGCCCTTCGCGGCGCAGTGCTTCATCAGGCGCGCCACGATGCCGTGCGCGTCGCGGAAGGGGACGCCCTTCTTCGCGAGGTACTCGGCGATGTCCGTCGCGATCATCTGCGGATCGCTCGCCTGGGCGAGCATGCGGTCGGCGCGGACGGCCATGCCTTCGACGGCCTTCGTCATCGCGGTCAGCGAGAGCCGCGCCGTGTCGGCCGCGGCGAAGACCGGCGGCTTCGTCTCCTGCAGGTCGCGGTTGTAGCCGATCGGGAGCCCCTTGAGCGTGGTCAGCAGGTTGACCAGGTGGCCGACCACCGCGCCCGCCTTGCCCCGCACCAGCTCGATCATGTCCGGATTCTTCTTCTGCGGCATGATCGAGGAGCTCGTGCAGAGCTCGTCGGGCAGCTCGATGAAGCCGAACTCCGGCGTCGACCAGAGGATCATGTCCTCCGCCATCTGCGACAGATGCGCGAGCAGGATCGCGCAGGCCGACGTGAACTCCACGGCCGCGTCCCGGTCGCTCACGGCGTCGATCGAATTCGTGAAGGGCGCCGCGAACCCGAGGGCCTTGGCCGTCGCCGCCGGGTCGGTCCCCATCGACGTCCCCGCCATCGCGCACGCGCCGAGCGGGCTCACGTCCGCGCGCTGGAGGGCGTCGCGGAACCGCCCGCCGTCCCGCGCCAGCCGGTCCTGGTAGCAGAGCAGGACGTGGCCGAACGAGATCGGCTGCGCGTGCTGCAGGTGGGTGATCCCGGGGAAGATGACGGCGGCGTGCTCCGCGGCCCGGACGGCCAGGGCCTTGCGGAGGCGCCGGATCGCGTCCTGGATCGCGGTCCCGGCGTCGCGCGTCCAGAGCCGGAGGTCGAGCGCGACCTGGTCGTTGCGGCTCCGCGCGGTGTGGAGCTTGGCGCCGACGGCGTGGCCCACGAGGTCGAGCAGCCTCTTCTCGACGTTCATGTGGACGTCTTCGTTGGCGACCGTCAGCTTGAGCGTGCCGGCCCGCCACTCCGCGGCGACCTGGTCGAGGCCTTTGGCGAGGGCGGCGCCTTCCTCGGGCGTGAGGACGCCCCGCTCGACGAGCATCCGCGCGTGGGCGCGCGAGCCCTGGATGTCCTGCTCGACCAGGTTCGCGTCCGCCTCGATGGAGGCGACAAACTTGGCCGCGAACTCGTCGGCGGGCCGGTCGAAACGTTCCCGGATCAGTTCGGACACTAGAGGCCTTTCCTCAGGGACTTGTTGAGCGACAGCCGCAGCCCGTTCATGCGGATGAAGCCGCCGGCGTCGGCGGAGTTGTAGGTCGCGAACGTCTCGAAGCCCGCGAGCTCGGGATTATAGAGCGAATGGGAGCTTTTGCGCCCGACGACCGACGCCGCGCCCTTGTAGAGCTTGATCCGCGCCGTGCCGTGGATCCCCCTCTGCGTCTCCTCGACGAAGGCCCGCAGCGCGCTCATCTCCGGCGAGAACCAGAAGCCGTTGTAGATGAGCGAGGCGAACTTCGGGATCAGGGAGTCGCGCAGGTGCATGACTTCCCGGTCCATGGCGAGGGACTCGACGGCCCGGTGCGCCAGGTGCAGCACGTGGACGCCGGGCGTCTCGTAGACGCCGCGGGACTTCATGCCGATGAAGCGGTTCTCGACGACGTCCGCCCGCCCCACGCCGTGGCGGCCGGCGATCTCGTTCAGCTTCATCACGAGCTTGGCGGGGGAGAGCGACTGCTTGTCGACGGCCGTCGGGACGCCGTCGGCGAACTCGATCTCGACGAACTCCGGCGCGTCCGGCGCCTCGGCCGGGTCCTTCGTCATCCGGAACATGTCCTTGGGGGGCTCGATCCAGGGGTCCTCGAGCGCGCCGCCCTCGTAGCTGACGTGCATGAGGTTCGCGTCCATCGAGTAGGGCTTGTCCCGGCTGACGCCGTCGAGCGGGATGCCGTGCTTCTCGGCGTAGCCGAAGAGGTCGGCGCGGCCCTTGAACTCCCAGGTCCGCCAGGGGGCGATGATCTCCAGCTCGGGGGCGAGGGCCTTGACGGCCAGCTCGAAACGGACCTGGTCGTTGCCCTTGCCGGTGGCGCCGTGGGCGATCGCGTCGCCGCCTTCCGACTTGGCCACCTTGATCTGGGTCTTGGCGATGAGGGGGCGGGCGATCGCCGTGCCCAGGAGGTAGACGCCTTCGTAGACGGCGTTCGCCTTCAGGGCGGTGAAGACGTAGTCGCGGGCGAACTCGTCCCGCAGGTCCGCGATGACGACCTTGTCGGCGCCGGTCTTGGTCGCCTTCCGCGAGAGGGCGCCCATGTCCGCGGCCTGGCCGACGTCGGCGATGAACGCCACCACGGGGACCTGGTACTTCTCCTTGAGCCACTTCAGGAGGACGGACGTGTCCAGGCCGCCCGAGTACGCCAGGACGATCTTCTTGGTCACGCGGTGTCCTTCTTGCTTCTCTTCAGGTCGAGCATCTTCTTGGCCACCTTCCGGGCGGAGGCGCCCTCGCGGACCACGACCAGCAGCGTGTCGTCGCCCGCGACGGTCCCCAGCACCTCCGGCCAGCCCAGGCGGTCGATCGCCAGGCTGACGGGGGAGGCCTCCCCGAGGTCCGTCTTCACGACCAGGAGGTTGCCCGAGCAGTCCACTTTCTTCACCAGCCGCGCGACGATCGCGGAGGGCCGCTGGTGCGTCGCCGGCGACACCGCCTCGACCGGCGCGTACTTGTAGTGCTCGCCGTCGTCCGACACCTTCACGATCCCGAGTTCCTTGATGTCCCTCGAAATCGTCCCCTGGTCGACGTCGATGCCGCGCGCCCGCAGCAGCTCCTTGAGCTCCCGCTGGGTGGAGACGGCGCGCGTCCCGATGACGTCCAGGATGGCCTTCTGGCGCTCGACCCGATCGCTCATATTTATGCAGATAAACTACAGATTTATGCAGGCCGTCGCAAGCGGAAATGACCGAAAAAATAACGCGGGGGGCGGCCGCTACGGTCCGGCGTCGCGGTCGCTACGGTCCGCCGTCTCGGTCGAAAGCGGAGAAGGTGAGCGAGGCGGAGCCCAGGCCGTCGCCCGCGAAGGCGAAGGCGAGGTTCTTCACGCGCACGGCCGGGCGCTCGGTCTCGACGAGGCGGACGAGGGAGGCCACCGCGTCGCGCGAGATCGGCGCGTCCTTGGTGCCCTGGAGGTTGACCGTGTAGGACTGCTCGCGCCAGGGGCCGACCTTGAGCTCCTGGTTGCGCTGGAGCCGGAAGATCGCCGCCGGGATCGCCGCGGCGTTCGCCTTGCGGCTCAGGAAGGTCATCAGGTCCTCGTTGGCCGGGCCGGAGCCCGGCCGCTTCGCGTTCTTGAGATACTCGGTCACGGCGGGCTTCATCCGGTCCACCATCTCGCGGTACTCGCGCTTGGCGCGGTCCAGGCGCTCCTCCTCGCGGGCCGTCTCGCCGTGGAGCCAGACCGTCAGCCCGATCAGCCCGGCCCCCAGGATCGCGGAGATCGCGACTAGGGCCCCGGCTCCCCCCGACGACGCTTTCGGCGCGGCCATCCTACGCCCCGCCTTTCTTCGGCTTCGCTTTCGTGGCCTTGAGCGAGAACTGGTAAAGCCCGCCCTCGAGCGGCGTGAAGGGCGCGCTCCAGTCGGCGTTCGCGAAGAGCTCCGCCGCCCGCACCTCGTTCTTCAGCACGCCCGCGTACTCGTGGTTCCGGATCTTCCCCCGGAACGTCAGCGTCAGGCTCTCGGTGCCGGACGTCGTCGTCTGCTGGATCTCCACCCCCTCGATCTCGAGGAAGAGCTCGCCGCCCCCGAGCTTCTGCGTCCCGTACTTCCGCTGGAAGCGCTGCAGGGCGTCGAAGAGCGCGATCCACGCCGTCCGGCCCGACTCCACCAGCGGCCCTTCCGGCCCGGTCTCCGCCGCCGCCTTCCGGTACAGCTCGGCCAGCTTGGGATAGGCCTGCAGCGGGTCCGTCAGCTCCTCGTTCGCCACCCCCCAGTAGACCTTCTTCTGCTCCTCGAGCAGGAACGCGTTCGCCTTCGCCAGCTCCCCGCGCTTGAACCAGAGGTGCAGCGCCACCGCCGCCAGCAGCACGATCAGCAGCTCCGCCGTCACCAGCGCCGTGGTCTTGAGGGCGTCGAACCGCTTGCGGTACTGGAACTCATCCTGCCGGAAGTCCATCCCCAGGGCGTCCGCCCCCGCCCCCTTCAGCGCCAGCCCCAGCGGCGCCGCCACCCTCGCCGACCGGTCTCCCGCGCCGTCCATCGCCTCGAGCAGGTTGAACGTCCGCACCGGGATCTTCGTCGCCGCCTCGATCTTCGACGCCGGGCCCGGATCCTCGAAGTCGCCCGCCAGCAGGATGTGGGAGGGGCTCGTCGTCCCCGCGTGCGCCAGCAGGAAGCGGGCCACTTCCTTCGCCAGGATCCCCACCAGCTCCCCCTGGACGCCCGGGTCGAGGTCCGCGAACTTCGTCGCGTCCTGATCCTCGATGATCACGATCGGCGAGTCGCCGCGGGTCTCTTCGTCGGGCTTCGACGCCCGCGCCCGCTCCGGCTCCTCCGGCATCGAGAAGCGGATCGTCCGGATCGACCGCGGCTTCCGGTCCTCCACCAGGATCAGCTTCGTGAATTTCGACGTCCCGTAGATCAGCAGGTGCGGCTCGTCCGTGTCGACGGCCCCCGCGTGCTTCATCGCGTTGAAGACCGCGCAGACGTCCAGGTCCAGCGCCACCGGATCGATCCCCGCCTTCTCGAAGACGCGGAGCGTCCGGGCCACGACCTCCTTCGGCACCGCCGCCGCCAGAAGGAGCGTGCCCTTGTCCGTCTCGCCGGTCTTGTAGTAGGAGACCACCAGGTCGTCGATGGCGTGGTTGTGGATCTGGCTCTCCAGCTCGAAACGGACCGTCTTGCGGATCTGGTCCTCGCTCTTGAACGGGAGCGTCAGCTCGCGCAGGATCGCGTGGCCGGAGTCGACGGCCGCCACCACCCGGGACTTCGGGGCCTTGGAGACCGCGAAGGCCTCCTTCAGCGCCTTCCCCGCGCGATCCTCCCAGGGCACGTCCGCGTCCGGCGGGATCGGCGTCTGGTGGACCTGGAGGATCTTCCCCTTCTTGCCGTTCTGCTCGAACGCGAGCAGCCGGACGGAGGCTTCCGTGATCTCGACGCCGACGGCGCGGGCCATCCGCCTTTAACGACGTCCCCGGACCCCGGGTTGGGCCCATTCCCCGGAGAAGACCTCCACCGCCGGGCCCGTCATGAAGACGCGCCCGTCGCGCGCGACCTCGATGGTCAGCGTCCCGCCCAGCAGATCCACGCGCACCGTCCGGTCCGTCATTCCGGACGTCGCCAGCGCGAAGCCCACCGCGCAGGCGCCGCTGCCGCACGCGAACGTCTCGCCGCTGCCGCGCTCCCAGGTGCGCTGCTTCACGTGGCCCTTCGAGAGGATCTCCACGAACTCCACGTTGACGCGCGAAGGGAAGTCGGGATGCGTCTCGATCTTCGGCCCCGTCGTCGTCACCGGCGCGGTGGCCGTCGACGGCACCGGAATCACGAAGTGCGGATTGCCCATCGAGGCCACGAAGCCCTCGAAGCCTTCCGCTTTTTCGCGCAGGAGCGTCGACGTCCCGTCGGCCCGGACGTGGAACGACGCCGGCACGGGGCGCGCCGGCCCCATGGCCACCGTCACCTCGCCGACGCGGCCGCCCTTGACCCGCAGTTCCAGCGAGACCACGCCGCTCTTCGTCTCGACCGTCAGCGCCTTCTTCTTCACCAGCCCGTGCTCGTACGCGTACTTGCCGACGCAGCGCACGCCGTTCCCGCACATCGAGCCTTCCGAGCCGTCCGCGTTGAACATGATCATGCGGACGTCCGCCGTCTTCGACGGCGCGATCAGGATCAGCCCGTCCGAGCCGATCCCCGCGCGGCGGTCGCTCACGGCCACCGCGACGGCCCCCGGGCGCTGGACCTTCTCCTTGAAGAGGTTGACGTAAACGTAATCGTTCCCGGCCCCGTGCATCTTCGTGAATTTCATGGGCGGCCATCCTAGCACGAAAATCCCAACCCCCAAATCCCAAATCCCAACGGGCTCCCCCCCTCGCCCCCCCCGGGCCTTCGCCCGCCGAAGCGGGGCCGGGCTACGGCCCGCGAAGGCGGGGGGGAAGGGGGGGACGTCTTGGGATTTGGAAGTTGGGATTTGGGATTTCGTCTAGGCGCTTGAGTAGCCCGATTCGTAGGCTCGGTGGGAGGGGGGGTGCCGTATGCGGAAAAAGACCAAGCTCATCCTGGCGGCGGCCATCGTGGCCGCGGCGTCGGCCGTCGGAGCCGGCGCGGCTTTCGTCTATCGCGCGAAGAACCGCAAGCCCTTGAGCGCCGAGCGCGCGTCCGAGATCGGCCGCGAGCACCTCGGCCGCCGCGAATGGGTCGACGCCTACAAGTACCTCGCCTACGCCGCCGAGCGCGATCCCGCCGACGCGACCCTCCACTGGGAAGCCGCCCAGCCCGCCCTTCAGCTCCGGCAGAAGCCCGTCGCCTACGCGCACGCCCGGTCCGCGTGGGACGCGGGGATGAAGACGCCCGACGTCCTTCTCGCCCTCCTCACTCACGGCCCCTTCAAGTCGCCCGAAGAACGGCTCGCGTCCGGCCGGCGCTGGCTGGAAAGCATCCCCGAGGGCCCGGCCCGGCAGGACTTGGAAGGCGACATCTTCTTCCTCTGCGGCAAGAAGAAGGAGGCCGTCGAGCTCTGGCTCGGCCTCCCGCGCACGCCCGTCCTCGCGGGGAAGATCGCCGCCGGCTGGGTCGCGCTCGGCCAGGCCGCGAAGGCCGTCGACCTCCTCCGCGGGCAGACCCTCGACGACGGCGGCACCGCGCTGCTCGGCAGCCTGCTCGCCGCGCTCGAGGAGACGTCCGAGGCGGCCGCCGTGTTCGACCAAGGCCGAGCCCGCCATCCGGAAAGCAAGGGGCTGCGCTTCGAGTGGTGCGTCTTCCTGGTCGTCCAGGACCGGCACGCGGAGGCCGTCGAAGCCCTCGACACCCTGGCGACGCGCGCGCTCGACCCGGTCGAGGACCGCCTGGCCCACGCGGCGCGCCTGCTGCTGGGCCTGCTGGCGGGCGGCCGGGCGGACGCGGGCGCGCTCGACGCGCTGGCCGCGCGCGCCGACGGCGACGAGCCCTGGCTGGAAGGCGAGCGCGCGCTGTACAAGGCGATCCGCGACGGCCTCGGCGGCCGGGCCGTCTCGGTCGACGCGCTGACGCGGGTGCGGACGCTGTTGAAGGGCGCGCCCGCCGCCGAATGGGCGGCGGGCCGCGAGCTCGCGCGCGTGGGCGAACCCGAGCGGGCGGCGGCGGCCTATCGCGCCGTCTCCGGACCCCTCGCGCGCTCCCCGGCGCTCCAGCTGGAGCTGGCGCGGGTCCTGGCGAAGGCGAGCCGGCTCGACGAAGCCCTCGCCGTCCTCGGCCGGCTGCACGCGCGGAAACGCTGGTCGCGCGGCTCCATGGAGCTCTATCGCGACCTGGCCGCCGCGAAGGGCCTCCGCCGGGAGGCCGTCGAGGCGCAGACGTTCCTCGAAGGGAAGTTCAAGGACGACGCCGACCTCCTGTTCAGCGGCGGCGTGCTGGCCCTGCGCTCGGGCGAGCTCGGCGACGCGGCGAAGGCGTTCGACGCCATCCTCGCGCGGCAGCCCGACCGGCAGGACGCGGAGATCGCGCGCCTGTCGATCCTGCTGGCGCGGCGGGAGTACGCCGACCTCCTGCGGGAGTGCGACGCCAGCCGCGCGCCTCCGCACGCGATCGAGCCCCTGCGGGCCGAGGCGTTGCTCCGGCTCGGGCGCGCCGACGACGCCGAAGCCGCCTTCGAACGCGCCGCCGTCGGCCGCGTGCCGTCCGTCCTGCTCGCCTACGCCAGCCTCCTTCTCCGCCGCGGGAAGCCCGAGAAGGCCGGGTCGCTTTACGCCGAAGTCCTCCAGAAGGATTCTCGCAACGAGATCGCCCTGCTGGGCACGGCCGCGATCGCCCTCCAGCGCCGCGACTGGACCGCGACGCGGGAGGCCGTCGAAAAGGTCGTCGCCTTCGGCACGCCCTCCGTGCTCGCCTACTCCATGCTGGCCGAGGCGGAGCTCGGCGGAGGACGTCCGGAACGCGCCCTCGCCGCCTCCACGCGCGGCCTCGCGCTCGCGCCCGACGACCCCGGCGCGCGCTTCCGCCAGGGCGTGGCGCTCCTCGACCTCGGCAAGCACGGCGAGGCGGAGACGATCCTGCGGCGCTGCGCGGAGGAGGGGAAGGGGGCGCCCCACGTCCTCTGGCAGCTCGCGCGGGTCAAGATCGCGCGCGGCGACGAGGCGGAAGCGCTGCGGATCGTCGAGGAGGCGGCGACGTCCGAGACCCTCGCGCCGCTCCGGCTGGTCCTGCTCGCGCGGTCGGGCCGCGGAGCCGACGCGCGCGCCCTGCTGGAGTCGATCCGCGCGAAGCTGTCGCGCGCCCAGGCCCTGGCCTGCGACGCCTGGATCCACGAGTGCGAGGGGCGGCTGCCGGAGGCGGCCGACACCCTGCGCGCCGGCATCGCCGACCCGGCCGTGGCCGTCCGCTGGGCGGACGTCATGTTCCGCGCGGGCCGCGAGGACGGCGTCGTCGCCGCGCTCGACGCGCATCCGATCGACGGCCGCCGCTGGCTCGGCCTGGCGGAGCGGGCGCGGGAGCGGAAGCTCTGCGCCGCGGCCTCGGCCTGCTACCGGCGGGCGCTGAAGAACGATCCGGAGAACCCGCTCCTGCTGAACAACTTCGCGTGGATGTCGCTGCAGGCGCGGACGGCGGACCTGGCCGACATCCTCGCGGCGGCCCGGAAGGCGGTGGCGCTCGCGCCGGACCATCCGTCGATCCTGCACACGTACGGGACCGCGCTGATGCGGGCGGGGCGGACCACGGATTGCGTGGCCCTGCTGGAGAAGGATCCCGGGCTGGCCGGCCGGGTGCCGTCGCTCCTGCTCCTGCTCGGGGAGGCCTACGAGAAGCTGGGCCGGACGGACGCCGCGGTGAGGCGCTATGCCGCCTGCCTCGCCCATCCGGCCACGGAGGGAGTCGAGGAAGGGGAGCTCTCGCGCGCGTCCCTGCGCCGCCGGATCGAGGCGCTGTCCCCATGACGGACCTCCGGCGCCTCGCCTGGCCGGCGGCGGCCGCCGCCGGGATCTTCCTCGTCCTCGAGATCGCCGACGCCTTCGTCGCGACGCCCCTCCGCGAGCTCTCCTCGGCGATCGTCGAGCTCGGCCTGGGCGCGACCGGCTTCCCGATCACCCGCCGCGGCACGCTGCTCTCCACGCCGGCGGTCGCCTTCGACGTCGTGCCCGCCTGCAGCGGCTCGACCACGCTCCGCGTGCTGCTCTTCGTGGGCATCCTCTGGGCGGGCATCCGGCCCGGGCTGACCCCCGGCCGCCGCGTCCTCGCCGCGCTGGCGGCCGTCCCGCTCGCCCTCGCGGCCAACGCCGCGCGCGTGGCCGCCCTGGTCGTCGCCGGCCACCTCGCGGGCGAGGAGCCCGGCGGCGTCTTCCACGCGACGGCGGGGATCGTCGCGTTTCTCCTCGCGACGCTCGCCGCGTTCCTGCTGACCGACCGCCTCGCGGCGGACGTCAAGCCCGCGCCGCCCGGCCGCCTGGAGGGGATCCTGACGGCGGCCCTGCTCGCCTTCCTCCACGTGCCGTTCCTCGCCTGGTGCGTGAACGGCTGGCGCGCGGGGCTCGACCGCTTCGGCTGGCTCTTCGTCGTCGCCGGCGTCGCCCTCGGCGCGCGGCGATGGCGCCGGCTTCCCCCGCGGCCCGGCTGGGAGCGCGCGGGCACCGCCGCCTTCGCGGCCTCCCTCCTCGTCCTGCTCGCGGCGCTGCTCGTCGACGTCAATCTCCTGCGCGGCCTCTCGCTGCTGGGCACGGCGCTGGCCCTGGCGCTCCTGGCCCGGGGCCCCGCGGGCGCCCTCGCCCTCCTGCCCTCGGCCGGGCTCGTCTATCTCGGATTCCCCACGGTGTCCTACCAGCTGCAGGCCCTGACGCTGCCGGTCTTCGGGACGGCCAGCCTCGGCGCGAGCCTCGCCGCCAAGGCCGCGCTGGCGGCGGCGGCGGTCGTCGCGGACGCCACCCTGCCGGTCCCGACGCCGGGCCCGGTCCCCGCGCGGCAGGGCCGGCCGCTCCTCGTGATCCTCGCGGCCGCGTTCGCCGCCTTCCAGGGCTACGCGCTCAACGCCGCGATGGGGCGGGTCGACGCCCGGCGCCTGGAGATGAGCTGGCTGCAGAGCGACTGGGAAGGCCGGGCGCGGCCGGTGGGCCGGAGCGAGGCCGCGTACTTCGAGGGCCGCGTCTGGTCCCGGCGCTACACGCGCGAGGACCGGGCCGTCGACGTCCTCATCACCTCGACGGGGGGGGACCGCCACCGCGCGCATCCGCCCGAGTACTGCCTGACCGGCGACGGCTGGGCGGTCGCGTCGTCGGACGAGGCGAAGCCGCTGCCGGGCACGCGCATGCGGCTGCGGCGCGGGGAGCGGCGGATGTCGTTCCAGTACTGGTTCAGCGACGGCGAGACGCGGCTGGGGAGCTACCAGGCGATGCTGGTCGAGGACACGCTCCGCCGGCTGCGCGGCCGCCGCACGGACTGGTTCCTGTTCCGCGCGATGAGCGAGGCGGGCGACGACGCGCTGGACGACTTCCTCTCCGTGTTCGCGTGGAGGCTGGAGTGACGCTCACGCGCGTCCTCAACTCCCTCTGCGAGACGCTGCTGCGGGCCGGCGCGGTGGACGTCACCGACGCCTCCGCCCGCCGCCGCTGCCTGGTGGCCGCGCCGCATCCCGACGACGAGGTCCTCGGCTGCGGGGCGACGATCGCCCGCAAGCGGGCCGCGGGCACCGAGGTGCGGATCCTGTTCGCGTCCGACGGCCGCCACGCGCGGACGGAGGGCGTCGCGCCGGACGCGCTGGCGCGGATCCGCGAGGGCGAGGCGCGGGACGCGGCCCGGCGGCTGGGCGTGGCGGCCGACGACGTCGTCTTCCTCGGCTGGGAGGACGGGACGCTCGCGGCGCGGGAGGTCGAGCTGCGCGCCCGGATCGCCCTGGAATGCGCGCGGTTCCAACCGGACGAACTCCTCGCGCCCTGCCGCTACGACGCGCATCCGGACCACGAGGCGCTCGGCCGCGCCGCGGACGCGGCCGCGCGCGCGCGGTCGGTCCCGCTCCTGGAGTACCCCGTCTGGTTCTGGACCACGCCCTGGTGGCGGCGCTGGGCCCGCGGCGGCTTCGGCGTGAAGGCCGTCCGCACCGAGGGGCACCTCGAGCGCAAGCGCGACGCCCTGGCCGCCCACCGCTCGCAGAAGGCGCTGGCGGAGGTCGACGGCGGCCGCTTCCTGCGCCGCTTCTTCCAGCCGGCCGAGCTCTACTTCACCTTCCACCAGCCGTCCTTGGGCAGCGCCACCAGGTTGGCCCAGTAGCCCTTCGCGCGCACGGCGGCGGGGTCGAAGGCCGTCAGCTCGGGGGATCCTTCCCGGATCTTGAAGACGTAATGGTCCGGGAAGCCGTCCAGGATCGCGCGGATCTCGGCCTCGGGGTCCTTTACGTACTCGGACTCGAACTCGAACACGACGGCCGGCCGCGCGCGGGACAGGGTCTCCTTCATGCCCGCCAGGACCCGACGCTCCGCGCCCTGGACGTCGATCTTCACCACCGACAGCCGCTCGCGCTCGCCGTCGGGGAGAAAGGCGTCGAGGGTGGTCATCTCGACTTTTTCGCGCCGGAAGCCGCTTTCCATGTCCGGCGTGGGGTGGAGGCTGGACAGCCCCTTGTTGTAGGCGCCGAGCTCGTGCATGAAGAAGTCGACCGTCCCGGCGGCGTCCCCGAGCGCGATCGGGTGCGCGGCCACGTTGTCGAAGCCGCTGAAGCGGATGTTCCGCCGGAGCTCCTGGTGGACGGCCGGGTGGGGCTCGAAGCAGAGGCAGCGCGCGCGGGGGAGGGCGCCGGCGATCTGCAGCGCGTGGAGGCCGAAGTTGGCGCCGATGTCCACGAAGACGCCGTCGTCCCGCATGAGGAACAGGCAGAGGGAGGTGATGTAGGGCTCGTACGAGCCGCGCTCGATGAGGCGGTCCTCGATGTGGCCGGGGCGCTCCAGCGCGAAGAGGGCGGGACGGCCCGGGGTGGGCAGCCGCAGCATGTAGAGGCTGGGCTCGGCCGGACGGTTGACCGGACGCGTGCGGTCCAGGTAGCGGCGATGGAACGCGCGCCAGCGCCGCAGCAGGCGGTAGAAGCGGAAGATCAGGCCGTCGAGAATTCTCCGGATCATGCGAGGTCCTTGAACCACGAGACCGTGCGGTCCAGGCCTTCGTCGAGGCGGACCCGCGGCGCCCAGCCGAGCACGCGTCGCGCGCGGCGGATGTCCAGCACGTTGCGCCGCACCTCGCCGCCGATCGGCGATTCGTGCGTGGGCCTCCCCTGGAAGCCGGTGCGCTCCGCGATCTCCCTGACCAGCGTGTTGACGCTGGTCTCCCGGCCGGTGCCGACGTTGTACACGCCGGGACGGGCGCGCAGGCCGGCGCGGAAGGCGCGGGCCACGTCCGTCACGAACACGTAATCGCGGGTCTGGCGGCCGTCGCCGAACACCCGGGGCGACCGGCCTTTCAGCATGAGCTCCGAGAAGATCGCGATGACGCCCGCCTCGCCCGCCGGGTCCTGCCGCGGGCCGTAGACGTTCGCCAGGCGGAGGTGGACCGCGCGCAGGCCGGAGGATTCGAACGAGCGCGCGTAGTGCTCGAACGACAGCTTGGCCACGCCGTAGGGCGAGTTCGGCCGCGCGGGCGCGTCCTCCCGGCAGGGATAGCGGTCCTGGTCGCCGTAGATCGCGCCGCCGGACGAGGCGAAGACCAGGCGCCCGACGCCCGACTCCGCGCAGGCCCGCAGGACGGACAGCCCGCCCATCACGTTCAGCGACGCGTCGTGGCTCGGATCCGCGAGCGAGACGCGCACGTTCACCTGCGCGGCCAAGTGCACCACCGCGTCCGCCCGCCGGCGGCGGAGGAGGTCGCGCAATCGACGTCCGTCGCGCACGTCCCCGCGGGTGAAGCGGGCCTTCTTGGACAGCCGCGCGCGGTCGCCCGTCGACAGGTCGTCGAGGACGTCGACGCGCGCCCCCGCCGCGATCAGGCCTTCGACGACATGGGATCCGATGAAGCCGGCGCCGCCGGTCACGAGCACGTTCATGCGCGTTCCTCCTGGGTCATCACGGGGACGGACGCGGCTTCCCGCGCGGGGAAGCGCCGGTCCCGCCAGCGCAGGACCGGAAGTTCGACGAGCTTCGACATCCCCGCGCCGACCGCGACGCTGAGGATCACGTAGGACGTCGCCAGCAGCAGGAACGCCGTCCCCGGGGAGCCGGGGAAGGGCGCCCGCGCCAGCAGGCGTCCGACGGGCATGTGCCAGAGATAGATCGAGTAGGACATCGCGCCGGCGGCGGCCGCCGCGCGCCAGGCCCGGCCCGCGAAGGCCTCGGCGGGCGCGTGGACGGCGAGGAGCAGCGCCGCGCCCGAGGAGAGCCAGGTCGCGGTCAGGCCGGCGGATTGCATGAAGCGGCTGGTGGTGATCGGGAACAGGATCGGCAGGATCAGGAGGCCCGAGGCCGCGATCGCGAGGAGCGTCCGGTAGCGCCGCGTGAAGGCCTCCAGGCGGTCGGGCCGCGCGTGGCGGAGATACGCGAGGAAGACGCCGAAGAACAGGGCGTCGACGCGCGCGTGGCTCGGAAACAGGAGGCGCGGGACCGGCAGGCCCGAGGCGGCGCCGGCGACGCGGAAGGCGAGGCAGCCGGCGGCGACCAGAACGAAGGCGGGACGGAGGAGGTCGAGCCGGTCCGCCCGCGACAGCGCGACGACCAGCAGGCCGCAGCCGAGGTAGAAGTGCTCCTCCACGGCGAGGCTCCAGGTGTGGTTCCAGAGCCCGCCGACGTAGTTCTGCAGGAAGAAGATCTCGCCGGCGACCAGCCGGGGTTCGACGGCGTGCGGGGCCAGCGGCAGCGCGAGCGCGAGGAAGACGTAGAACGCGGGGTAGATCTTGAGCCCGCGGCGGGCGAGGAAGCGGCCCAGCCGGACCTGCCCGGTCTCCCGCCGCTCGGCGAGGAGCAGGCCGCTGACGAGGAAGCCGCTGAGCACGAAGAAGAGGTCGACGCCCGCCCAGCCGGCGCGCTGCCAGAGCTCGGCGGCCTTGCGGAGCGGCCAGGCCAGGTCGGCGGGGACCTCGACGGGCCAATGCCGGCCCAGGACGAGGGCCACCGCCGCGAGGCGGAGAACGTCCAAAGCGGCGGAACGCGGAGCGGTCTTCATGGCTCATCTCTGTTTGTAGGGAACGCGCGGGGCAACTATCAATCCCCTCCCCGGCGGGAAGGGGCGTTGACAGTAGCCGGCTCCGCATGGGCCCATAGAGGCGGGGAGTCGAGGGAGGTGCGCGATGAAGCTCGTGATCGGCATTCTGGCCGGCGTCCTCGCCTGTTCCGGGGAGACGCCTCCCGGCACCGCGGCCATGACGTCCGCCAGCCGCGTGAGCGGGGCGGCCCCCCTGACGGTCTTCTTCGACGCGGTGGACACCGCCGACCCCGCGTGGCGCAGCGGCGTGATCCAGCCCGACGACGGCGACACCTCCTCGTCGGAGTACGCCTGGGACTTCGGCGATCCCAAGAGCGGCGCCTGGGCCAACTCCGGGCGGCCCCGCAACGTCGCCTTCGGCCCGGTGGCGGCCCACGTCTTCCAGGCTCCGGGCCTCTACACGGTCGCCCTCACCGTCACCGACCGCGGCGGCAAGCGCCGGGCGTTCAACCAGAAGATCCAGGTCCTGCCCCTGGAAGTGCCGACCTTCCACGTCTCCTCCACCGCCGGCGACGATCGCGCCGACGGCCGCACGCCCGCCGCGCCCTGGCGCTCCCTCGACCGCGCCCGGCCCATTCTGGAGAAAGGCGGCCGCCTCCTCCTCAAGCGCGGCGACACCTTCGTCCTCGCCGGATCGCCGCTGAAGCTGGCGGGCGACGGCCCCGGCCACGTCGGCGCCTACGGCCCCGGCGCGCCGCCCGTCGTGAAAGTCGAAGGCCGCGACGGCGGCCTCGCCGTGTTCGGCGACGACTGGCGGATCACGGACCTCGCCTTCGTCGGGCCGGGAGAGACCGACACCCAGGGGGCGGTGCTGTTCGACGTCCAGCATCCGATCCGCCACACCCTGATCCAGCGCGTCACCGTCCGCGACTTCCGGGTGGGCCTCGGCTGGGGCGACCATACGCCGATGTACGCGACGCCCCACGACGGCAACACGATCGCCGACTGCGAGGTGTCGAACGCCTTCGTCAACGGCCTGTACGTCGGAGGACGTCGGCTCGCCCTCCTGGGCAACCTCGTGCGCGACATCCGGACGTCGCACGTCACGCGCGTCTGGCAGGCGCACAAGGGCGTGATCGAGCACAACGCGTTCCAGAATCCCGGGCCCGAGCGCCACGCGCTCAAGCTGCACGGCCCGACGCACGGCGACGGACGTCCGCCCACGCAGCACGTCGTCGTGTCCGACAACCTGTTCGTGGGGAAGACCTGGAGCCTCTCGTTCGGCCCGCAGAACCCGGTGAGCGACGAGCGGGTGTCGCACGTCCTGTTCGAGCGCAACCGGACGCGGTCGCAGGAGACCGTGCAGGTGGACCTCCACCTGGCGGCGCGGAACGTCACGGTGCGCAACAACGTGTTCTCGGGGACGGGCTCGGCGAAGTACTACAACGCGGTGGAGGTCGCGCGCCGCGGCGTCGAGCCGGAGCCGGCGGACATCCGGATCCTCCACAACACGGTCCTGAAGGCGGACGCGGGGCAGGAGTTCAGCGTCTGCCTGGCCACGAGCAAGGCGCCGGGCCTGGAGGTGGTGAACAACCTCGCCTGGGCGCCGAACGCCCAGCGGCGGGTGGTGGTGTCCGGCGGCGGCGAGATCCTGCAGGAGGGGAACCTGCTGGCGGACGCCCCGGCCTTCCTCGACGACGGCCGCGGCACGCTGAAGCCCACGGCCGCCGCCGCGCGCAAGGGCGTCCCGCAGGCCCGCGCGCGCGCCGACTTCGCCGGCACCCCGCGTCCCCGCTCCGGGGCCTGCGCGCTCGGCGCGTTCGAGCCGTAGGCGTCCGGGATTCTCTTTTGTCTGAACGGATGCGGGGTTGCTCCCGGCGCTCCAGGGGGTACTCTTACCGCATGACCTTCACGATTCAAATGTTCAATTGTCCGCGCTGCAAGCGCGGAGACTTCCGCTGCCTCCCGGGCGTCGACGGCAAGGCCTACTGCCCCTGGTGCGGCGACGCGATCACGGGAGGCGCCGCCGTGCCCCCGTCTCCTCCTCCGCCGCCGCCGACGTCCGCCCCGGCCGCCCCCCCGCCGGATCTCTCCCTCGCCACCGCCACCCTCGAGCAGCTGCTGGAGCGCGTGGATCGGAACGGCGAGGTGGACGTGGTCCGCGTCCTGCGGGAGCGCGTCGGCGAGCTGAGCCGGGCCCGCGAAAAGGCCGAGTCCGACTTGCGCCAGGAGCTGGACAAAAAAGACCGGATCAAGAAGGTCGTGATCCAGGAAGTCGAGAAGCTGGGAAGCGAAGTGGGCGAGACGAAGCTCCGCCTGCGCAAGAAGGAAGAAGATCACGCGTCGGCGACGGCGGAGCTGGACAAACTGAAGGCGGAGCTGGAGGCGGAGCGCAAGAAGGTCGCCGACCTCGCGAAGGCGCGCGGCGGCCTCGAGGTGGTCGAGGAGATCACCCGGAACCTCGAAGTGAAGCTCGAGGAGCGCCGGAAGTCCGTCCGCGAGCTGGAGGCGGCCCGCGACGCCGCGCGCCGGGACGCCGAGCAGCTGCGCTCGGACTTCGAGAAGGCGCGCGCCCATTCCGAGACCGAGCTGGCCGAGCTGAACAAG
>DASVNH010000092.1:0-11561 GCA_036383955.1 Planctomycetota bacterium | reverse complement strand
GGGGGAGGCCGTCGGGATTTGGGAGTTTTCAGGAGACTTCGCCTTTCGTGAGCTTGAGGAAGGCGTCCTCGAGGGTCACCTCGACGAGCTTGAACTGCTTCAGCCGCAGGCCCTGCTCGAGGAGCGCCTGGGGGATGCGGTGCACTTCTCCTTCCCCCGGACGGAGCTTCACGCGCAGGAAGCCGTCCTCGGGCGTCACGGTCTCGATGAAGGTCTGGTGCTGAAGAATGTTCTGCGCCTTCTCCGGCTCCTCGAAGACCTCGACCAGCCAGAGGTCGTCGCTCTGGACCTTGGCCATGGCCTCCTTGAGGCCGCCCGCGTAGAGCAGCTTGCCGCGCTCGATCAGCCCGATCTTGTTGCAGAGGTCGGCCAGGTCCGCCAGGATGTGCGACGAGATCAGGATCGTCTTGCCCATCTTCCGGAGCTCCTTCAGGAGCGCCCGGATCTCGATGCGCGCGCGCGGGTCGAGCCCCGACGCCGGCTCGTCCAGGAAGAGCACCTGCGGGTCGTGCACCAGCACGCGCGCCAGGCCCAGCCGCTGCTGCATCCCGCGCGACAGCGAGGCGATCAGCGCGTCCCGCTTCTCGACCAGGTCCGTCAGCTCCAGGACGCCGTCGACGACCGCCTTGCGCTTCGCGCCCTTGATCCCGTAGGTCGAGGCGAAGAATTCCAGGTACTCCCGGACCTTCAGCTCCTCGTAGACGCCGAAGAAGTCGGGCATGTAGCCGATCATGCGGCGGACGTCGACCGCCTCCTTCGTCACGCTCTTCCCATTGATCGAGGCCTTGCCGGAGGTCGGCTGCAGCAGCGTGGCGAGGATGCGGATGAGCGTGGTCTTGCCCGCGCCGTTCGGCCCGATCAGGCCGAACATGTCCCCGGCCTCGATCGTGAAGCTGACGTGGTTGAGCGCGAGATGGCCGCCGTAGCTCTTGGCCAGGTCGTCGATCTGAATCATTTCGGGGGCCCCTGGAAGTAACGGATCATCGTCAGGCCGGTGTAGCGCGTGGGAAGCGGATCGAACTCCGCCTCCGCCTTCTCGGGCTTTTCCCAGACCAGGAGCACGCTGCCGCCCGCGTCGAGCCAGCGCCGCGCGTCCAGGCTCCGCGCGAAGCCCGACACCGGCTTCCCGGGCTCGCCGAACGACAGCGCCAGCAGCGCCCGGCGCAGCTGGCCGTCGAGCGCGTTTTCCTTCACGCTGAGCGCCCGCGGCGCGTCCTCGCCGTAGCCGTAGCGGTAGCTCGAGAGGTCGGGCGGAGCGTTCTCCGTCACCGCGTGCGCCTTCTCGGCCTTGAGGAAGTCGGCGATCGACCCGCGCGCCTTGATCCGGACCTCGGCGGCGCCGGGGGGGATCGGATCGACCTCCCACGCCCCCGCCTTGGTGAGGAGGGCGGCGGGGCGGACGAGGGCGCCGCCGTTCTTCGTGGAGAGGCGGCCCTCGCGGACCGTCCAGGAGAGCGCCGGGGCCTGGCGGGGGACGGCCCGGTCGGTCACGACGAGCCCGGTGGCGCCGCGGGAGACGGTCCAGTCGCGCAGCTCGATCCGGGGCGCGCGCGCCAGCACCGCGTTGCCGAGGTCCAGCGAGGAGAGCTGGCTGGTCAGGTAGTTCGCGCTGACCGGCTCGGCGTCCATCAGCGCGTAGCGCTGGTTGCGCGGGGCGAGCACGGCGCTCAGCGCCCGCCGCCGCTCCCGCGCCCCGTCCGACGAGCGGTCGACGACCACCAGCTCGCGCTGGTAGGCCGCGCGCTCGATGAACGCGCCGCCGGCGAAGAGGATCAGCAGCGTGAACAGCACCACGTACGCGGGGAACGTGATCCACGTCAGCTCCAGCCGCTTCAGCTTCCGGAGCACGAAGTAGTCGAAGGGCCCGACGACCACCAGGTAGATCAGGATGAGGACGAAGAGGCCGCCGATCGCGGGGGGCGCGACGTCCGGAAAGGTGCCCGCCTGCGTCGCCAGCGACATCGCGCCGATGCTCTCCGGCGGATACGAGAAATCGTTCGGCGCCGCCTCGGGAGCGGGCCGCGTCGGGGCCGCCCACGCCCAGAAGCGGGCCGCGCCCGGCCACTTCGCGAAGGGCTCCTTCGCGGGGTCGAAGGCGACGAAGATCGACGTCCCGGCGCCCACCGAGCCTTCGACGAGGAGCGGCATGCCGTCCTGGACGAGCCGCACTCCGCCGCGCTCGGCGACGGAATCCAGGACGACCGTGGCGCCCTCCGGCACCGAGCCGCCGACCGGACCCAGCGCGGACAGCGAGGCCAGGGGCCGGCCCCCCTTCAGGGTGACCGGCAGGAGGTCGGCCACCGGCGTGCCCGCGAGGCCGATCTCCGACGAGCGGGCGACGATGAAGCGCCCGCCGAATTCGATCCAGGCGCGGAGGGCGTTGACCTGCGCGTCCGATCGGAAGTCGGAGGCTTTGGCGTCGAGCCAGACGAGGGTGTCGACGGCCGCGTACGCCCGCCAGTCCTCGGGGAGGTGCTCGGGGGCGGCCTGGGCGGTGAAGCCGGAGTAGCCTTCGAGGCGGTCGGCGCCCACGACGACGGTGAGCCGCTGTTTCGCGGGGAGGGAGCGGCTGAGGAGCTCGCCGGCGGCGAGCGTGCGCCCCGTCTTGGCGGACTCGGCGAAGACCCAGGGGTTGAGGCGGTCCTGGCGGGGGGCGCGGACGCCGAGCGAGAGGCGCTTGCGGGAGCGGGCGGCGATGGAGGCTTTGAGGCGGTGGACCGGGCCGGTCTTGCCGTAGAGGGTGCCGAGCGTGGGCCGGTCGCTGTCCTGGATGCCGCCCGACTGCCCCCAGGTGACCGCGAGGACGAGGTCGAGGTCGTCCTCGCCGCGGTTGTCGAGGTCGATCGTCAGCGGCGTCCATTCGCCGCGCTCCACCACGCCGCCGAAGCCGGCGTGCCCCGAGACCTGGAGCTCCTGCTTGGGCGGCTTGGGCGGCTGCTGGGCCGCCTGCGCAAGGAGCGCGAGACCGAGGGCGAGGACGTTCATTTCCGCGGCACGAGCGTCTTGCCCAGGGCCTCGCGGACGTGCAGCGCCGCCTGGTGCCCCCGGTAGATCGCCTCCTCGAAGCTCGGCGTGCCCAGGTTGTTGCCGGCGAAGCGCACGCGGCCGACGGGCGGCGAGAGCTTCGGCGCGGTCTCGGAGAAGAAGCCGGGCGGGCAGAGATGGATGGACGCCGGCCAGCGGTAGCTCTCCATCGCCAGGGACTTCTCCTTTTTCAGGTCGGGGATCACGTCGTAGAGCTCCCGCAGCGCGCCGATCGCCAGGTCGTTCACGGCGCGGGCGTCGAGCGCCTTGAGGCCGCGGCGGGGCGCCAGGGGCTGGTAGATCGACAGGATGCCCGGCCCCGCGGCGGCCGGCGTCTGGAAGCCTTTCGTCTCGATCCAGCGGGCCGCGATGAGGTCCGTGAAGGACTTGTCGACGAACCAGGTGTCGTAGGTCTTCGTCCAGAGGTCCTTCGGGGTGAAGACCTGGTGCACGACGTAGTCGGCGTACTTCAGCGAGCGGATCAGCGCCCGGCGCTCCTCGGGCAGCCCGGGAAAGATCCAGTCCACCACCCGCAGGGGAACGGCGAGGATCGCCTGCCGCGCGCGGATCCGGTACAGCTTGCCGCCGCGGACGTAGTCGACGTCCACCCCGTCCGCGTCCTGCGCGACCTGGACGACCGCGGAGCCCGTCCGGACGAGGTCTTTCACCTTTTCCGCGAGGATGACGCTGGCGCCGCCGGTGCCGCCGGGCCAGGCGTAGCGTTCGACGACCTCCGCCGAGTAGAAGTTGGTGAACGCCAGGGCCGAGATGTCCTCGGTGAAGCCGCCGAGGGCGGACTGGCAGTAGGCGTCGAGGTAGGCCTTCAGCTCGGGCCCGAAGTCCTTGATGTACTCGGCGGCGGAGATCCGGTCGAGGCGGCGGTCGTCGGCCCGGTCCATGGGCTGCACGGGGATCTCGCCGGCCTTGTCGCTGCGGAGGAGCTTCGCGTGGAAGGCCTTGAATTCGGCCGGCAGGGCCTTGAAGGACTCCTTCTCCCACATGTCGAGCAGAAGGCTGCCCTTGCGCCAGTAGCTGTCGATGGGGGAGGGGATGAGGGTCTGCTCGAGGGGCGTGAGGCCCATCTCCAGGTAGAGGGGCATGACGAGGTCGGGCGGCTCGGAGTAGTAGGCCGAGCCGCGGCCGTAGGCCACGCCGTCGTCGGTGAGCCCGCGGTGCGCGAGCCCGCCCGCCCGCTCGTCGCGCTCCAGCACGACCGCCTTGAGGTCCTTGAGGTAGAAGGCCGCGGTCAGCCCGCTCATGCCGCCGCCCACGACCACGCAGTCGAGCAGGCCGGGCACGAGCTCGGGATCGCCGGCGGGGCGTTCGACCGCCGCCGTCTCGAAGCCCAGCACCTTGACGCGGACGTCGTGCTCGGGGAGGTTGGTCCGGAACTCCTGCGCCAGCAGCGCCAGCAGGATCAGGGCCATCGAATCAGGGCTCCTTCTTGAGCGCCGCCCGGGCGGCTTCCTTGATATTCGACTCTCCGGGGATCGCGGCGAGCGCGTCGAAACGCTTTTTCTTGAGCGCGGCGTCGGGCGCGAGGATCCAGTCCCGCGCGGACGCCCAGGCCCGGGCGCGGTCGATCTCGCCGTCGTCGAGGGACCACCCGGTCGTGCCCGACGCCATCAAGTTGATCGTGTCCTGGCGGTGGCCCAGGCCGAAGGCGTGGCCGATCTCGTGGGACGTGACCCGCGGGATGGGCTCGTCGACGCCGCCCTTCACCGTCCGGAGCGCCGCCGTGTCCTTGACGATGATCGCGTCCGCTCCCATGTAGATGCCGTTCATGGGCAGGAGGCGGACGTAGTACACGTGGAGCATGCCGGGCGCCCGCGAGTCCGCCGGCCGCGCCGCCTTCCAGGCCTCCGTGCCCTTGTCGGGGTCGAAGCCCGCGGCGTCGGCCTCCTCCTCCACGATCGACTCGAGGTCGAGGGCGAGGCCGGCTTTGTTCCAGATCCGATTCACTTTCTGGAAGAGGCGGCGGACGTCCTCCTGTTTAAGAAGGGTGTTGAGGGCGTCCGCGTTCTTCGAGCGCAGGAGGTGGACGCGGGCCGGGACCAGGAGGAAGTCGCCGTAGGCGAAGGCGCGGGTCGCCTCGTGGACGGCGGGATCGAAGGGGACGGGGTCTTGGAGGAGCAGGGCCAGGGCCACCCTTAGCATCGCGTTAATCATAACTCACGTCCGGCGGGAACGGCGGTATACTCCTGGTGCCCTAAAACGGAATTGAACACGGACATAGGAGAGCGATCATGGCGCGCGTGGACCTTCGCTGCGGCTCGTGCGGGTACATGTTCTTCGTCAGCGACGTCCAGCTGGCGAAGCCGGAAGGGGTCAAGTGCCCGTCGTGCCTCGCGCCGGTGGGCCTGACCGGCCCGACGCCCGGCGGCCCGAGGAAGAAGACCGTCCGCGTGCTGGCCACCGGTTCCGGCGGCGGCGACCCGCGGATGAAGCTGTACATCCTGATCGGCGGCGGCGTCGTGGTGATCGCGATCGCGGCCGTCATCTTCATGTTCAGCGGCGGCAAGCCTCGCGAGGACGACGACGAGGCGCGCCGGACCGCTCCCGCGCCCGTGAACAACAATCCCGGCCCCGCGCGCCCGATCGTCAAGGAGACCCCGAAGCCGGCGCCCGCGGTCAACAACGCCCCGGCCCGGCCCGCGCCTACCACGGCTCCCACGCCGGCCCCCGTGACCAAGGAGGCCCCGAAGACGCCCGCCCCGGCGGCGCCCGTGGACCTGCCCCCGGAGATCGTGAAGGCCCTGCGCGAGCAGCTGCTCTCGCTCAAGGAATGGCACGTGAGCCTGGCGCTGTCGGCGCCGGAGAAGACCCGGGTGGACGGCCTCCTCTCGACCGGAAAAGGCGGGGCGGGGGACGTCGAGTTCCTCAAAAGCCTGATCGAGGGCCCGCGCCTCCGCGTCGTGCGGGAGGAGGCGGGGATGATCCAGGAGGCCTACGCGCGCCTGGAGAAGGAGGCGCTCGAGTCTCTGCCGGTCGACAAGGTGACCATGAACGACGGCCGGATCCTGCACGGCAAGATCGTGGAGGAGACGGCCGACCTCCTCAAGCTGGAGCGGAAGTTCGCCGGCGGCGTCGCCGGCGTGATGCCGCTCGCGAAGCCCGGGGTCAAGGAGATCCTGAAGGGCAAGGGCCTGGGGAGCGAGTTCAAGACGCGCTGGGACGACGCCCTGAAGGGCGGCCCGGCGAAGATGGGCGCGCTGCTCACCTGGTGCAAGGAGAGCACGCTGCCCCTGCAGGCGTCGCTGACGGCCTACGCGCTGCTCGTGGACAATCCGGGCATGACCGAGGCGCGGGCGGAGGCGGGCTTCGCCACCGACCCCGTCTCGCGGATGCTGGAGGCCGAGAAGCAGGGCGGCTTCATCACGCACGAAGGCCGGCGCTGGGTGCCTAAGGAGCTGAAGGACAAGCTGCTCCGGGACGGCTTCGTGATCATGGACGGCCGCTGGGTGTCGAAGAAGGACAAGATCATCAGCGTGCCCGGCCTGTTCCGCTACGAGACCCAGAACGACAAGCCGGTGGTCATCGCCGGCACGGTGGCGCACGACGAGGTCGTCAACTACGTGACCGTGCAGGATCTGACGACCAATTCGTTCACGGAGAAGCCCGAGATCAAGCTCGTGCGCCGCTTCTTCGTCTCGGCGCCCATGGTGGTGACCCCGACGCGGACGAACGGCCCCGGCACGCCCGAGGTCGAGACCATCATCGTCACGGACAAGGGGAGCATCGCCGCGGGGAACGTGACCAAAGGCGAGGTCTTCCTGACGGTCCCCGTCGGCGCGCCGATGCTGGAGGCGTCCGTCATGACGTCCGCCGAGGTGAAGCCCGGGGGGTCGATCGCCGTGAGCCTCATCCTCGACGGCAACCGGACGCCCCTCTACAACTGCGGCACGAAGGAGGACAAGTCCCACAAGATCCCGCCGGAGCTGATCCGGGGCAAGACGGAAGTCCAGCTCGTCGCGGAGATCAGCTCCCGCGCCACCTACCGGCCGAAGACGGAGAAGCGGCGCGTGCGCGGCCTGAAGAAGGACGGCAACTACGTCCTTCAGAAGGCGCTCGACGTGATTTACAACCAGCTCGTCCCGGAGTATCAGGCCGTGCTGTTCCCGTCGAACTCCAACACGGTGGAAGTGTTCCGCCTGACCGTCGCCACGGGCGATCCGTCCCCGGGGCTGGACAAGCTGTTCGAGAACGCGAAGGACGTCCTGAAGTAAGGGCGTCGCCGACGCGTCGTGGCCGACCGCGAACGATCCCTGAATCCGCTCCGGGTTGAGACCACACGGGCGGCTTACGGGCTCTCAGGAGTCGGATGACAGTTCGTATCTCCGACATCCGTCGCGTCTCCCGATCCCCTTCCTAGGGTCCGCGCGGGATCCCTGTATCCGCTTTGGATTGAGAGCACGCGGGCGGCTTCCGGGTTCTCAGGAGAGGGATGACAGAGCGTAGCTCCGTCGCGTCTCCCGATCCCCTTCTTGGGGGCCGCGCGGGACGCTCTAGCGGCCGCCGCGCTTCTGGGCGCACCAGAGCCCGAAGAAGAGCGCGAACTCGCGGCGGTCGTCGGGGGCCAGGGCGCCCCACCACTGGCCCATCTCCAGGGCCGCCGCCGAGTTCAGGTTCGTGAGGCTGAAGGTCAGCGGATCCTGGATCAGCGCGGCCGCGCGCGCGGAGCGGGGCGGCGCGATGGCCGCCGAGGCATAGGCCACGCCGACCGACGCCGCCCGCATCTGGGCCACCACGTCCGCGAACGAGGGGCTCTTCTTGACGACGTCCGCCGCCAGCAGGTCCATCGTGCGGACGACCGAGTCGCCGCCGGAGGCCGGCGGGGCGCCGAAGGGGGCCGTCGAGGAGGGCGGGGGCGGCGCGCTGGAGGACTTGCCCGCGGGCCGGGGAGAGAGCCCGGCGGCCTTGCGGGCGCCGTCGTGGAGGGGGTCCAGCGCCAGCAGGAGAACGGCGACGTACTCGGCTTCGAGCCGCAGCGTGTTCTGCTGGCACCAGCCCAGGAGCTTGGCGAGCTCGGGGGGCGTCCGGGGGCAGGCGGAGAGCTTGCCGGGGAATTCCAGCCCGGGGCCCTTGCCCGTCTCGATCTTGGCGATGTCGGCCTGGGGGATCGTCATCGAGCCCAGGCGCGCCTTCAGCTTGACGTGCGTCGCCGTGTTCTCCAGGACCTGGCCGCTCACCTTGCGGCCGTCCTTGAAGTGGACGACGTCGACGGAGGTCGTCTCCTTGATCTTCAGCTCCAGCTCGCCGGCCTTGGCGCGGATGAGCGCCGCCTCGCGCTCGAAGGCGGGAAGGGCCTCGAGAAGGACGCGCGTCTGGAGGAAGACGTTGTCCTCGCTGGTGCCCATCTGGGTCTTGAGCAGCTGGTCGAGCTTCTGGGCCTCGCTCAGGGGCAGCAGGTTGCGGTAGCCGGCCGGGATCGCCTTCAGGCGCGTCTCGATCTCGATCAGGACCTGCTTGGGGAGCGGGGCGGTGCCGGCCGCGGCGACGGGCCCGTCCACGTACTGCCCGGGCCCCGTGATGTCCGGCAGCCGCGAGATGCCCTGGAGATCCTCGGAGGCTTCGGGGAACTGGAGGAAGAACTCGATCTTCTCGCTGCCGCGCAGGACGACCGCCTGCTCCAGCGGCATGCCCGCGCGGAACGAGCGGAGCCAGGGGGAGAGCAGGTCCAGGTCGATCCGCGACGTCTGGAGCGTGGCGAACGGCTTCTGGGCGAACGCCACCAGGCGATCGCCGGGCAGGATGTGCGGCTCCACGGCGAAGCGGTCGCCGAGCTCGAGGAGCTGCGCGACCGACTCGACGATCTTGGCCTCCCAGGTCTTCATGCGTTCCTGGAGCTGGCCCGTCGCGTCCACGTGCCCGCGCAGGCGCAGAGACTCCGACGTGATGCCCGCCAGGTTCAGGCGCCAGATGTTGATCTTGATGCCCTGGCGCAGCTCGTTGATCTTCGACTCCCGATTGGGGCCGATGGGGATCTTGGGATCGGAGGTGGCGGGCGGCTCGTCGGGGGGGGGCTTGTAGGCCGGGGCGGTCGTCCGCGACGTCTTCGGTCCGATCTTGTCCGCGACCCCCGGGCCCCTCTGTTCGTCCTCCACGACGGGCGGGGGCGAGCCGCCGCTCACCATCAGGAGAATCACCGAGATCAGGAGGATCGCCGCCGCGGCCGAGACGAGGAGGACCACCTGCCGCTGCTTCGCCTGCTTCTCGGCGGCGATGACGCCGGGAGACTTCGGGCCGCCTTCCGACGCCTTGCGGCCGGGAATGTTCACGGCGTCGCCGCAGTTGGGGCAGGGCGTCTCGTGCCCCTGGACCGTGCCGGGCACGAAGAAGTTCCAGCCGCACCCGCACTTGAGCGAAATCCGCGCCATGGCGACGTCCTCCCTATCCCGTGATTTTCCGCAAGATCATACTCCGCGTTAGACGTTCGACAAGCCTCGAACGACCCAAAAAAAATGGCCTAGCGTCCCAGGGTCCTCGACCGCGCGCACCAGAGCCCGTAGACGTAGGCGAAGGCGCGCCGGTCGTCCGCGGCCAGCCCTCCCCACCACTCGCCGATCTGCAGGAGCTGCGCCGCCGGACGCCCGTCCAGCTTCGGCCGCAGCGGATCCTCGATCAGGGAGGCCATCCCCTGGAAGCGGACGGGGATCTCGACGTCCTTCGCGTAGGTCATGGTTTCGACGGCCGCGCGCATCTCCCGCAGCATGTCGGTCAGGATCCGGATCTCGGCGTGGACGTCCGCCAGGCGGCGCACCGCGGCCTCGACCGCCGGGATCTCGGTCGTCACCGGCGGCGCGGGCGCCTTCACGCCCAGGAGGTCGTTGATCCGCTTCATGGGCTGCCCCCACGTGTAGCGGACCTCCAGGATGCCCAGGTCGTTCGAATCGCTCGGCAGGAAGAGCCCGCCCTGGTAAACGTCCGCCTGGATCAGGAAGCTGGTGGCGCCCCGGACCTTGTCGGTGACGTCGATGGACTGCCAGTGCTCGCCGGGGGCGTTGATGCTGTAGACGGCCTTGGCCGCCGGATCCTTGAGGAAGCTGACGATCGAGACCCGCACGCTCCCTCCGACCTGCGCGACCTGCCCGCGCGCCCGCACGCGGCATTCCAGGATCTCGCCCGGCGCGTTGACCTCGAGGAGGACCGGGGCTCCGCCCAGATAGCGCCCGGTGGAGACCGTCTTGGCCCTCGGCACCCAGGACTTCGAGCGGACGTCGTAGACCATGTCCTCCGCGTTCTGCAGCATCGGGACGATCGAGCCCGAGCGGAGGAGCAGGCGCTCGACGTCCCGGTAGAGGTTGTCGATCTTGTAGACGCCCTGCGTCCGGCTGAGCCAGACGCCGTTCACGTTCACGTGCCCGAGCGAGCTGAGCTCGCGGGCGAGCTCCTGGGGCGTGTAGATCCGGCCGTGCCATTCGATCGTCCCGTTCGCGCCCGCCACGGGGTCGCCCCGGGTCCAGGCGCCCGCGCCGTCCTTCACGTAGCCCGCCGCGGTCCGCGCCGCCTCGTGGCCCGGATCGAGGATCAGGATCGCGAAGGCCGTCAGCTGCCGCGCTTCCTTCAGGTTCTTCTCGGCCGCCCAGCGCAGCAGGCCCTCGAGCTCCGGGCGCTTGCCCTTGGCCGCCGTCCAGCGCGGCACGAACTCGTTGACCGTCCCCTTGCCCTTCTCGATCCGGAGCACGTCGTCCGGGGAGACCGTCATCGAGATGGGCCCCTTGCGGAGCCGGGCCTTCCCGTCGGGCAGCGGCTCCAGGGTGCCTTCCAGCCGGCGCCCGTCCTTGAAGACGATCACGTCCGGCGCGGACGCGCCGCCCTGGAGCGCCCGCGGCTCGAGCTCCGCCGAGCGGGTCCGGAAGTCCTCGATCTCCGCCGCAGCGGCGGGAACCAGGTCCGCCAGGACGCGCTGGCGAAGGAACTCGACGTCCTCCGGCGTCCCGCTCCCGGCCTGGAGCAGCTTGCGGGGACGGTCCTGATTGGCGGAGAGGACGCGCTCGCGGTGGTACGGATGGAGCGTCGACAACTTCCGGTCGATGTCGGCGACGAGGTCCGCGGGGAGCGCCTTGGGCCCGAGTTCCGACGGGGGGGCGACGATGTCGACGCCGTTGGCCTCGCCGAGGATGACGTCCACCAGGTGGGCCAGCGCGTTGAGGTCCTTGGTCTTCTCGGGGAAGTCCGCCTGGATCGTGACGCGCTGGCCCCCGCGCATGACGTGGAGGGCGATCTTCCGCCCCGCCTTGAAGGTCCGCAGCCAGGTCTTGAGGCCCTCGGCGAACGCCCGGGGGGCGCCGGGGTCGAGCTGAAGGACGTCGTCGATCGCCACCAGGCGGTCGCCCTTTTCGACGTGGTCGGGGACGGGGCCCGGCGAGCGGCCGATCTGGACGCGGCGGCGGTCGAGCATCTGGATGTCCTGCGAGAACGAGCGGACGCGCTCGTCCAGCCGCAGGCAGTCGTCGAGCTTGCCGGAGTGCAGGAGGACGGCGCCGATGATCCCCGCCATGTTGCACTGCTGGACCTGGCGGTTGATGCGGGCGTCG
>DASVNH010000091.1:0-7871 GCA_036383955.1 Planctomycetota bacterium | reverse complement strand
CGTCGTCGAGAAGGCCGCGCTCGACCTCGAAACCGCCGTCCGCGCCGCCCTCGACGCCGAGAATTTCAAGCGCGCCGGCGAGATCGCCCCCGACCGCGCCCCCGAGTTCCTGGGCCGCGCCGGCCTCCTCTTCCGCCCGCTGCGGGACCAGGCGCTCGACGCCTTCCGCCGGGGCGCGAAGGAGGACGTCGAGAAAGCCCGCGCGCGCGTCGCGGCGTGGGGCGTCGGAGCCTTCGCGGCGGACCTCGACAAGGATCTGGCGGACGCGGCGAAACCCGCGCCTCCGCCGCCGCCCGTGCCCGACGCGCCGCCCTCGGCGGAGGCCGTCAAGGCGGCGCGCGACGCGGCGTTCGAGCGCGCGGCGGGGCGGACGTTCCCCGAGGCGATCGTGGAGCTCGCGAAAGCGCGGAGCACGGAAACGGGGGAGGACCTCGAGCTGCTCAAGGCGGTCGCGGCGGTCCACGACGACGCGCGGGCGGCGCTGGCGAAGACGTCGAAGGGCAAGAAGCTGGCCGTCACCGTGACCGACTTCGACCGCGTGCTGAGCCGGATCGAGGGGACGTTCGTCCGCATGCACGACCATCACCTGGAGCTGCTGCGGGGGAAGTCCACGAGCATGATCCAGCTGGGCATGATGCTGCCCCGGAGCTTCGCGGAGCTGCTCCCCGCGAAGGACCGCCGGGCCGTCGCGGCGGCCTGCCTGCTGGAGGGGGACGAGGCGGGCGCGATCGAGATCCTGAAGGACAACCGCGCGGCGCTGCCGGCGCGTTGGTGGGAGTGGGCGGCCGACTTCCGCCGCCGCCACACGGAAGGCCCGCTGGCCTCCCTCGAGCGCGACCTTTCCTACAAGTACTACGAGGCCGCGCTGCGCTTCCCCGATCCCGCGGCGCGGGCGGACGGCGCGCTGGCCTGCGCCAAGCTCGCGAAGGAGCACCGGGAGATCCCCTGGGTCGCCCGCCATCTCGCGCTGCTGGAGAGCCGCGTCGAGCTGGCGAAGGAGTACGTGGCCGGGGCCGACGTCCTGCGCCCGGGCGGCGGTTTCCGGCTGGAGACGGACCGGGACCGCGCGTTCTGGATCTCGACGGCCGACGGGGATCCGGCGCGGCGCCGCGAGCATTTCGTGGAGATCGACTTCTCGACGCTGCCGGGCCTGGCCTACCGCGCCTGGGCCTACGTCGGGGCCTGCTGCGCGGAGACGGCGGCGTTCGCGGCCCAGGGCACGGAGATCGCGGGCGGGGACGACGCGCCGCCGGTGAAGCACGCGTTCCTCGCGGCCACGAAGACGCACGCGGGGCACGGCGGGAAGAAGCGGCCGGAGCGCTGGAGCTGGGTGGAGGTGCCGCTGCCCGCGTACGCCGCGCCCGGCCCGAAGGCGCTCCGCCTCGCCACGAACCAGCAGGGCTTCTCGGTGGCGTGGATCGTGGTGAGCGCGCTCCGCGACAAGCCGTTCACCGAGACGGAGCTCAAGGAGCGCGACAAGGACCTGCCGCGGGGCCCCGGCCCGGCCGGCCCGACGCTGGGCCTGCTGGCCTGGTACCGCGCCGACGCCGGGCCCGTCGCCGAGGGCGGCCGGGTCGCGCGCTGGGCCGACGTCTCCGGCCGCCTGCGCCACGCGTCGCAGCCCGATCCCGCCGCCCGGCCGCTCTTCGTGGCCAACGGGCTCAACAACAGGCCGTCGGTGCGCTTCGACGGCGAACGCGCGTCGCTGGGCTTCGAGTGCCCGGTGAACGGCCTGACCGCCATGACGGTCGTCGTCCTCGCGCAGGCCTCGAAGAACGTCCGCGCGGACAACGGCATCGGCTCGGTCCTTCAGTGGAGGCAAGGCGCCGGCTGGGGCATGGTCTACCTCGTGCCCGCGCAGACGCACGTGAGCTGGCGCTTCGGCACCGCGCAGTGGGGCAACGCGCCCGTGTGGAACCGGCCCAACAACGAAGTGCTGACCACGCCCCAGCTCGTCACGATCCGCAAGGACGGCGCCCGCGAGGAGCTGTTCGCGCAGGGCGCGTCCGTCGCCGCGCAAAGCGACCGCTGGCGGTCCCTCGCGCACACGTCGGACGTCGGGGTCATCGGCGCGGGCAGCGACGACGCCCGCAACCCGCTCACGCACTGGGCGGGGGACGTCGCGGAGATCCTGGTCTACTCTCGGGCCCTCCCTGAGGCCGAGCGCCTCGCCGTCGAGGGCTATCTCCGCCTGAAGTACGGGCTCTGATATCAGGTAATTCCTTAGGGCTCGCAATGGCGGTGGACGGGGAGGTCCATCCGCGAATATCATGACCGTCCGCGCCACCCGCCGGGCGGCAGGGATAGGGGATCGCGACCGGGGCAGTAAAACGACGTCGCCGCCGGCAGGGCCCGGTACAACTTAGGCAGGGCACCATGTCCGCGGTTTCAGTCCGTCCCGCGGTGCTGGCCGAGGACGACTCCACCCTCCGGGAGATCCTCCGCCGCGCCCTCGAGAGCGCCGGCTTCCGGGTGGAGGTGGCGGCCGACGGCCTCCAGGCCCTCGAGGCCTGCCGGAAGGTCAAGCCCGCGCTGATCGTGACCGACATCGTCATGCCCGGCCTGCGGGGCCCGGAGTTCCTGGAGAAGGCCCGGGCGGAGGGCATCGACGCCCCCGCGCTGATCGTGTCGACGGACGTCGACGGCGAGGCGCTCGCGCTGGAGCGGAAGGATCCGAAGATCGCCACGCTGAAGAAGCCGTTCCCGCTCGGGGAATTCCTGAAGGCGATCCAGGCGCTGCTAGATTCGCGGTAGCCGGCCGGTCGCGGCGGTGAGGGTCCGGAGGCGCTGGGCGAGCGCCGGGCCCAGCGAGCCGTCCATCAGGCGCCAGTCCCAGTTGCCCTGGGCGACGCCGGGACGGTTCATGCGCGCGTCGGCGCCGAGCGCGAGCAGGTCCTGCGCGGGGATGATCACGGTGTCGGCCCGCGACTCGCTCACCACGCGGATCATGTCCCAGGGGATCTCCGCGCGCTCGCCGCCGATGTAGTTGCGGGCGAAGTCGCGCGCCTTCGGATCCCAGACGCTCGCGTACCAGCCCGCCGACGTGTCGTTGTCGTGCGTCCCCGTGAAGGCGACGCAGCGCACCGGATACTTGTGCGGCAGGTGCAGCTCCGCGCCCGGGTCGCCGTTCAGGCCGAACTGCAGCACGCGGATGCCGGGGAGGTCGAAGCGGTCGCGCAGCTCGTTCACCTCCGGCGGCACCACGCCGAGATCCTCGGCGATGAGCTTGAGCGGCCCGAGCGTCGCGAAGAGCTTCTCGAAGAACTCCGCGCCCGGCCCCGGCCGGAACGCGCCTTCCCGGGCCGTCGGGCAGCTCGCCGGGATCGACCAGCTGCGGTGGAAGCCGATGAAGTGGTCGATCCGCACCGCGTCGAAGCGGTCGAAGGTCGACTTCAGGCGCTGGATCCACCAGGCGTAGCCCTTCGCGCGGTGGACGTCCCAGCGGTACTGCGGATGGCCCCAGCGCTGGCCGTCGGCGGTGAACCCGTCGGGCGGAGCGCCCGCCACCGTGCGCGGCCGCCCTTCCTCGTCGAGATCGAAGTGGTCCTGCCAGGCCCAGACGTCCACGCTGTCGGGCGCGGCGAAGAAGGGGACGTCGCCGATCAGCCCGACGCCCAGGGCCCTCGCGTGCGCGCGGAGCTTGGTCCACTGGCGTTCGAAGACGAACTGCACGAACTCGTAGTAGCGGACCTCGGCGTCGAGCTCGCGGCGGGCGGCGGCGAGGGCGGCGGGGTCGCGGTGGCGGACGCCGGGCTCCCAGTCCCACCACGCGCCGCGGCGGACGTGCGCGAGGGCGGCGTAGAGGGAGTCGCCCTCCACCCAGGGATGCGCGGCGCGGAAGGCGGCGAGCTCCCGTTCGGGGACGGCGCGCTGGAAGGCGGCGAAGGCGCGGCGCAGGCGCGCGTTCTTGTAGGCGAGGGCGGCGTCGAAGTCCGCCTTGCCGGGGCGGAGCGCGGGGTCGGGGACGACGTCCTTCGGGTCCAGCAGCCCCTCGTCGGCGAGGCGGTGGAGCGAGATGAGCAGCGGGTTGCCGGCGAAGCTCGAGCGGGCGCTGTAGGGCGAATTGCCCCAGCCCGTCGGCCCCACCGGGAGCATCTGCCACCAGGTCTGGCCCGCCGAGGCGAGCCACTCGACGAAGCGGAGGGCGTCGTCGCCCAGGTCCCCCACCCCGTGGGGGCCGTAGAGGGACGTCGGGTGCAGGAGCACGCCGCTCGCGCGCGTCTTGAGCTCGGGGGCCATAGGCGGCGAGGATTATACAAAAGTCGGGTGAAGTCGCCAGGGGACCGGGTACTACTTTCCGGGGTGAAGGTCACAAAAGGCTCCGGCCGATGTACCCATAACTGGACCCATAGACATTTGCGTATGCTTCGGGCATGATGAAGCGTCTGGAATCTGAGGGTAGCGGGATGGACACGATCGCGAACGCGCCGCGGGTGAAACCGGTGACCAGCACCTCGGTCACCCGCAGCCTGCTCAAGCGCGCCAAGGCCGATCCGGACAAGGCCATCGGCGACTGCACCAAGGCCGTGGAGTTCAACGCCAAGGACGTCGCCGCCTGGTCCTGCCGGGCCTTCGCGCGGCAGCTGAAGGGCGACGTCAAGGGCTGCTTCGCCGACGCCGCCCGGGCCCTCGCGCTGAATCCCGACGAGCCCGCCGCCCTCACCGCCCGCGCCGCCGCCCGGCTGCGCAGCGGCGACGACCTGGGCGCCCTCGCCGACGCCACCCGCGCGCTGACCCTCGACCCCAAGCAGTCCGAGGCCTGGGCCCAGCGCGGCGTCGCCCGCGAGCGCCTCGGCGACATGGCCGGCGCCAAGACCGACTATGCCAAGTCGATCGAGATCGACGTCTTCGACACCCTCCGCGCGAAAAGCTCCTAAAGCTCTCCAAATGCTATTCTAGAGCCGGATGGACGCCCTCCCTTCGGCCGTGAATCCCCAGGCGGCCGACTTCCTCCGCAACCAGCTGCGTTACGACGCCCTCCTCGCGGAGCTGCGCGGGGCGCTGGCGGAGGCGCGCAAGGGCGGCCCCGAGAAGTCGCGAAAGGTCCATCGCGAACGCGGCAAGCTCACGGCCCGCGAGCGGATCGAGAAGCTGATCGATCCCGAGACGCCGTTCCTCGAGCTCAGCCCGCTCGCCGCCCACGGCCAGTACGAAAACGAAGTGCCGTCGGCGGGCCTCGTCACCGGGCTCGCCAAGGTGTCCGGGAAGCTCTGCGTCGTCGTCGCCAACGACGCCACCGTGAAGGGCGGCACCTACTACCCGCTCACGATCCGCAAGCACCTGCGGGCCCAGGAGATCGCGTTCGAGAACCGCCTGCCCTGCGTCTATCTCGTCGACTCGGGCGGCGTGTTCCTGCCCCTGCAGGCGGAAGTCTTCCCCGACCGCGACCACTTCGGCCGCATCTTCTACAACCAGGCGCGGATGTCGGCGGAGGGCGTCGCCCAGGTCGCCGTCGTGATGGGCATGTGCACGGCGGGCGGGGCCTACGTGCCGGCGATGTGCGACGAGAACGTCATCGTGAAGGGCAGCGGGACGATCTACCTCGCGGGCCCGCCGCTGGTGAAGGCCGCGACCGGGGAGGACGTCAGCGCCGAGGACCTCGGGGGCGGCCTCCTGCACGCGCGGACGTCGGGCGTCGTCGACCACCTCGCCGAGAACGACGCGCGCGCGCTGGAGATCGCCCGCTCGATCCTCGAGAGCGTCCCGCAGCGCCCCGCGTTCGAGCTGGACGTCGAGGCCCCCGAGGAGCCGCTCTATCCCGCCGACGAGCTGCGCGGGATCGTGCCGGCGGATCCGCGGGCCCCGTGGGAGGTCCGCGAGGCGATCGCGCGGCTCGTCGACGGCTCCCGCTTCCACGAGTTCAAGGCCGAGTACGGCCCGACGCTCGTCTGCGGCTTCGCGCGCTGGATGGGGATCCGCGTGGGGATCGTCGCCAACAACGGCGTGCTCTTCTCCGAAAGCGCCCGGAAAGGCGCGCACTTCGTCGAGCTCTGCGGGCAGCGGCGGATCCCCCTCGTCTTCCTCCAGAACATCACCGGCTTCATGGTCGGCAAGCGCTACGAGGAAGGCGGCATCACCAAGGACGGCGCCAAGATGGTGCAGGCCGTCGCCACCGTCCCCGTCCCGCGGATCACCGTGCTCGTCGGCGCCTCGCACGGCGCCGGCAACTACGCGATGTGCGGCCGCGGCTACCAGCCGCGCTTCCTCTTCGCCTGGCCCAATTCGCGGATCTCGGTGATGGGCGCGGAGCAGGCCGCCAGCGTCCTCGTCACCGTCAAGGAGGAGCAGCTCAAGCGCGAGGGGAAGTCGCTCTCCGCGGCCGAGGCGGAGGCCATCGCCGCCCCCATCCGGAAGAAGTACGAGGACGAGGGCCATCCCCTCTACGCCACGTCCCGCCTCTGGGACGACGGCGTCATCGAGCCCGGCCAGACCCGGGCGGCCGTCGGGCTCGCCCTCGCCGCGGCGCGCTTCGCGCCCGTGCCCGAGTTCCGGCCGCCCGTCTACCGCATGTGAGGCCTATGGAAACCGAACGGCTGCGCGTGGAGCTGCGCGACGGCGTCGCGCGGATGACCCTGAACCGCCCCGACGTCCGCAACGCCCTCGACGGCGCCCTGCTGCGGGACCTGAAGGAGGCGTTCGCGGTCCTCGAGCGCGACCCGGCCGTCCGCTCCGTCGTCCTCGGCGGCGCCGGGAAGATCTTCTGCGCCGGCGCCGACGTCCAGGCGATGACGCAGGGCGACCCGCGCGCGGACGCCCAGGGGCTGGCCGACGTCCTCCGCGCCATGGAGGACTTCCCCGCGCCGGTGATCGGGCGCGTGCACGGCGCGGCGATGGGCGGCGGCTCGGGGCTGATCGCGGCCTGCGACCTCGTGGTCGCCTCCGAGGACGCGAAGTTCGCGTTCTCGGAAGTGAAGCTCGGCATCGTGCCCGGCGTGATCTCGGCTTTCGTCGTCCCCAAGATCGGCGCGACCCACGCGCGGCGCTACTTCCTCACCGCCGAGGCCTTCCCGGCCGCGCGGGCCCGCGAGATCGGCCTGGTCCACGAGGTCGTCCCCGCCGAGCGCCTCGACGCCGTCGTCCAGGACTGGACCACCGCGATCCGCAACAACGGGCCGAAGGCGGTCGCCGCCGCCAAGGCCCTCATCCGGAAGGGCGCGGACCTCGAGCGCGCCGCGCTGCTCGCGCTCGGCGTCGACACGATCACCTTCGTGCGCGAAACCGAGGAGGCGAAGGAGGGGCTCAAGGCCTTCCTCGAGAAGCGCCCGCCCTCCTGGATCCTGAAGTGAACGCTCACCACGAAGGCACAAAGGACACGAAGCCCCCCTTCGCGGGCTTTGTGGCTTCGTGGTGAAGTCCGTTCTCATCGCGAACCGCGGCGAGGTCGTCGTCCGCGTCGCGCGCACCCTCCGCGAGATGGGGATCCGCTCCGTCGGCGTCTTCGCGCCCGCCGACCGCGGAGCCCCGCACACGGAGGCCGTCGACGAAGCCCGCCCGGTGACCTCGTACCTCGACATCCCCTCGATCCTCGCCGCCGCGAAGGGAGTCGACGCCCTGCACCCGGGCTGGGGCTTCCTCTCGCAGAACCCCGCGTTCGCCGACGGTTGCGCGGCGGCGGGGCTGGTCTTCGTGGGGCCGTCGGGCGCGGCGATGCGGCTCATGGGCGACAAGGCGGCCGCGCGCGCGACCGCGATCCGCGCGGGCGTGCCGGTGGCGCCGGCGAGCGACGACCTTTCCCCCGCCGCCGTGGCGAAGCTCGGGCTGCCGGTCATGCTGAAGGCCGTCGCGGGCGGCGGCGGCAAAGGGCTGCGGCGGATCGACGACCTCGGCCGGATCGCGGAGGAAGTCGAGTCGGCCCGCCGCGAGGCGAAGGC
>DASVNH010000090.1:0-4549 GCA_036383955.1 Planctomycetota bacterium | reverse complement strand
TCTCGAAAGGTGAGGCATGAGAAATCTCGTATTCGTTTTTCTTCTCGCGGCCGGCTGCGACCACAAGCATCCCGAACAGGGCCCCCCGGAAGAGGAGAAGACGTTCCAGGTGACGGTCTGGGACGAGCGCTTCGAGATCTTCCTCGAACACAAGGCGCTGAGGCCGAACGCGCCGACCCCCTTCGTCACCCACGTGACCGACCTGGCGCGCCTGGAACCCCGCCGCGAAGGAAAGCTGACGTTCGTCTTCCGGACGGCGGACGCTCCGGCGGTCGAGCACGTCGAGAACGCCCCGAAACGCGCGGGCATCTACATCCCGGAGATTACGCTCCCCAAGGCGGGAGCCTGGACGTTCCGGCTCCGCGTCGACGACCGGGAGATCGAGCTTCCCGAGCTGGTCGTGCACGCGGATCGCGCCCCGGCCCCGGAGGCCCCGGAAGGCATCTCGTTCCTGAAGGAGCGGCAGTGGAAGCTCCGGACGAAGATCGAGCCCGCGGGACGTCGAAAGCTGGTCGAGCGGCTGCGCCTGCCGGCCGTCGCGTCGGCCCCGCCGGGCTCGCGCGCGAGCGTCCTGCCGCCGGCGGCGGGCCGCGTCCTGGGGGCGGGGAAGCCGATGCCGAGCCTGGGCGATAAAGTCGAGGCCGGCCAGACCCTCGCCCTCCTCCAGCCGCCCGTATCCGATCTGGTCGTGAAACTCGTGGAGGCCGAAGCCGGAGTCGCCCGCGGAAAGCTCGCCCTCGCCCAGGCCGAGCTTTCCCACGCGCGCGTCGAGAAGCTCGCGGGCAGCGGCGCCCGCACGACGCGCGAGCTCGAGGAGTCGGACTTCGCCCTCCGCTCCGCGAAGGCCGCGCACGAGGCCGCCCTCGCCCTCCGGGGCGCGTACGAGAAGTCCGGGCTGACGATCCGGGAAGGCCTCCCCGTCTTCGAGCTGCGCTCGCCGATCGCGGGCCGCGTCATCCAGATCGGGGCCTCGGTGGGCGAGCACGTGCCCGAGGACCGGGCCGTCTTCACCGTGCTGTCGACCGAGCGCGTCCTCGTGGAGGCCCGGGTCGCGGAAGCCGACCTCCCCCGCGTCGGGTCGTCGCGCGACGCCGTCTTCGAGGCGCCCGACGCCAAGGGCCGCTTCGTCCCGCTCGGGAAGCCCCTCTTCCTCGGCCCGGAGGTGGACGTCGCCACCCGCGCGGTCCCGCTGGTCTACGAAGCGCCGAATCCCGACGGCGCGCTGCGCGTGGGCATGGCGCTCACCGTGCACGTCGAGACGCGCCGCGCGGAAGAGGCGCTCGCGGTGCCGGAAAGCGCGCTCGTCGACGAGGACGGACGTCCCGTCGTCTTCGTGCAGATCGCGGGCGAGACCTTCGAGAAGCGCGACGTCCGGCTCGGGATCCGGGATTCGGGATACGCGCAGGTTCTCGACGGCCTCCGCCCCGGAGAGCGCGTGGTCACGAGCGGCGCGTACGCCGTCCGGCTGGCGTCGGTTTCGACGTCCCTCCCGGCCCACGGACATTCGCACTAGGAGCCGACGATGATCACGTTGATTCGCTGGTCCCTCCACAACAGGGCCGCCGTCCTCGCGCTGGCCTGCCTCCTGGCGGCGGTCGGCACGGTCGTGGCGTTCCGCATGCCCGTCGACGTCTTTCCCGACCTGACGGCGCCGACGGTGACGGTCCTCACCGAAGCGCACGGCATGGCCCCGACGGAAGTCGAAAGCCAGATCACCTTTCCGATCGAAACGGCGATGAACGGGGCGCCCGGCGTCCGCCGCGTGAGGTCGTCGACGGCCGTCGGGCTCTCGGTCGTCTGGGTCGAGTTCGCGTGGGACGTCGACGTCGCGGCCGCCCGTCAGGTCGTCGCCGAAAAACTCGGCCTCGTCACTGCGGGCCTTCCTCCGGAGGTGGAGCGTCCCATCGTCGCGCCCGCGTCGTCGATCATGGGCGAGATCCTGTTCATCGCCATGAGCTCGGACCGCCACGGCCCGCTGGAGCTGCGCACCGAGGCGGAAACGACCGCGCGCCGGCGGATCCTGTCGGTGCCGGGGGTTTCGCAGGTGACGGCCCTGGGCGGCGAAGCCCGGCAGTACCAGGTGGTCCTCTCGCCCGCGAAGCTCCGCGCGTACGGGATCGCGATGGACGAAGTCGGCAAGGCGATCTCGGCGTCGAACGAGAACCTGTCGGCGGGCTTCATCAACCAGGGCGGCTCCGAGTATCTGGTCACGGGCATGGGGCGCCTGAAGTCCGTCGAGGACATCGCGGAGACGGTGGTGCGGATCCGCGACGGCCTTCCCGTCCGCGTGGCGGACGTGGCCGAGGTCCGCCTGGCGGGCGCTCCCAAGCGGGGGGAGGGCTCGGCCAACGGCCGGCCGGCCGTCATCCTGGCGGTCCAGAAGCAGCCCGGCGCGAACACGCTCGCCCTCACGCGCGACATCGACCGCGTGCTGGAGGAGGTCGCGAGAAAACTGCCGGCGGGCATGAAGATCGACGGCCGGATCTTCCGGCAATCGGACTTCATCGAGGTGTCGATCCGGAACGTGCTCCACGCGCTGCGGGACGGGGCGGTCCTGGTGATCCTGATCGTGCTCCTCTTTCTCGCGAACGTCCGGGCGACCCTGATCACGCTCACGGCCATGCCGCTCTCGCTGCTGGCGGCGATCCTGACCCTCCGCGCGTTCGACGCGACCATCAACACCATGACGCTCGGGGGCATGGCGATCGCGATCGGGGCGCTCGTGGACGACGCCGTGATCGACGTCGAGAACGTGTTCCGCCGGCTGCGCCTGAACGGCGCGCTGCCGCCGGAAAGCCGGCGGTCGAGCCTGGCCGTCGTCTTCGAGGCCAGCCTGGAGATCCGAAGCTCGATCTTCTTCGCGACCCTCGTCATCGTGCTCGTCTTCCTGCCGCTCTTCTTCCTGTCCGGCGTGGAAGGACGGCTGCTGCGGCCGCTCGGGATCGCCTACGTCGTCGCGCTCGCCGCCTCCCTCGTGACGGCCGTCACGGTGACGCCCGTCCTCTGCCACCTGCTGCTCCCGCGGTCGAAGGCGGTCCGCGAGGGCCGCGAGCCCCGCGTCGTCCGCGCGCTCAAGGCCGCCTACGGGAAGGTTCTGGCGCCGGCGCTCCTCCACCCCTGGCGGGTGACGATGCCGGCGCTCGCCCTGTTCCTGCTGGCGGCCGCCGGCTTCCTTCGGATGGGACGGGCCTTCCTCCCCGAGTTCAACGAAGGCTCGCTGACGATCAGCGCGGTCACGCTGCCGGGGACGTCGCTGCCGGAAGCCGACGCCCTGGGCCGCGCCCTCGAGGAGACCCTCCTCGCGCATCCGGAAGTCGTTTCCGTCGGGCGTCGGACGGGACGCGCCGAGCAGGACGAGCACGCCCAGGGAGTCGAGGCCTCCGAGCTGGACGTGTCGCTGTCCATGAAGGGCCGTTCGAAGGAGGCGTTCCTGGCCGCGTTGCGGAAGGACTTCGCCCTCTTCCCGGGCATGGATATCACCCCCGGCCAGCCGATCTCGCACCGCATCGACCACATCCTGTCCGGCACGCGCGCGTCGATCGCGGTGAAGATCTTCGGCGAGGACCTGGGCCAGCTGCGCGCGATCGCCGAGCGGGCCCGCCGGGCGATGGCGGACGTCGACGGCGTGGTCGATCTCTCCGTCGAACAGCAGGCCGAGATCCCGGTCCTCAACGTGCGCTTCGACCGCGCCGCGATGGCGCGGCACGGCCTGGTCATGGAGGAAGTCACCCACACGCTGGAAGCCGCCGTGCAGGGCCACCAGGTCGCCCAGATCCTGGAAGGGCGCAACGTGGTCGACGTCGTCCTGCGCATCGAGGGCGAGGAGCCGTGGTCGCTGGAGAACGTGGGCGACCTGCCGATGCATACGGCGTCGGGCGCCAAGGTGCCGCTCAAGACGCTGGCCGACGTCCAGAAAGTGACCGGCCCGAACGCGATCAGCCGGGAGGGCGTCGAGCGCAAGATCGTGGTGATGTCGAACGTCGCGGGGCGGGACGTCGCGTCCGTCGTCCGCGACATCCGCGCGAAAGTCGACCCGCTGCTGCCGGCCGGCTACCGCGTCGAGTACGGCGGCCAGTTCGAGGCGGCGGAAGGCGCGGGGCGGCTGCTGGCGATCCTGGGCGCGGGCGTCGTCGTGGGGATCGGCCTGCTGCTCCACATGGCGTTCGGGAGCGCCCGGGACGCGCTGCTCGTCATGGTGAACCTGCCGCTGGCGCTGATCGGCGGGGTGGCGGGCGTGTTCCTCTCGGGCGGCGTCCTGTCGATCGCTTCCATCATCGGCTTCATCACGGTCTTCGGGATCGCGACCCGGAACGGCATCATGCTGGTGTCCCACATCCGCCACCTGCAGGAGAAGGAAGGCGTCACCGACTTCCGCGAGGCGGTGTTCCGAGGATCGCTGGAACGCCTGGCCCCCATCCTGATGACCGCGCTGGCGGCCGGGCTCGCGCTGATCCCGCTGGCGCTCGGCGGCGGCAAGCCGGGCAACGAGATCCAGACCCCCATGGCCGTCGTGGTCTTGTTCGGGCTGCTCAGCTCGATGCTCCTCAAC
>DASVNH010000089.1:0-40913 GCA_036383955.1 Planctomycetota bacterium | reverse complement strand
GACCTACGCGAGCTACGTCGCGCTGATGAGCGAGCGGGAGGTCTACGTCGACGGCCTGCTGCGGGCGGCGGACGACCGCGCGCTGACGCCGGGCTGGGCGCGGCTGCTGGACCGGGTGATGGCGCCGCTGCGGTACCCGATCCACGGCCTGCAGATGGCGGGCGCGTACGTGGCGCATCTGGCGCCGGGCGGCCGGGTGGCGCTGGCCGGGCTCTTCCAGGCGGCCGACGAGATGAGGCGGGTGCACCGACTCGCGTACCGGCTGCGGCAGGTCCAGGACGCGCGTCCCACGGTGGGCGCGGCGAGCCGGCCGGTCTGGCAAAGCGATCCGATCTGGCAGCCGCTGCGCGAGCTGGTGGAGCGGCTGCTCGCGACCTACGACTGGGGCGAGGCCTTCGCGGCGCTGAACCTCGCGGTGAAGCCGGCGTTCGACGCCCTGTTTCTCGACGGCTTCGCGCGGCTGGCGCGGCGGAACGGCGACGACGTCCTGGCGCGCCTGCTGGGGTCCTTCGCCGAGGACGCGGCCTGGCACCGCGACTGGAGCCGCGCGCTGGTTCGGACGGCGGTCGAGGACCGGCCGGACAACGCGCGGGCGCTGCGGGAGTGGACGGAGAAGTGGCGGCCGTGGGCGCTGCGGGCCGTCGCCGCCTTCCGTCAGGAGTTCGAAGGCGCCCCCGTGCCGGAGCCGTTCGGCCCGATCCTGGAGGAGGCGGGGCGATGACCGAGACCATCCGCGCGCTGCTCGTGGAGGACAACCCGGGCGACGCCCTTCTGCTCAAGATGATGCTGCGCGGGGCCGGTCCGGCGGAGATCCGGCTGGAGCACGTGGAGACCCTGGGGGACGCCCTGCGGCGGCTCGAAGCGGGCGGGCTCGACGTCGTGCTCCTCGACCTCTCCCTGCCCGACGAGACGGGGCTGCGCACCGTCGAGCGGGCGCTGCGGACGTCGCCGGCCATCCCGGTCGTGGTCCTCACGGGCTACGCGGACGAATCGCTCGGCACGCGGGCGGTGGAGGGGGGCGCCCAGGACTACCTGGTGAAGGGGCAGGTGGACGGGCCGGGGCTGCTGCGGTCGATCCGCTACGCGATCGTGCGGCGCCGGGCCGAGGCGCTGCGCGGCTCGCTGCTGGAGAAGGAGATGCGGCTGCGGGAGATCCACCACCGCGTGAAGAACAACCTGCAGGTCGTCTCGAGCCTGCTGAGCCTGCAGGCGCAGCGGACGCGGGACCCTGAGGTGCAGGCGGCGTTTCGCGACAGCCAGGGCCGCCTGCGCTCGATGGCCGTCGTCCACGAGATGCTCTACCACGAGCCGGACGGCACGTTCGATTTCACCCGCTTCACGCGCACCCTGGCGGAGCACCTCTTCGTCGCGTACGGCGTCGCCCCCGCGCTGGAGATCGACGCCGATCCCGTCGCGCTGGCGGAGGAGGCCGTCACGCCCTGCGCGCTGATGGTGAACGAGCTCCTGTCCAACTGCCTCAAGCACGCGTTTACGGAGAAGCGGGGCCGCGTGCGGGTGGAGTTGCGGAAGGGGCCGGGCGACGACGTCCTGCTGCGGGTGAGCGACGACGGCCGCGGCCTGGATCCCGCCGCGATCCCGTCGCGGCCGGACTCGCTCGGGCTGACCCTCGTGCGCGGCCTGGCGCGCCAGCTCGGCGGCGACCTGGAGGTCGAAGCGGTGCCGGCCGGCGCCTCCCTCGCCGCGCGCTTCCACACCCGCGCCCCCCGTTAACAGGTCCAGGAGACAGGTCCAGGTCCAGGAACCTACCCTTCCCCGGGGGGAACCCAAACCTGAGCCTGTACGTGGCGCGTCGCCCTCGATACGATGCAAGAATGGCGCGGATCTACATGGATGCCCACGCCACGACGCCCGTGGATCCCCGGGTGCTCGAGGCGATGCTGCCGTATTTCACGGAGAAGTTCGGCAACGCGGCGAGCCGGACCCACGCGTTCGGCAGCGAGGCCGCGAAGGCCGTCGAGGCCGCCCGCGCGGAGGTCGCCGCGCTGATCGGGGCCGATCCCTCCGAGATCGTCTTCACGAGCGGGGCCACCGAGAGCGACAACCTCGCGATCAAGGGGGCCGTCGAGGCCCGCCGCGCCGAGGGCCGCGACCGCGTCGTCACCCTCGCGACGGAGCACCCGGCGGTGCTCGACCCCTGCAAGCGGCTCGGGAACGCGACGATCCTGCCGGTGGGGAAGGACGGGCTGCTGGATCTCGACCTCCTCCGCGGCGCGATCGACGAGCGGGTCGCGATCGTCTCGATCATGCACGCGAACAACGAGATCGGGGTGATCCAGGACGTCGAGAAGATCGGCGCTCTCTGCCGCGAAAAAGGCGCGTGGTTCCACACGGACGCGGCGCAGTCGGCGGGGAAGGTGGAGGTCGACGTCCAGCGCCAGAACCTGGACTTGGTTTCGCTGACGGCGCACAAGATGTACGGGCCGAAGGGGGCGGGGGCGCTCTATGTCCGGAAGCGGGGCCCGCGGGTGAAGCTGCTGGCGCAGATGGAGGGGGGCGGGCACGAGGGGGGGCTGCGGTCGGGGACGCTGCCGGTGCCGCTGCTGGTCGGGTTCGGGCGGGCCTGCGAGCTGTCGCGGCGGGAGATGGCGGCGGAGGCGGCGCGGACGCTGGGGCTGCGGGAGCGGCTGCGGAAGCGGATCGTCGAGCGGATCGAGCGGGTGAGCCTGAACGGGAGCCTGGAGCGGCGGCTGCCGGGCAACCTGAACATGAGCTTCGCGTGGGTGGAGGGGGAGAGCCTGATCCTGTCGCTGATCGACGTGGCGGTGTCGTCGGGCAGCGCCTGCGCGAGCGCCAAGCTGGAGCCGTCGCACGTGCTGCACGCCCTGGGGGTGGACGAGCCGCTGGCGCGGGCGTCGATCCGCTTCGGCCTGGGGCGCTTCACCACGGAGGCGGAGGTGGACCGGGTGGCGGAGCTGCTGGAGGCGGCGACGGCCCGGCTCCGGGCGATCTCGCCTCTGTATCCCGGGCGGGCGAATTCCCAAGCGAATTCAGGCGTTAATCGGTAAGATAACAGCACCTAGTAAGGAGGATGCGCGATGCCACATGGCGGCGGCGGTTGTTGCGGCGGTAACGGACAGGAAGACGCTCACGGGCACGCGACCCCGGCGGCGGCTCCGGTCCAGGCTCCTTCCCGCTTTTCGGGCGAGATCGGCATCTCCGATCTGGCGGCGTCCAAGCTCAAAGGCCTGATGGAAGGCGAGAAGAAGGACCCGGCGGTCTGGGCCCTCCGGATCGGCGTCCAGGGCGGCGGCTGCAGCGGGATGACCTACTTCATGGACTTCGACGAGGCGCGGGCCGACGACAAGGTCTTCGCGTCGGGCGGCGTCCGCGTCGCGGTCGACCCCAAGAGCATCCTGCACCTGAGCGGCGCGGTCCTCGACTACTCCGAGGGGCTGATGGGCTCGGGCTTCACGATCAAGAACCCGAACGCGAAGAGCTCCTGCGGCTGCGGCTCGTCCTTCAATACGTAGGACGCGGGAGGGGGTCATGGCCGAGGAAAAGAAGGCCGACGATCGGCCGGCGTTTCAGCCCATTCCGGACCTCTATCGCCGCGTCGACGAGGTGCTCGACCGGATCCGTCCCTACGTCCAGGTCGACGGCGGCTACGTCGAGCTGGTGGACGTCGACGGCGCCGAAGGCGTGGTGCACATCCGCTTCCAGGGCTCGTGCCAGGGCTGCCCCTCGAGCGCGATGACGCTGCAGATGGGCATCGAGAACGAGATCAAGACGTCCATCCCCGAGATCAAGCAGGTCCTGGCGGTTTAAACACCGAGGCAACGGAACCCATGACGAACGTCACCCAGATGCACCGCGCCCGCGAGGGCGAAATCACGCCCGAGATGCGCCGCGTGGCCGAGCGGGAGAACCTCGACGCCGACCTCGTCCGCCGCGAGGTGGCCGAGGGGCGCGCGATCATCCCCGCCAACGTCCACCACCTGGCGAAGAAGCTCGACCCCATGGGCATCGGCATCGCGTTCTCCTGCAAGATCAACGCGAACATCGGGAACTCCTCGGTGACGTCCAATTCCGACGAGGAGCTCCGCAAGCTGCACACGGCGGTGCACCACGGCTCCGACACGGTCATGGACCTGTCGACCGGCGGCAACATCGACGAGATCCGCGACGTGATCATCGCCGCCTCCACCGTGCCCGTCGGGACGGTGCCGCTCTACCAGATGGTCCAGCGGGTCCAGAACGTGGCGGACCTGACGCCCCAGGACATGCTGGACGTCATCGAGCGCCAGGCGAAGCAGGGCGTGGACTACATGACGATCCACGCCGGGATCCTGCTGGAGTACCTCCCCAAGGTGAAGGACCGGATCACCAAGATCGTCTCGCGCGGCGGCTCGCTCATCGCCGAGTGGATGGTCAAGCACCGCAAGCAGAACCCGTTCTACACCCACTACGAGGAGATCTGCGAGATCCTCAAGGCCCACGACGTGTCGTTCTCGCTGGGCGACAGCCTCCGCCCCGGCTGCCAGCACGACGCGTCCGACGAGGCCCAGTTCAGCGAGCTCAAGACGCTGGGCGACCTCACCCTGCGCGCCTGGAAGCACGACGTCCAGGTGATGGTCGAAGGCCCCGGCCACGTGCCCCTCGACCAGGTGCCCTTCCAGGTCATCAAGGAAATCCAGGAGTGCCACGGCGCGCCCTTCTACACGCTCGGGCCGCTGGTCACCGACATCGCCCCCGGCTACGACCACATCACGAGCGCCATCGGCGCCGCCGTCATCGGCCAGTTCGGCTCCTCGATGCTCTGCTACGTCACGCCGAAGGAGCACCTCGGCCTGCCCAAGGACGACGACGTCAAGCAGGGCGTCATCGCCTACAAGATCGCCGCCCACGCCGCCGACATCGCGCGCCACCGCAAGGGCGCCCGCGACCGCGACGACGAGATCTCCCGCGCGCGCTTCTCCTTCGACTGGAACAAGCAGTTCGCCCTCGCGCTCGATCCGGAAACCGCGAAGCGCATGCACGACGAGGACCTGCCGGCCGACTACTTCAAGAGCGCCGAGTTCTGCTCGATGTGCGGCCCGAAGTTCTGCTCGATGAAGATCTCCACCCGGATCGAGTCGTGGGACGCGGCGGAAGCCCCCAAGGCCTGATCCACGAGGCCGTCGCGGTCGGCCCCCTGGGCTGCAACTGCCACGTCCTCGCCGACGAGACGACCCGCGAGGCCGTGATCATCGATCCGGGCGACGACGCCGCGGAGATCCTCGCCCGCTGCAAAGACCTCAAGGTCAAGGCCCTCCTCCACACCCACTGCCACTTCGACCACATGACCGCCACCCGGCGCGTCAGCGAGGAGACCGGCGCCGAGATCTGGATCCACCAGGCCGACAAGGCCCTCTACGACAACCTCGTCCAGCAGTACGCCGCCTTCGGCTCCTTCTTCGGGGTCGACTCCCAGGGCATCCCGAATCCGCTGCCGGCGGGCAAGTTCCTCGCCGACGGCGAGACGATCGCCTTCGGCCGCCACCGCCTCAAGGTCCTCCACACCCCCGGCCACACCAAGGGCAGCTGCTGCTTCCACCTGGCCGACCGCGTGTTCTCCGGCGACACCCTCTTCGCCGGATCGGTGGGGCGCACCGACCTCCCCGGCGGCAATTTCGACGAAGAGGCGCGGTCGATCCGCTCCAAGCTCTACGTCCTCGATCCGGACACCGAAGTCTTCCCGGGGCACGGGCCGTCGACGCGCATCGCCGACGAAAAGGCCGAGAACTCCTTCGTCCCCGGATGAGAGACTGGCGGGGCGTGCCGATGCCGCCGTCGCGCCTGGCGGCGCTGACGCGCGACGACCCCCGCCTGCGCGCCTACGACACCCGCAAGGGCCGGAGCCTCTCGAAGAGCTTCGAGCACTATCTCGAGGCCGTCCTGAAGCCCCTCGAGCGCTGGGAGCAGATTCGAGACTTCCTGACGGGCTGCCGGTACTCCAAGGACGACGTCGAGCACGACGGGCGCCGCGACGTCTGGCTGCACCCGGAGGATTTCGAGCGCTCCCTGAAGGGCGACTGCGAGGACCACGCCCTCTGGGCCTGGGTGCAGCTCGCGCGGCTCAAGTGGGACGTCCGCTTCACCGTCGGGATATGGGAGGGCATCGGGCACGCCTGGGTCATGGTGTACAAGGGCGCGAAGATCCAGCTGCTGGAGGCGACGGAGAAGCGGGGGGACCGGATCCTCTCGGAGCCCACGGCCGCCTACGAGCCGGTCTGGTCGGTGGACGCCCGCCTGCGCTTCTTCGTCCACGCGAAGCCGTAACGGATCCTCCCCGCGCCGACTCTTCCCACCATGCGTGACACTCGATCCGGAAAGGTCCGTCCCGCGATCCTGCTCTGGGCCCTCGGCGTGCCGCTGCCGATCATCCTGATCATCGCCCTGCTGCGCGGTTGCTGATAAATCTCGTGTCAGGGGGCCGTAACGGGGGATATTATGGGCTGACCGGGGAGGACGAGAATGACCACGACGAGGATCCAGAAAGTGGGCGGAGAAGCGCGCGTCAAGGAGCTCAAGTCGCTGGTGGAACGCGACCCGCTGAACGTGAACACGCGGTTCATGCTCGCCACGGCGCTGGAGTCGAGCGGCAAGCTCGACGAGGCCGTCTCGGAGTACGGCATCGCCGTCGAGAAGGGCCGCCGCAACCTGGGCGTGGCCTACTGCAATTACGCCAACATCCTGATGAAGGCGGGCAAGCCCGAGGAAGCCCTCCGCCACTTCGACAGCGCCATCGAGATCGACCCGTCGAACTCGAGCTTCTACCTGAACGCCAAGGCCGCGGCACTCAGCCAGATCGGCCTCACCGACAAGGCCCGCGCGATCTACGCCCAGATCCTCGAGCGGAAGGACGTCTCCAAGGAAACCCAGCGGATCGTCATCAAGAAGATCGGGGACATGAAAATCACGCGCAAGTAGGACGCGGAATCCAGAATCCGGAATCCGGAATCCAGGGGAAGCCGGAAGACGCCTCGACACGCCACCCGGATTCTGTTTCTTTGAGAAGAGCGGGTTGACCCCAAGTCGCCGGGATTCCGGATTCTGGATTCCGCCCTCAGGCCTTGATCATGCCCTTCTTGAGCAGATCGTCCATCGTCCGGGGGCGGATGGCGTCGACGCACCTCCAAAACACGCCGCCGGTGACCTCGCAGTCGCCGATGGAGCGGTGGCGGTCGCTGAACTTGAGCTGGAACTGCCGGGCGAGGGAGTCGAGGTTGTAGCTGGGCAGCCCCGGCCGGACCTTGCGGGCCAGCAGGATGGTGTCGAGCGCCGGCATCCCCAGCTTCGCCATGCCCACCCGCGCGAACTCCGCGTTCAGGAACGAGACGTCGAACTCGGCGTTCTGGGCGACCAGCACGCTCTGCGACATGAACTTCCGCAGCTCCTGCGCGATCCCGCCGAAGCCCGGCGCGCCCTTGAGCATCTCGTCCGAAATGCCGTGCGTCTTCTGGGCGTCGGGCGGCATCGGCATCCCCGGATGCACCAGGCTGTGGAAACGCCCGGTCTCCTTGCCCGCCACCATCCGGATCGCGCCCACCTCGCAGACCCGGTCGCCGTCCGGCTTCAGGCCCGTCGTCTCGACGTCGACCACGACGAACGCGGTGGTGCGCGGATCGAGCATCGGCGGATTCTAGCGGCGTCCCCGCGTTTCCTCCAGCCGAATCCGCTATAATCCGCGTCACTTGTGGCGACGTCCCCCGTCGAGCGCAGCCTCGACGCTTCGATAAAAGACGGCACCACCTTCGCCGTCATGGCCGGGCTGGGCGACCCCTCCTACGTGGGGGCGTGCGCCCTCGTCCTGGGGGCGTCGCCGTCCCAGGTGGCCCTCCTGGTCACCATCCCCGTCTTCCTCGGCGCCCTCGCCCAGCTCATCCCGCCCTTCTTCATCGAGCGCGGCTTCAGCCGGAAGCGGCTCTTCGTCCTCGGTTCGTTCGCCCAGTCCCTCGCCTGGCTCCCCATCCTCGCCGCGCCCTTCGCCAAGGGCCGCGCCGGCTACGCCCTCCTCTTCGCCGGCTGGATCCTCTACTTCCTCGCCATGCACTTCACCGTGCCCCCCTGGACCAGCGTCATGGGCGACCTCGTCCCCGCCGGCGCCCGCGGCCGCTTCTTCGGACGTCGCAGCTCCCTCTGCTTCGTCTTCCAGACCGCCTCCCTCGTCCTCTCCGGGGCGGGCCTCGCCCTGTACAAAGAGGCCGGCCACGAGGAGCTCGGCTTCGCCGTCGTCTTCGCCGGCGCGCTGATCGCCCGCCTCCTCTCCACCTGGCACCTGTCCCGCATGCACGAGCCGCCCCACGTCTTCCGCGACGAGGACCGCTTCACCTTCGCGCAGTTCCTCCGGCGGCTGCCGACGTCCAACTTCGCCAAGTTCGTCTTCTTCGTCGGTTTCATGAACGCGAGCGCCCATTTCGCCGGCTGCCTCTTCGCCCCCTACTGGAAGAAGACCCTCGGCTACTCGTACTGGGAATACATGGCCGTGGCGACGGCCGTCGTCGGCGTCCAGATCGTCGCCCTCCCGTTCTGGGGCCGCCAGGCCGACCGCTACGGGAACAAGAAGGTGCTCGCGACGACCTCCGTCGGCATCGCCGTCCTGCCGGCCCTCTGGCTGCTGTCGGCGCACGTCGGCTGGGCGGTCTTCCTCCAGGCCTGGTCGGGCTTCTTCTGGTCCGGCTTCAACCAGAGCGTCGCCAACTTCCTCTTCGACGCCGTCACGCCGCCCAAGCGCGCCCGCTGCACCGCCTACCTCTACCTCATCGTCAACACCGGCCTGCTCGTCGGCGGCCTCGCCGGCTCGTGGGCGATCAACCACGTCCCGACCTCCTTCTTCGGGCTCTCCTGGCCCCACGCCTTCTGGACCCTGCTGGGCATCTCCTTCCTCGCCCGGAGCCTCACCCTCATGGTCTTCCTGCCGCGGTTCCGGGAGGTGCGCGACGTCCCTTCGATCGGCCACGTCGAGTGGTTCGTCCAGGCGACCCGGGAAGTCACCGGCCCCGCCCTCAACCTCCTGGGCGCCCTGACCGGCAAAGAGAACCGCGACCGCTAGACGAAATCCCCGGGGGGGCAGGGGGGCGACCCTTTGGGATTTGGGTTTTGGGATTTTCGGTAGGGGCCTCGTGTCTTATCCTAAGGGCATGGAACTGAAATCTCCCGTCGTCACCATCCAGCGCCACATGGAAGAGCAGCAGCGGCTCACCCCGACCGCCTCCGGCCACTTCACCTCCATGCTCTGGGAGTTCGTGCTGGCGGTGAAGATGATCGCCCGCGAGGTGCGACGGGCGGGGCTCATCGACATCCTCGGCGCCGCCGGCAAGAGCAACGTTCACGGCGAGCGGGTGCAGAAGCTCGACGAGTACGCGCAGGACCGCATCGAGGAGGCCCTCAAGCGCAGCGGCAACGTCGCCTCGATGGCCAGCGAGGAGCGCGAGGACATCATCGCGGTCCCGGAGGGCTTCCGCCGCGGCAAGTACGTCTTCCACTTCGATCCGCTCGACGGGTCGTCGAACATCGACGTCAACATCTCGATCGGGACGATCTTCTCCATCCACAAGAAGGTGTCGCCGGGCGAGGACGGGACGCTGGCCGACTCTCTCCAGCCGGGCATCAAGCAGGTGGCCGCCGGCTACGTGCTCTACGGCTCGAGCACGCTCTTCGTCTACACGACGGGGAAGGGCGTCCACGGCTTCACGCTGGATCCGTCGGTCGGCGAGTTCCTGCTCTCGCATCCCAACCTGCGCATGCCGGCGCGGGGGACGTCGTACTCGATCAACGAAGGCAACTCGAAGTTCCTGGACGCCGGCACGGCGGCGTACATCCGGCATCTGAAAGGGCTCGAGACGCCGTATTCGCTGCGCTACGTGGGCACGCTGGTGGCCGACTTCCACCGCACGCTGCTGCGGGGCGGGATCTTCATGTATCCGGCCGCGCCCAAGCCGAAGCTGCGCCTGCTCTACGAGGCCCAGCCGATGGCCTTCATCGCGGAGCAGGCGCGCGGGCGCGCGACGACCGGCCGGCAGCGGATCCTCGACATCGTCCCCCAGACGCTCCACGAGAAGGTCCCGCTGATCGTGGGCGGCGCGGAGGACGTCGCCGACTACGAATCCTTCTTCCGCGACGAGCGCGAGACCGTGGTCCGGCGGGCCGCGACCGAGGCTTGAGCTATTCGAAGCGCGCGAGCTCCAGGTTCGCCTGGGTGCCGGCGCCGGTCGTCGACCACTTCACCATCCCCGCGGACGGCGCGAAATAGAAATCGTGGGTTTTCGCGTCCTCATCGGTCAGGCGGATGTGAAGGACATCGGCGTAGCGGCCCGCGGGAACGACGACGTCCTCGAAGCCCAGGTGAACGGCGTTGCCTCTGCCGCCCGGCCCGGGCCAGCTGTCCCCCTTCTTGCTCCCGAGCTTGTAGACGAACCACATGGGCTTGATCGTTTCGAACTCGTCGTCGCCGATGCTCCAGGCGACGTGCCCGCCGTCCAGGTACCAGATCTCGTCAAGGGAGGCGGTCGCGCCGGGATCCGGCGGGTTGAAGAGGTCGTACTCCCAGTACGTCCGGCCCGGCTTCTGCTTCGCGAGCGTGAAGACGGCGACGCGCCGGCCGAGGCTGGATTGAAAGTCGTAGGTCCATTTGGATCCGGGCTTGAATCCGAAGAAGCGCTGCTCCACGGGGGGGCCGCCTTCATCGGCGCGCCCGCAGCCGGACGCTCCCAGCGCCGCGAGGACGAGCAGCGTTCGGGTCCGCATGCTACTTCCGCGCGCTCAGGCCGGACTTGGCGTAGTAGTACCACTTCGACGCGTAGTACTTGGCGACGATCTCCTCGTAGCTCTTGTAGGCCGCGGCGGCGTTGTCGCGCTGGAAGTCGGCCCGCGCCTTCCAGAACAGCTCTTCCGCGGGCTTGGCGTGCTCCGCGCGGAGCTTGGCGTAGGCCTCCATCAGCGGCTTGGCGGCGTCGGTGAACTGGAAGTCCTGCCGGAACGCCCAGAACTCCTTCACCCAGGCGTCGTCCTTCGCCTTGGCCATCTTCGCGGCCAGGGGCTTCGCGGCGGCGGTCGCGGCGGCCTCGACGGCCTTGAGCGCGGAGGCGGCCTTCGCGCGTTGGCCCGCCGAGCTCGCGTCGCGATAGCGCTTCTGCTTCAGCAGGAGGTCGGCCACGAACGCGAGCTTCTTCGGCTCCGTCTGCGTCATCGCGTCGCACCACTCGAGGGCGTCTTTCACCGGCAGCAGCGCGAAACGGTGGTCTCCCTGCTCGGGGTCGAAGAGGCGCGTCATGGGGAAGCCCGCGTCCGTGAACGAGAAGTGCGCGCTTTCCGCGAGGCTGAACTCGACGACCGGGTCGGCGCGTCCGTGCACGATCGCGAGGGCGGTCCTCTTCTGGCGCTCCTGAATCTCGGGCTTGAAGCCTTCGGGCTCGCACTGGGTCCAGAGGCCGCCCGCGACGGGGACCGCTCCGGCGAACTTTTCCGGATGCTCCATGATGACGGAGTAGGTGACGAAGCCGCCCTGCGAGTGCCCGCCGATGAAGGCCTTCGTGATCTTGAGCGTCTTGGCGAGCTCGTCGTAGGCTTCGACGATGAGCTTGGCGCTGTCGAACGTGTAGTTGTGGCCGCTTTGCTTCGTCCCTTTTTCGCCGTCGATGCCGATGAGGATCCAGTCGGGAAACCACTTCATGCCCACGAACGTCTGGAGGTAGTCGATCGAGTTCATGTTGGAGCCGTGGAGCCAGACGATCGCCGGCGCGCCGGCCTTGGGGTTGTAGCCGCGGGGGACCCGGACGCAGGTGCTCAGCCCGTTGGCCGCCTTCTTCTCCACGATGTCGTTCTGCTGGAGAAGCGCGAGCGTCAACAGCGCGATCGTCACGCCTTAGCATACCCCGGCTTAGCGGGGAGCGCCGCGTCCCCGTCACGATCCTGGACCTGGACCTGTTTCCCGGACCTGTTAGTGGGGTTTGAAGCGGACGGCCCGGACCTCGATCACGGCGAACTCGGCCTGGATGCCGACGCGGCCTTTGAGAAGGGGGCAGTTCTCCCACGTGGCGGTCGGCGTGCCGTTCACGGAGAGCTTGATCGTGGAGCCCTTGCAATCGATGTCGTAGGCGTTCCACTCGCCGAGCGGCTTCTCCGGGCTCGCCGACGCCCTCTGGAAATGGTCCTGCCGCTTGTCGCTGCCGGGAATCATGCCCATGAGGTCGCCCACGACGGGAGCCTTGTCGGCGCGGGCCACTTGCGCCTGGACCCAGGTCTTGCCGTCGGCCGCCGTGCGCACGTAGATCCCGCCGTTGTAGACGCCCTTCGGGTCCGTGTGCTCGCGCCAGCGCCACTCGACGTGGAACGTGCCGTCGCCGAACTCCTGGTCGAAGAGCAGCATCTCCACGGCGCCCACGCCGTCGACGACCAGCGTCTTGCCGTCCTCGCTGACCGACCAGACCTTCTTGTCGGCGAGCGGCTTGATCGGCACCCGCGTCCAGCCCTTCAGGTCCTTGGCGGGGAAGAGGTCGAGCTCGGCTTGCGCCGCGAGCAGCAGGGCGATGATCATCGTGTCCTCGTCAAAGTCATCAGCGCCAGGGCCGTCCCGTACGGCCCATGATAGTCCCACATGCGGTAATCCCACCAGGAGCCGTCCGCTTCCTGATACGGCAGCACGCAGGCCGCGAGTTTCGCTTTGTAGGAGGCGTCGCCCAAGCGCTCGATCAGCCGCGCCGCGTGGAAGTGCCCGAAGTAATAGTAGTAGCCCGACGTGAAGTACCACGCTTCGTGGGGATACTGCCGCTTGCGGCCCATCTCGATGAACTTGTGGTCGCGGAAAAAGCCGTCCAGGCCCGCACGCAGCTCTTTTTCACCGACCTCCTTCGACCCCCAGAGCGCCAGCGCGTCGTGGCCCGACTGCGTCCGCCCCAAACTCCCCTTTCCACGGTTCGCCAGGTGCTGGGGGAAATGGCGCATGTCGCTGCCGTAGAGGAAGCTCCCGTCCGGCTGCCGGCACTCCTTCAGCCGCGCGAGCGCCCGCTTGATCAGCGGCTCCGGTACGGAAATCCCCGCCTCCCTCGCCTCGTACAGCGCGATCAGGCCGGCCGCCGTGCCGAAGCTGGTGGGTTCCATCGACGGCGTCCGCGTCCCGTAGACGAAGTCGTAGTAGTTCCAGCCGCCCGTGAACGTCTCGTACATTTGCAGCCGCTCGAGATGCCGCTCGGCGGCGCGGCGGACGTCGGGGCTCTTCTCCTCGCGGTACACGCGGGCCAGGACCTGCAGCGCGTAGGTGTGGCCCCAGACGTTGTAGAGCTCCATCCGGTTGGCGCGGCGCAGGCCGTCGTAGGCGACGAGATAATCGAGCCCCTTCTTCGACGCCTCGCGCTCGCCGAGCTCGCGCAGGGCCATCACCGCCAGCGCCGTCGCGCCCACGCGGAACGCGTCGTGCGAGCCGGGGACGTCGGCCATCACGTCGAAGCCCGACGACCCTCGCCCCGAGCCCCAGGACCCGTCGGGGTTCTGGCTCCGGACGAGGAACGCGCGGCCGTCCTCGATGGCTTGTTCGAGCGGGCGCTCGCGGACGACGTCCTGGGCGGCGCAGGCCGCCATGAGAATAAAGACTCCCGGGATGTTTGTCCTCGGCGAGGACAAACATCCCGGGAAGAATTGTCCGAGCAGCGCTCTCATCCCTTCGTGACCGACACCGTCTCGCCTTCGGAGAGGCCTTCGCGGACGTGGATCATCTTGCCGTCGCTGAAGCCCGTCTTGACCTCGCGATCGGCCGGCTTGCCGTCCTTCACCACCTTGACCGTCGACTTGTCGCCTTCTTTCTTGACGGCGGCGACGGGGACGAGCACGACGTCCTTCAGCTCCCGGCCGAGGAGCTTGGCCTTGGCCTTCATGCCGTGGAGGAGGTCGGTGGGCGGCGCGTCCAGGTCGATGCGGGCGTCGAAGGCCGCGCCGGACGCGCGGGGCAGGGCGGCGACCGACTTCGCGCCGAGGCGGCCCGCGGCGCTCCGCTCGGGGAGCGCGACGGGGGAGACCTTCGCCGCGGAGCCGGGCTCGACGCCGAAGTAGTCGGCTTCGGGGAGGTCGGCGCGGACGCGCAGCGACGCCCCGCAGAGCGTGAGGAGGACGGCGCCGGCCTGGGGCTTGTCGCCGACGTGCAGGGCCTGGCCCGACTGCTCGAGGGGCGGCCACTGGCCGTTCTGGAACTGGCCCCAGAAGACGCGGCCGTCGAAGGGCGCGACGACCGTGAGGGCGTCGACGTCCTTCTTCAGCTTCCCGAGCTGCTCCTCCTGCTGGCGGGCGGTCGCTTCGGCCTTGGCGAGCTCGACGTCCCGCTGCGTGGCGGAGAGGGCCTGGGCGGCCTTGAGCTGGGCGAGGGCGGAGCGGGAGTTGTCGAGGTTGTCCGCGTGCTGGCGGCGCTGCTGGGGATGTCGGATCTTGATGATCGTGTCGGAGCTCTCCTTGGCCATGCGGGCGTAGACCCTCGAGCGCTCGAGGGAGCGGCGGGCGCGGCGGACGACGATCTCGGCGGTGGCGTTGGTGAGCTCCTCGCTCTTGTACATCTTCTCGAGCTGCGCGAGCTCCTCCACCTGGTCGGCGACCATGTCCTCCATCGACTTCGCGGCGAGCTCGGCGTTGAGGAGGAGGTGTTTGCCTTCGACCTCGTCGAAGTCCTTGAGCTCGGTCTCCCGGTCCCGCACGCCTTGCTCGGCCTGCGCGAGGGCGAGGGCGTCGGCTTTCGCGCCGAGCTCGCGGTCCGCGCGGGCCTTCGCGAGGGCCGCTCTGCCGCCGCGGAGCTCGTTCTCGGCGGCGGCGATCTGTTTCCCGAGCGGGCCGCGGTCGAGGGAGAGAAGGACGTCGCCCTTCTTCACGCCCGCCCCGTGGGGCGCGACCTCGAGGAGGGGGGCCTCGACGGCCCCGGACTCGAAGCGGAGGCGGAGCTCGAAGGCCTCGGCGGCCTCGTAGGTGGCGTCGAGCTCGAACACGGGCGTGAGCGCGCCCTTCTTCACGGCGTGGATTTCTTCGGCCGGTTTGTCCTGAGACAGCAGCGCGAGCAGAGCGGCGACGAGCATGCGATCCTCCCCTTCAGGCCCCCATGATAGGTCCAGGCGCCAGGTCCAGGTCCAGGAAACGAACGGCGCGCGTCCTTGTTGGACGGCTTCCGAACGATCTTGTGAGGCAGAACCGTTCGAAAGTCACCTGGTAGCTTTCGAACGGCCGCCTGTCTATTTTCTCGACAATGAAACGTGCGAAAGCTACCGGGTGACTTTCGTACTTCTTACAATGCTCAGCCGATGGACCGGCGCTTCGAAGGCAAGAGCGTGCTCGTCACGGGCGGCTCCCGCGGGATCGGGAAGGCGATCGCCTACGCGTTCCACCACGCCGGCGCGCGGGTCTTCATCTGCGGGCGCGACGCGAAGTCGCTGATCCGGGCCGCGCGCGAGATCGGGGAGATCATCTGCGTGCCCGGCGACGTCCGCAAGGACGCCGCGAGGATCCTCCGGGCCGTCGACCGCCTCGACGTCCTGGTGAACAACGCCGGCGGGATGGAGCACCACGAGAAGGCCCCGACGGCCTCCGCCTGGAAGAGCTCCCTGGAGTTGAACCTGCTCAGCGCCGTCGAGATGACGCGCGCGGCGCTGCCGCTGCTCAAGAAGTCCGGGGGCACGATCGTCAATATCGCGAGCGACGTGGGACGTCGGCCCTTCCGGATGGGCCCCGATTACTGCGCCGCGAAGGCCGCCCTGATCAACTACACGAAGTACCTCGCGCCGGAGCTCCGGGCCAACGTGGTCTGTCCGGGGCCGGTGGTCACGGGGGACTGGTCGAAGGCCGACATCCGCCAGGCCGCCTCGCGCACCCTGCTGAAGCGGACGGGGAAGCCGGAGGAGGTCGCCGACGCCGTGCTCTTCGCCGCGCACTGCGGCTTTCTGAACGGGGCGGTGGTGGGCGTCGACGGCGGCGCGGTGAGGTCGCCGTGAAGGTTCTCGTGACCGGGGGCACGCGCGGGATCGGCGCGGCGGTGGCGCGGGCCTTCGAGGCCGAGGGCGCGAAGGTGGCCGTGTCGAGCCGGAGCGCGGGCATCCGGGGCGACGTGGCGGTCGACGGGGATCGGATCGTCGCCCAGGCCGCGAAGGCGCTGGGGGGGCTCGACGTCCTGGTGGCCTGCGCGGGCGTGGCCGACCCGCGGCTCTGGAACCTCGCGCCCGACGCGATCACCGCGGAGCTCTGGGACCTCGCGGCGAAGACGGACCTCTGGGGCACGTTCGCCTGCGCGCGGGCGGCGGCGAAGCGGATGTCGCGCGGCGGGGCGATCGTCACGGTCACGTCCATTCCCGCGCTGGTGGGGGATTCCGACGGCCTGGTCTACGCGGCCGCGAAGGGCGGGGTGCTCGCGCTGACGAAGATGCTGGCGGTGAAGCTCGCCCCGAAGATCCGGGTGAACTGCGTCGCCTTCGGCTCGATCGAGACGGGCTGGGCGGACTGGCTCTCGCCGGCGCAAAAGAAGACGTACGCCGCGGCGATCCCGGTGGGGCGCTTCGGACGTCCGGAAGAAGCGGCCGAGGCCGTCGTCTTCCTCGCGAAGAACACCTTCACGACGGGACAGACGCTGGTCCTCGACGGCGGGGAGACGCTGGCATGAAGCGGGGGCGGACAAATCTTCCCGGGAACTTTGTCCTCCGCCGGAGGACAAAGTTCCCGGGAGGATTTGTCCTCGGGCTACCGTGAAAAAGGCCGTCGTTCTGCTCTCCGGCGGGATCGATTCGGCGGCGGTCCTCGCCTGGGCGCGCGAGCGCTTCCGGGTGACGGCGCTGTCGTTCGACATCCACGGCCGGCCGCGCGGCGAGGTGCGCGCGTGCGCGGCGCTGGTGCGCTGGGCGAAGGTGCCGCACCTGCGCGTCCCGCTCCGCTTTCTCAAGCCGAGGACGTCGGGCTACGTGCCCGCGCGCAACCTGGTCTATCACGCGATCGCCGTCTCCATCGCCGAGGAGATCGGGGCGGAGGCGGTCGTCGCCGGCCACAACCGCTCGGACGCGCGGGTGTTCCCCGACGCGCGGCTCGACTTCTTCCATCGCCTCGAGATGCTGAACGCGGGTCCGGCCATTCTGCTCCCGCTGGCGGGGTTCACGGACGCGGAGGTCGTCCAGCGCTGCCGCGCGGTCCCCCTCCACCTGACCTGGAGTTGCTACCGGGACGGCGCGCGCCCTTGCCGCCGTTGCGCCGCCTGCCGGGGACGTCTAGAATCGTTCGCGAAGGCCGGGATCGATGACCCGGCCACGAAAGGAACGCCATGATCGAGCCCGCCAAGTGCGCCACGCCGGCGCCCGTGTCGACGCCGGGGACGTCGAAGGCCATGAAAGTCTGCGTGATCGACCACTTCGACAGCATGCATCTGCTGCCCGGCCATCCCAAGTGCGGCGTGCCGCACGGGCACACCTACAAGCTGGAGGTCGTCGCCGAAGGCCCGCTGGTGAACGGGATGGTGCTGGACTTCTCGGACCTGAAGGGGGCGATGCGCGACATCCTCAAAACCTTCGACCACACGAACCTGAACCTGCTGCTGCCGATGCCGTCCTGCGAGAACATCTGCCTGGAGATCCTGACGCGCCTCAAGCAGCGGCTGCCGCAGAAGCTCACCGTCCGCGTCTGGGAAGGCGACGGCAAGTGGGCCGAATGCTCTGATTAGTGTAACAACTACACTATCTGCGGCGTATATAAAGTAGATGACGAGCACCACCGAGAAGGCGTCGATCGTCGCCGACATCCTCCGCCTCAAGAAGGAGCGGCAGGCGGTGATCCTCGCCCACAACTACCAGGTCGGGGACCTGCAGGACCTGGCCGACTTCACCGGCGACTCCCTGGGCCTCACCCAGGCGGCGGCGAAGACGGACGCGAAGGTGATCGTCTTCTGCGGCGTGCACTTCATGGCCGAGACGGCGGCCATCATGAACCCGGACAAGCTCGTACTGATCCCGGACAAGGAAGCGGGCTGCTCGCTCGCCTCGATGATCAGCGGGGAGTCGCTGCGCCGCTGGAAGGCGGAGCATCCCGGCGCCGTGGTCGTGACCTACATCAACTGCACCGCCGAGGTGAAGGCGGAGACGGACATCATCTGCACCTCGACGAACGCGCTGAAGGTCGTCGAATCGATCCCCGCCGACCGCGAGGTCCTCTTCGCGCCCGACCAGTTCCTGGGCGCGTGGGTCCGCGAGAAGACCGGCCGGAAGAACATGCACATCTGGCCCGGCTACTGCCACGTGCACAACAAGATCAAGACCGACGACATCAAGGCGCTCAAGGCGTCGAGGCCCCAGGCCAAGTTCATCATGCATCCGGAGTGCGGCTGCTCGACCTCCTGCATGAGCCTCGCGGACAAGGTCGCCTCCACCGAGGGCATCCTCAAGCACTGCGCGAGCTCGCCCGACAAGGAGTTCATCATCGGGACCGAGGTGGGGATCCTGCACCGCCTGGAGAAGGAGAACCCCGGCAAGGTCTTCCATCCCGCGACGGCCGAGGCGAGCTGCGAGTTCATGAAGCTGAACACGCTGGAGAAGCTCCTCTGGTCGCTCGAGGACCTGGAGTACAAGGTCGTGGTCCCGGAGGCCGTCGCCAAGAAGGCCCGCCGCGCCATCGAGCGCATGCTCGAGATCAGCGACCCCGGCGGCTTCTCCGCCCCCAAGGCCCCCGTCGATTGAAGTGTTAACGTTCCAATCTGATTCCGACGTTAACACTTCCCTCGGACTCTAGACCGTCGCTTTCTTTTCACGTTATCCCTGGCGGCGGCTTTGGTACTCATGAGACAAGACATGCGAACCTTCATCGCGGCCCTCCTCATCGGCGCGGCGGGGCTCTCGTTCGGCCCGGCCGACGACTGCGCGCTCACGCTGGAGCTCGTCGACGCCAAAACGGGCGAGCCGCTGTGGGGCGTCGTCTCGATCGACGGCCGCCCCCTCCCGGAGCTCCAGGCGCGCGGGCTGGGCGTCGCGAAGGACAAGGCGATCACCCGCTGGAGCGTCCTGCCGGAGCGCGCGACCGTCCGCGTGCCCCGCGGGAAGCTGGCCGTCGAAGCCTTCCGCGGCCTCGAGACGCGGATCACCCGGGTGGAGGCCGACACCACCGGCCGCGCCGAAGCCTATCTGAAAATCGGCCTCATCCGCTTCCACGACGCCGGCGCCGCCGGCTGGCGCGCCGGCAACACCCACCTCCACCTCCAGAAAGTCACGCGCGAGGAGGCCGACCGCTATCTGCGCGAGGTGCCGCGGGCCGACGCCCTCGAGGCCGTCTTCCTCTCCCACCTCGAGCGCGCCGACGACGACCGCGCGTACGTGTCGAACGGGTACACCGCCGACGACCTCCGCGGCCTCTCGAAGACGGGGGTCGTCTTCGGCAACGGCGAGGAGCACCGGCACAACTTCACGCCCTTCGGCGAGGGCTACGGGCACGTGATGTTCCTCGACATCCAGAAACTGATCCGGCCGGTCAGCGTCGGCTTCGGCATCACCAAGCAGGGCACCGACGGCACTCCGCTGAGCCGCGGCATCGACGAGGCGAAGAAGGACGGCGCGACGATCCTCTGGTGCCACAACGACTTCGGCCACGAGAAGATCGCCGCCTGGGCCCGCGGCCGGCTCGACGCCATGAACATCTTCGACGGCGGCGTCCACGGCAGCTACCGCCACACCTTCTACCGCTACCTCAACGCCGCGATGCGCGTGCCCTTTTCGACCGGCACCGACTGGTTCATCTACGACTTCTCCCGCGTCTACGTCCGGCTCCCGGCGCCGTTCACCGTGAAGGACTTCCTCCGCGAGCTCGCGGCGGGGAAGTCGTTCATCACCAACGGCCCCTTCCTCGACTTCAAGGCCGGCGGCCGGGAGATCGGCGACACCCTCCGCCTCGACAAGCCCGGCAAAGTCACCTGCCTCGGGCGGGCGGTCGGACGCGTCGACTTCCGGCGGATCGAGCTGATCCGGAACGGGGAGGTCGTCGCGACGGCCGACAGCCGCCCGCGCGCCGGGGAATTCGAGGCGAAGCTGGACGTCGAAATCGACCTCTCCGAGCCCGGCTGGCTCGCCCTGCGGACGCCGCCGCCGCCGGTGAAGGACGATCCCGAATTCCAGGACCCCGTGCCGCTCAACGAGTACGGCGAGCCGCTCTTCGGCCACACGAGCCCGATCTACGCGAAGATCGACGGCATGGCGCTGGTGAAGCAGTCCGCCGTGCTGGGCCTGATCGAGGAGCTCGCGCGGAGCCGGGAGACGGTGAGCCGCACGGGCACGTTCGGCGAGGGCGAGCGGGAGGCCGTGCTGCGCGTCTACGACGAAGGCCTCGCCGCGCTCCGGAAGCTGCTCAACAAGTGATAACGTTCCAATCGGGTTCAAACGTTAACACTTCAAGTGTTAGCGTTTGAACCCGATTGGATCGTTAACACTTCGCCTTCCATGACCATGACCTCGGACCCCTCGGCCAGGAAAGCCGACGCGGGCGGGCCCGAGAGGACATCGGCGAAGCGCTTCCCGTAGAGCGGCTCCGGGTCGCCCGTGAACGCCGCGCGCGCGGCCGTCGCGACCCGCCAGCGCGGATGCTCCACGCGGTACTCGCGGGACGCCGAGTAGCCCCAATAGTGTTCGGCGATGAACTCCGCCTCGCTCCCGGCCTCCAGGTCCGCGAAGGGGCCGTCGGGCGTGAGGCTGATCGACATCTCCTGTCCGCGATACCGCCAGGCGTAGCGGACCTCCGGCGGATCCTGGTGGCTCATCGGCACCGCCTCGTAGGGCTCGCCGTAGATGGTCCGCGCGACCCACGCGATCGCCGCGCGCGGCACGAGCTCCTTGATGAAGACCACCCCGCGGCGGTCGCCGCGTTTCACGTAGAAGCGCAGGTTGACCTCCTCGAAGTTCCGGTGGAAAGGGATCGCCCAGCCGCGCACGCGGGTGTCGAGGAACATGAATCCCACGACGCTCACGTACGTCCGGCCCTGGAAGAAGTCGAGCTCCGTCCCGCGGGGGACGAGGGGCGCGACGACCTCCGGCGCCACCGGCCAGTTGAGCATGGCCAGGTGCCGCCAGCGGGCCGTGAGGAACGGGCGCGCCAAGGTCATGTCCCCAGCATATCGCGGGGGAGGGAGGTACACTCCTTCCTGAACCCTATGCCCGATTCGCCGACTCGCGAGGAGCTCCTGGCGCGGGCCCGCCGGCGGGACCTCGATCGGGACTACAAGGGTGCCCTCGAAGACTATGGCGCGCTGGTCGCGCTGGATCCGGGGAACCCGGACCACCTCTTGGAACGCGGCCGGCTTCGATCGATCCTTCATGACTACCCGGGAGCCCGCGCGGACTTCCTGGCGGCCGCTCCGGCCAAGCCCGGGGATCCCAAGACGCTGTACTATCTCGCCTACTCGCGCGCTCACATCAGCCCCGCCGAGGCGATGGAGGATTACCGCGAGGCCGCGAAAGCCGAGCCGAAGGACGCGGCCGGCTTCTACTATCGCGGCCTGACCCGATTGGCGCTCAGCGAGTCCGGAAAGGCCCACGCCGACTTCGCGGAAGCCGCGCGTCTCGCCCCCGAAGAGGATCCGCATCGGGATCTCTATCAGGACAAGGCGTCCGAGACCGAGCCGTTTTCGCTTTCGCGCTCCATCCGCGGGGCCCCCGTCACGTGGGCGCTCGCGGCCGTGAACATCGCGATCATGATCGCGTTTCGCGAGCTCCTGTCGAATCCGAGCGTCGAGCAGCTGATGCGCCGCGGCGCGGTGGAACGCTACGCGGTCCACTCCGGCGAAGTCTGGCGCCTCCTGACCTCGGTGTTCCTGCACATCGGCGCGGGCCATCTGATCTGGAACACGTGGGGCGGCATCGTCCTGTGTTCTCCCGTGGAGAAGGCCCTGGGGCCCTGGCGCTTTCTGGCCGTGTACCTGGCCTGCGGTGTCGCGGCCAGCGCGGTCAGCGTGCTCGGCCACCACGTCGTCGCGGCGGGCTCCTCCGGCGCGCTCTTCGGGATCAACGGCATCCTGCTCCTTCTTCTCTGGCGTCAGCGTCGGAAGTGGCAGGCGAACCGCCGTGTCCGCCGCATGCTGTGGTCGATGGGAGTCTGGTTCGTCGTCGGGCTCGTCGCCCCCTTCGACAACTGGGCCCATGCCGGAGGCCTGGTCTTCGGGCTTCTTTTCGGAAAGCTGCTCCTGCCGTCCGCGGGTCCTCCGGCGCCGGCCCGGAAAGCCGCGTGGAGCCTGGTCGCGCTCCTATGGCTGGGCGTGACGGTGGCGGCTGTCTTCGGACGGTTCGACCCTCTCTACCGCCGCGCGACGGCGCTGTCTCAGGAGGTCGAGGCGGCTCGGGCCCGCGGAGACTTCGCGGGAGCGGAAACCCTGCTGACGCGGGCTCTCGGCACGGGCCTGGATGACGAGTGGATCAGACTTGCGCGGGGTTCATCGCGGCAGGCCCGAGGGGATCTGGACGGAGCTCGCGAGGATTTCGTGGCCCTGGTGAACAGGAAGGAGGACGTCAACGGCCTCTGGGGTCTGGGCAGCATCGCGGCCGCGAGAGGTCAGCACGAGGACGCGCTGTCCTTCTATGACCGGGCTCTCCGGGTTCAAGCGGACCACCCGGACCTGCTCGTCAATCGCGGCTATTCATTGCGGGCTCTGAATCGGAGCAAGGAAGGGGGGCGCGACGTCCGCCGGGCCCTTGAGCTCGCGCCCGCTGACTGGCCCCACCGCGCGAGCGCGCTGGAGCTCCTCAAAGAGCTGGAACGCTAGTTCGCGGCGAGCAGCTCCTTGACCGTCGGGAGCACCGCCGCCGCCCAGATCTGGTAGCCCTTCTCCGAGAGGTGGAGGAAGTCGGGCATGACCTCCTTGCTGATCGTCTTGTCCTCGCTCAGGAACTTCGCGCCGATGTCCAGGTACTTCACGGTCTTGCCGCCGTCGTCGAGCTTGGCGACCATCGCGTTGACCTTGTCGTTCTTCTCGCGGCCCGCGTTGGGCTTCTCGCCGCGCGGGAAGATGCCCAGGAGCAGGACCTTCGTCTTCGGCGACTTCCCGTGGATCTCCTTCACGATCGCGGTGATGCCGGCGGCGACGTCCTCCGCCGAATCGCCGCCGTTGTTGGTGCCGATCATGAGCATGCAGACCTTGGGGGTGATGCCCTCGAGCTCGCCGTTCTTCAGGCGCCAGAGGACGTGCTGGGTGCGGTCCCCGCCGATGCCGAAGTTGGCCGGCTTGAGCTCGCCGAAATTCTCGGCGTACGCCTTCTTGCCGCCGCCGCCGCGCCAGCCGTCGGTGATCGAGTCGCCGAGCAGAAGGAAGTCGACGCCCCCCTTCTTCGCGATCTCGACGAAGCCCTCATGGCGCTTTTCGTCCTTGGGCACGGGCACGACGGTCTTGGGTTCCTGAAGCGACGCGAGCAGGGCCAGAGCGAGGATCATGGATAGTCCTTCAAATAGGCAGATGTAGTACGCACGGCACGGGCTACTTGAGGCGCTTGATGATGTGCCAGCCGAACGGGCTGGCGGCGGGATCGAAGGGAGCCAGGCCGACGGCCCCGACCTCCAGCGCGAAGCCCACGTCCCCGAACGCCGGCACCATGCCTTCGCGCGGATACTCGTCGCGCGCCTGCTGGCGGATGCCCCGGTTCGCGAGGCTGTAGACCCCGCCGCCCGGGTCGTCGGACAAAGTCTTCATGATCGCCGTGAAGTCTTCGCCCTTCTTTACGCGCTCGACGACCTCTTTCGCCAGCTTCTCCGCCTCGGCCTTCGAGCGGGTCGCTTCGGTCTGCGTCCCCGCGAAGGAGATCAGGATGTGCTGGAGCGTGATGCGCTCGGGCTCTTTGTTGGCCATGGGTCCGAGCATACATTCCGGCGGCGCGTCCTGAAAAGGATTAGAATAGCCCGGATGCACGCGATCCTGCTCCTGGCGCTGGCCCAGCACGGCCTCCAGGAGGCCATCGACGCCCTGGGCGGCAAGGGCGGCGTGGTCGCGGTCCCTCCCGGCCGCCACGTCCTCAAGGCCTCGATCCGCGTGCCCTCCGGCGTGACCCTCCGGGGCTCCGGCGCGGGCTCGCTCCTGGTCAAGTGCGACGGCGCGGCGACGCCCCTGACGAAGGCCGCCAAGGCCGGCGACGCGAGCGTGGTCGTGAAGGACGTCGCCGGCTTCGAGCCCGGCATGGAGATCGCGCTGGCGCGGCTGAACGACGGCTACGCGCCGACGGACATGGACGCCTGGGGCTTCGACTGGCAGCACCCGAAGATCAAGGCGATCCGCGGAACGACGCTGGAGCTGGACCAGGCGCTCGACGACTCGTTCCCGGCGGAGTCGACCACGGTGCTCAACTTTTTCCCCGCCATCCGCGTGGAGCGGGCGAAGGACGTCCTGCTCGACGCCCTCCACATCGACGGCAATCTCGCGAAGCAGCCCGCCCCGTACTCCGAGTTCCAGGCGGCGGCCGTCGCGATCCTGCTCTCGACCAACGTGCGGGTGCGCGACTGCGTCGTGCGGGAGTGGCCCTGCGACGGCATCAGCGCGCAGGGCGGAAGCGACGTGATCGTGAGCGGCTGCACGGTGGAGCGCGCGCGGGGGCACGGCTTCCATCCCGGCTCCGGGATCACCCAGGCGCGTTTCCTGAACAACCGGGCGAGCGGCAACCTTTTCGACGGCCTGTACTTCTGCCAGGCGGTCACGCGGTCGGTCGTCGACGGCAACCTCCTGACCGGCAACGGCCGCCACGGCATCGGCGGCCTGGGAGGCGGGAAGGACGCGAAGACGCGCGACGCCGACAACGTGGTCTCGCGGAACGTCTGCGAGGCGAACGGGCAGGCGGGGATCGAGATCCAGGTGTCGAAGGGGCATCGGGTGCTCGACAACATCTGCCGCGGCAATTCGGCGTCGAAGCCGGGCGGCTGGGCGGGGATTTCGATCCGCAAGGCGTCCGAGCTGCGGATCGCGGGCAACGTCTGCTCCGGCGAGACCCAGTCGCACGGGATCCTGGAGGAAGGCGGGGAGTCGAACGTCATCACGGACAACCAGGTCGAGGGCAACCGGGGCGAGGGCCTCAAGCGCGTGCCATGAGGATCGCGCTCTGGATCGCCTTCGTCTTCTTCTCGATCCTGTTCCTGATGGCGGGGGTTCCCTGGGCGACGTCCAAGGAGTTCCGCGGGTCCTCGTGGGGCAGGGAGTTCCGGGTCCTCCTGCTCGCGCTCGCGATCATCCTGGCGACGCTGGGGTGGAGCCTAGTGAAGGGGCCCGTCCCAGCAGCCGCTCCGTGAAGGACGTCTTCGAGAGCGAGAACGCCCCCGTGACCGCTTCGATGTAGGGCTTGGACGCTTCCGCGAAGAACGGGGCGAAGCCCTTGGCGCGGACTTCGGCGAGCGACTCGGCGTAGGAGACGAGGACCTTCTCGTAGAAGACGCCGCCGCTGGCCTGGGCGGTGGCCTTGGTGGCGGCGAGGGCCATCGCGCCGGACAGCTTCATCAGCGGGAGCTTCTCGCGCCGCGCCAGGTCCACGAAGCCCTCCCAGAGCGCCTCGGGCGAGGGCAGCGTGCCTTTCGCGGAGCGGTAGAGCTCCGCGTACGCGCCGCCGATCTCGCCGGAAAGTTTCGCGAGCTCCTCCTTCGACAGGGGAGGCGCGTCGATCGGCGCCGCGGATTTCACGCTCGCGGCCGTCAGCGCTTCCAGGAGGCGGTCGATGGACTCGATCTTCGTCCCCGGCGCGACGGCGCCGTCCTTCTCGAGCTCGGCGACGATCCGCGCGAGATAGCCCTTCGTGCCGTTCGAGGCGTCCCCGAGCAGGGCGAAGAACCAGACGGGCGAGAAGTGGAAGGCGAAGATCCCGGCCGCGTCGGCCACGTTGCCGACGATCTTCCGCGCGAGGTAGTCGGCGGGCAGCTTCCCGTCGCCGGCGCCGGTCTTCACCTCGCCGAGCGATTCGATCAGCAGGCGCTGCGTGTTGCCGACGAAGTACTGGTAGAACGTCAGGCCCCGCACCGACTTGGGCAGGAGGGTGTCGGTCATGATCTTGGACACCCCGCCCACGGCGGCGGAGGTCGAGCGCAGCAGCCGTTCCGGCAGCGAGAGCGCGTAGAGCAGCGCGTCCTTCAATCCCATGGGGTATCCTCAGGTACTGGACGTCGGGGGGCTCCATACGTGACAGAGGAGAGAACGCGATGATCGATCGGATCGGCGGGGGCTTCAAGGATTACGTGCCGGTCGCGCTGCGGCTCGGCCTGGCGGCCATCTTCATCGTCCGCGGCGCCTTCAGCCTGACGGGCCTCTACGGCTCGCCGTCCACCCAGTCCGTGATCATCGCCGTGGTCGAAATCCTCGGCGGGCTGTTCTGCCTGATCGGCTTCATGACGCGCTGGGCCGCGTTCGCGCTCTGCGTGCTGATCATCTACCGGATCGTCGAAGGGCCCCAGTGGCGCGCGTTCCTGCGGCCGGAGCAGTATCCGTTCCTCGCCTATCTCATCATGGCGTTCGCGCTCTACGGCGTCGGCGGCGGGAAGTGGAGCGTCGACGAGGGCAAAAAGAAAAAGGACTGACGTCCCCCGGGGGGGGTTGGGGGGCGGCTCCGCGCCCTGGTCCGGGTCCTGGTGCCTGGTCCTACTCCCGGAGGCGGTCGTCGAAGATCTTCTCGAACGGCTCGCGGATCCGGCGGCGGATGACGCGCGTGATGGCCTCGCTCCAGCGGCGGGCGACGTCCTGCATGAACGCGCGGGACGGCGGGACGGGCATGGCGCGGAACGAGCGGTCGAGGGCGCGCTCGAAGGCCGCCTGGATGTCCTTCTCCATGACCTCCACGCCGCCCAGCGTCTTGCCCTTGTCGATCTCGAGCTTCTCCCGGAGCAGCTCCTTCCGCGCGTCCTTGTTCTCCGAGCGCCAGGTCTCGAGGCTCTTGTCGAGGGTGTCCTTCAGGATCGCGACCATCTTCGACGGCTCGTAGAGGCGCTCGAGGTCCGCCGTGACCAGGGCCTCGATCGTCCGGTTCGAGGGATCCGTCTCGATCGCCCAGCGGCGCCAGGCGTCCTCCAGCGCGCGGACGAGCTCCTCGCGGGCGTTCGCCGGCAGGTCCGGCAGGCCTTCGCGCGGCGGCGGCTCGAAGAGCGCGTCGTCGAGCGGCTCGTTCACGCGCAGCTCCTTGCGCGTGAGCTCGGCGACGGCCCCCGCCTTCATCCGCTCGATGAAGCCGTCCGGGCGCAGCTCGATCTCGATCGGCTCCTTGCGCAGGACGAGGCCGTCGGACGTCCAGCCCCCCATCTCGCCGAGCCAGCCCAGCCGGGGCCCGCGCTGGAGATTGAGGGTCGCCTTCAGGCCGCGGCTGACCAGGAGCGCGTCCCACTGCGAGAGGCCGAACGACAGCCCGGGCTCGCCGCCGATGTCGATCCCCGCGTACTCCTTCTTCAGGCGCGCGACCTCGGCGCCCGCGTCGAACTTCAGATAGCCCCGCTTGAAGTAGTAGTGGCCCACGCCCCCGGCGTAGTAGATCGCGTACGACGGCCCGTAACGCAGGAAGCCCCGGTCCGGCGCCCGGTAGCCCAGCTCGATCCGGACCGTCGTCTTCGCGTCCTTGAGCTCCGCGACGTAGTGGAAGGAGGCGTAGGCGTTCGACGCCCGCAGCGGCTCCTCCAGCCGGACGTCGGCCGGGGGAGCGGCGGACGTCGCGGCGCAACCGGCCAGGACCAGCAGGAACGCGGCTCGCATGCTCCGTTACCTTACCAAAGGACTGGACGCGGGGGCGAGCGCGAATCTTTCGCGCCACCTCCGGCGGGCTCCGCGGTTTAGTAGAGAGCCGATGATCGCGATCGCCCTCGCTTTGGTTCTCCAGGACGCGTTTTCCGAGCGCGTCGCGCCCGTCCTCCGCGCCAAGTGCGCCGGCTGCCACGGCGAGGATCCGGCCAAGCTCAAGGGGGAGCTCGACGTCACCTCGCGCGCCGGCCTCCTCAAGGGCGGCGAGTCCGGCCAGCCCTCGATCCTCCCGGGCGATCCCGAGAAGAGCCCGCTCTACGTCGCCGTCACCCGCCGCGATCCCGAATTCAAGATGCCCCCCAAGGATCGCGACAAGCTGTCCGCGGAGGAGGTCGAAGCCTTCCGCGCTTGGATCGCCGGAGGCGCGCCCTGGCCCTCGTCCGGGTGGAGCGGCGGCTCGGCCGCCGACCGCTGGGCGTTCCTGCCGGTGAAGGACGTCGCGCCCCCCGGCGACGGCCATCCCGTCGACGCCTTTCTCGGCGCGGCGCTCCGCGCGAAAGACCTCGCGCCGGCCCCGGCGGCGGACCGCGCCACGCTCCTGCGCCGCGTCACCTTCGACCTGACCGGCCTGCCGCCGACGCCGGAGGAGGTCGCCGCCGGCGAAGCGTGGGAGGCGACGGTCGACCGCCTGCTGGCGAGCCCGCGCTACGGCGAGCAGTGGGCGCGGCACTGGCTCGACGTCGCGCGCTACGCCGACAGCTCGGGCTTCTCGAACGACTTCGAGCGCCCCAACGCCTGGCGCTACCGGGACTACGTGATCCGGAGCCTGAACGCCGACGTCCCCTTCGACCGCTTCACGGTCGACCAGATCGCCGGCGACGAGCTGGATCCCGCCGATCCGGAGAAGCTCGTGGCGGCCGGCTTCCTCCGGATGGGGCCGTGGGAGCACACGGCCATGAGCGTGGCCGCCGAGACCCGCCAGTTCTTCCTCGACGACGTGACGCACCAGGTCGCGGCCGTCTTCCTGGGGCTCACGATGCGCTGCGCGCGCTGCCACGACCACAAGTTCGACCCGCTGCCCACGCGCGACTACTACCGGCTGCAGGCCGTGTTCGCGCCCACGCAGTTCGCGGAGCGCGAGGCGCCCTTCCTGCCGTCGGAGAACACGGCCGGCCTGGCGGCGGCGCGGGCCGCGACGGAGGCGCGCTTGAAGGAGAAGGGCTACCGGACGGACGGGGGCGTCCCCGACGGCCCGGCGGCGAAGCGCAGCCTCGAAAAGGTCGGCACCAAGCGCCGCGAGCACCTCGAGCGGGAGCTGCTGCGGGCCGAGCCGCTCGCGTTCAGCGTCTACGCCGGGCCGCCGCGGACCTACACGTCGAACCAGACCAAGCATCCGCTGCCGGCCTCCCGCGAGGGCGAAGCCGCGGACGTCTTCGTGCTGAAGGGCGGGGCGCTCGACGCCCCCGGCGACCGCGTCGAGCCGGGCGTGCCGTCGGCGCCCGTCGGGCTCCGCGCGCCCGAGCGGCCGGACCGCCTCGGCCTCGCGCGCTGGATCGCGGACCCGGCGAATCCCCTCGCGCCGCGGGTGATCGTCAACCGCGTGTGGCAGCACCACTTCGGCGGGAAGGGGATCGTGGCGACGCCCAACAACCTGGGGAAGATGGGGAAGCGGCCCACGCATCCCGAGCTGCTGGACTGGCTCGCCGGATGGTTCGTGAAGAACGGCCGCTCGCTGAAGGCGCTGCACCGGCTGATCCTGACGTCCGACGCGTACCGGCGGAGCGACGGGGCCGCGGACGCCGGGGATCCCGGCAACGACCTGCTCGCGGTCTACCCGATCCGGAGGCTCGCGGCGGAGGAGATCCGCGACGCGATGCTCGCCGTCTCGGGCGAGCTGCGGCCCGAGATGGGCGGGCCCGGCGTCTTCCCCGAGATCAACTGGGACGTCGCCCTCCAGCCGCGCCACGTGATGGGCGGGCCGGCGCCCATGTACCAGCCCTCGCCGCGCCCCGACGACCGCCATCGCCGCACGATCTACGCGTTCCGCCTCCGCACGCTCGCCGACCCGATGCTCGAGGTGCTCAACCGGCCCGGCACCGAGATGTCCTGCGAGCGCCGCGACGAGACGACGGTGACGCCCCAGGTCTTCGCCCTCTTCAACGGCGCGTTCGTCCACGACCGCGCGCTCGCGACGGCCCGCCGCCTCGAGAACGGATCGAAGGATCCGGCCGGCCGGATCGACGCCGCGTTCCGCCTCGCCTACGGGCGGCCGCCGTCGCGCGAGGAGCTCGCCCGCTGCCTCGACCACCACGCGCGGATGCTGGAGCGGCATCGCGCCGCCGCCCCGGTCCGCGCCGATCCGCCCCGCTCGGTCCGGCGGGAGATGATCGAGGAGTTCACCGGCGAAACCGTCCGCTGGATCGAGGACCTTGACCTCATGAAGGCCTTCGTGCCGGACGTGAAGCCGTGGGACGTCGGGCCCGAAACCCGGGCGCTGGCGGAGATCTGCCTGGTCCTCTTCAACTCGAACGAGTTCCTTTATGTCCGATGAACTTTCGCGGCGCCAGGTCCTGACCGGCGTCGGGGCGACGCTGGGCGTCGCCGCGCTGCGGGCGATCGCCGACGAGGCGAACCCGCTGGCGCCGCGGCCGGGCCACGCCCCGCCGCGCGCGAAGGCCTGCGTCTATCTCTTCATGGAGGGCGGCCCGAGCCACATCGACACCTTCGATCCCAAGCCCGCGCTCGAGAAGGCGCACATGAAGGAGTTCCAGCGGAAGGACCGGCTCGCCTCCGCGATGGCCAGCGGCAAGCGCTACTACGTGAAGAGCCCGTTCGCGTTCCGCCGCGCGGGGAAGTCGGGCGTCGAGATGAACGTCCTCTTCGAAAGCCTGGCGGGCGTCGCCGACGAGCTCTGCGTGTACCGGGGCCTGCAGGCCGAGTCGATCGACCATCCGACGGCCTGCTACCACATGAACACGGGCAACCGCTTCGGCGGCGACCCGGCCGTCGGCGCCTGGGTGACCTACGGGCTGGGCTCGCCCAACCGCAACCTGCCCGCGTTCGTCGTCCTGCCGGAAGTCAACTTCCCGCAGGGCGGCTCCACCAACTGGTCCAACGGCTTCCTGCCGGCCCACTATCAGGGCACCGCGCTGCGCGCCCAGGGCGCGCCGATCCTCGACCTCCGGCCGCCGGCGGGCGTCGACCGCGAGGCGCAGCGGCTGAACCTCGACCTCCTGGCCGCGCTCAACGCAGGGGACCGGGCGCGACATCCCGGGCACGACGAGGCGGCGGCGCGGACGGCGGCGTACGAGCTCGCCTTCCGGATGCAGATGGAGGTGCCGGGCGTCCTGGACCTCTCGAAGGAATCGGCGGAGACGCTGCGCATGTACGGGATCGGCGAGGAGCCGACCGACTCGTTCGGGCGCCGCTGCCTGCTCGCGCGCCGCCTGATCGAGGCGGGCACGCGTTTCGTACAGGTCTACGCGGGCGGCTGGGACTCGCACGATTACATCGCGCAGGCCCACGGCGCGCGCATCCGGGCGGTGGACAAGCCGATGGCGGGGCTGATCCGCGACCTCCGCCGCCGCGGCCTGCTCGACGAGACGCTGGTGGCGTGGGGCGGCGAGTTCGGGCGCTCCGCCGACAACGGCCTGCGCGGCGGGCAGGAGACCATCGGCCGCGACCACAACGCGAAGGCGATGACGGCGTGGTTTGCGGGCGGCGGGACGAAGGCGGGCGCGGTGGTCGGCGCGACCGACGACCTGGGCCAGGTCGCGACGGAGGCCGTCCACCCGATCAAGGACCTCCACATGACGCTGCTGCACCTCTTCGGCCTGAACGACGCGAAGCTCACCTACTTCCACGAAGGGCGCAACAAGCAGATCAGCCAGACCGGCGACGGCAAGCTCATCAAGGCGATCCTGAGTTAACGTTTAGGCGACGCGTCAACGTTAACACGGGCCCGGGTATAGTAGGAGCATGGTCGCCCTCGTTCTCCTTCTCCAGGATTTCGAGGGCGTCGCCTGGGCCGACGGCGCGCCCGACCTCAAAGGCAAGGTCGCGATCGTGCGCTGGTGGACGTCGGGCTGCTCTCTCTGCGAAACCTCCGCGCCGGTCCTCGCGGCGCTCGCGAAGAAGGCCCCGGTCGTCGCGATCTTCCATCCCAAGCCGCCGAGGGACGTCGAGCCCGCCGCCGCGAAGGACGCGGCGAAGGCGATCGGGATGCCGGGCGCGGTGGGGGTGGACCGGGACTGGAAGGTCCTGGAGCGCTGGAAGGCGGGGAAGCGCTACGGCTTCACCTCGCTGACGTTCCTGGTGGACCGGACGGGCGCGACGCGCTATGTCCACCCCGGCGGCGCGATCACGCCCGAGGAGGGCGAGGAACTCGGCCGAAGAATCGACGCCCTTCTGGCCGAAGAGAAGTAAGATGACGACGTACCGACGTCCCAAGGTCTACATCCCTCCGTACAACTACTGCGACCGCTGGTGCGAGCGCTGCCGGATCGACAAGTCGCGCTGCCTTCTCTATCAGACCGAAGCCGATGAACGGCTGCATCGGGAGATCGACGGCCGGGGCGAGCCGTCCCCCGACGAGATCGTGAAGCGGATGTCGGTGGACGTCGAGCAGGCGATCCGCCTCGTCCAGGAGCAGGCCAAGGAGATGGGCCTCGACCTCGAGACGGCGATGAAGTCCGCGCCGCCGCCTCCTCCTCCTCCGGAGCCGGCGATCCGCGACGGCGCGGCGATCGCGCGGGCGACGATGGCCTTCACGCGCGAGCACGGGAAGGACTTCCCGGGCGAGGCGGAGATCCTGCGCCGCATGCCGATGCTGGTGGGACCGAAACTGGGGCGCGCGATGTCCCAGGACGCGGGCGACGAGGTCTCCGCGGCGGACGCGATCCTGCAGGCGCAGATCGCGCATCGGGCCCTGGGAGAGATCCTCGCGGCCTTCGACTCCATCGGCCGGAAGCGGCCCGGCTCGCTCGACGCCTACCTGGAGCTGCTGTCGCTCATCGGCCGGGTGCGGAAGGACATCGAGGAGACCTGGTTCTCGCGGCCCAACGCGCTGCTGGAGCCCTGCGAAGGCGACACCTGGTGGGGCCCGCTGCGCGACGTCACGCTCACGCTCAAGAACCTGCGCCGCTGACGCCGGGAAACATATTGCGTCCAAGCGCACACCCCAGGTATTCTCGGACGATCGTAGACCGGGGGGTGCGATGGCGCTCGCGTTCGTTCTGGCGGCCCTGCTCCAGGATCCGGCGTTGGTGGAGGTCCGCTTCCACCGGGTCCACCTGCGGAACGGCAATTTCGTCGACGGCACGCTCGTCCGCCAGACCAAGGACGAGCTGGTGCTGCGCATCAAGGGCGGGGAAGTGGGCGTCCGCGCGGACCTGGTCGAGCGGGTCGAGTACGTCAAGATCCGCGGCGTGAAGGAGAAGCCGGACGAGGTCGCGCTGGCGCCGAAGCCCAAGCCGGCGGTCGACGCCCCGGACCCGTTCGCCGCCGCGCCCGCCCAGCCCCCCGCCGACGTGATTCCCACGCCCCGCGTTTCCGACAAGCCGCTGGACAACCTGTACGAGGCGAAGGGCGACCTGCGCGAGAAGGTCGACCCCCTCCTGCGGGACCTGGACGCGGCCGACGTCGAGCAGAAGGCCACGATCGTGCCGCGCCTGGTGGAGGTCGGAGGCGAGGCCGCCCCGTACCTGGCGAGCCTGCTGGAGAAACTGGATCCCGAGGCGCTCTACCACGTCGCCGGCGCGCTCGCGACGCTGAAGGAGCCGCGCGCCGTCCCCGTGCTGATCCGCCTGCTCGAGAGCGGCAAGCCCGCCGTGCGGGCCCGGGCGGCGGCGATCCTGGGCGCGACCGGGGACGTCGCGGCCGCCCCGCGCGTGCTGCCTCTCCTGAAGGACGAGAGGCCGGAGGTCCGGATGGCCGCCCTGGAGGCCCTGCGCGCGCTGAGCGAACCCGGGCTCCTGCCGCATCTGCCGCTGCTCTGCGGCGACGCGCATCGCGACCTCCGCAAGGCCGCGATCGCCCTCTACCTCGAGCTCTCCCGCAAGCTCGGCGCGGACGCGGGCATCGTGGCCGGCCTGTCCCGGGCCCTGGAACACGGCGACGAGGCGGCCTCGGCCGACCTGCTCGGGGCGATCGCGAGCGCGGGCACGAGCGAGGTCGCTCCCCTTCTCGCGCCCTATCTGCTCGTCGATCGGCCCGACGTCCGGGTCGCGGCGGCGGCCGCGCTGGCGGCCGTCGGGGGAGAGGAAGCCGCCCGGGCGATCGTCTTGCGGATCCCGTCTGAAAAGGAAAAGAAGGTCCGCCTCGAGCTGGCCCGCGCCGCGCAGAAGCTCGCGGCGGTCCGGGCCGGGGGGCCGCTGATCGAGTGGATCGGGCACGCCGACATCGAGATCCACACTGCCGCCCTCCGGGCGCTCAGCGCGCTCGCCGGAGAATCGTACGGCGCCGACCGCGCCCGCTGGGTCGAATGGTGGGTGAAGGCGAAGCCCGCCGACTAGAGCGGACTAATCCAAGGTGACCGCGATCAGCGTGTCGCCGCAGGCCAGGTAGGCGCGCCCGCCGGCGACGACCGGCGTGCCGCGGAGCGGGCCCTGGCAGCGCAGCGTCCACCGCGCCTCGTACGTGCCCGCGTCGAGCGCGTGCAGGACCCCGTCGTCGTTGCCGAAGAGGATCAGCGGGCCCGCCGCCGCCGCGCCGCCCCGGATCGCCGCGCCGCTCGGAAACGATCCCGCCGACTTTCCGCTCCGGGCGTCGGTGCGGTGCAGCAGGCCGTCCATCCCCCCGGTGAAGATCAGGCCGTCGGCGCGCAGAGGCCGGCCCGTCGACTTCGCGGGCAGCGGGCGCCGGGGCCAGACCGGGCGGCCGCTCGCGGCGTCGACCGCGTAGAGGAACGGATCCGGCGAGGTGACGTAGAGCGTCGCGTCCGCCACGAGGAGCGGGCCGAACGGAGCCTGGCTCCGCGCTTTCCACGCCTCCCGCCGGGTCGCGGCGTCCAGCGCCAGCAGGGCGCCGTTGTCGCAGGCGACCAGCAGCAGGGATCCCGCGCTCGCCGGCTCTCCGCGCGCCGCGCCCGGCAGCGGCTGCGTCCAGGCGCCCCGCAGGGTGCGGGCGTCGACCGCGTGCAGCGTCCGGTCCGCCGTGCCGACGAGGATCAGGGCGCCGTCCGGCGACAGCCCCGGCGGCCCCGACGCGCGGTCCCCGAGCTCGTAGCGCAGCGCGGTCCGCTCCTCCCCGGACTTCGCGGGGTCGACGGCGTAGAGCCGCTTCTCGGTGGCCACGTACACGAGGCCGTTCGCGACGAGCGGCGAGCCCGTCACGGCGCCCTCCAGCGTCTCCGACCAGACGGGCTCGGCCTTGGGCCCGGCCTTCAGCGCGTGCAGGAAATTGGAGGCGGCGACGAACACCAGGTCGCCGTGCGCGGCGGGATCGCCCGCGATGGGGCGCCCGGCGGTCCAGGCCCAGTCGTGGAGCTTCTCAGTCAGCTCGACGCGCAGCGCGCCGGCGTTCTTGCGGAGGACGTCCCGGGGCGGCGGGCTCGCGTAGCCGGGCTTCTCGAAGAGCAGCCGCGGCAGGGCCTCGGAGGGCGAGAGCAGCATCAGGAGCGGCGCGTCGGACGTCACCCCGACCGGCTCCCCCGTCCGCGCGTTGCTGACCTTGACGCCCGCCGGCCGCGTGGCGATGAACAGCGGATAGCGCGCGTCGCGGGCCGCCTCGGTATTCGGGAAGCGCGCCAGCAGGCGGTCGATCGCCTCGCACGCGCGCGCGCCCTGGCCTTCCCGGACCAGGGTGTCGGCCGACTCCCGGAGCTGGCGCGCCTCCTCGAGCAGGCGCTCGAGCTCGGCCGTCAGGTCCCGCGCCCGGGGGCCGCGCGCGCCGCCTTCCGCCGACCGCGCGAGCGCGCGGGCGCGCTCCAGCGCGCGCGCCGGCGCGCGCGGGAACTCCTCGCGGATCTCCTGGAGCTCCGCCAGGAACCGCTTCTCGTCGTCTTCGAGCCGGCGCTTCTCCCGGGCCTCGACGTCCACGGTCGCGGCCTTTTCAAGGCCCTCGATGCCCGCGAGGAACGCGGCGGCCTTCTCCCGCGACGTGAAGGCGTGGCGGTGGGGGCCCTGGAGGTAGTCCTGGACGCGGCGCCGCGCCTCCGCCCAGTTCCGGTCGATCCGGGCCTCGGCGATGATCCGGTCCAGCGCGGCGCCGGCGTCCATCTCGCGCTTGGCGAGCCAGCCCCCCGCCGCCCCGAGCGAGAGGAGCACGAGCGCGGCGATCGTCAGGATTTTCTTCCACGGCCTCCGCCGGCGGGGCGGGGCCTCGGCCTGGAGCTGGAGGCGGGTGCGCGTTTCCGGCAGGGTGCGCTTGACCTTCTCGGCGGCCACCGGGTCCGCGGGCAGGTGCTCGTGGATGTAGCGCAGCTCGTCCTGCAGCGCCTTGGGCTGGTTCGCCTGATGGTAGGCCCGGGCGCGCAGGACGCGGAACTCCAGGTCTTCCGGGTCGGCGGCGACGATCCGGTCGCAGAGCGCGCGCGCCCGCAGCGGGTCCGCTTCCCGGAGCGCGCGGGGCGCCCGCTCGCGGACGAAGTCCTTGGCCTTGTCCAGCCGCCGGTCCGCGATGTGGACGTCCAGGATCCCCAGGACCGGCTCGGCGTCCTCGGGCCGGATCGTGGAGGCGCGTTCCATGCACTCCAGGGCGCGCACGTAGTTGTTCCGCGTCATCAGGATCCGGGCGGCCCGGATCAGGCACGAGGCGGCTTCCTGCGCGAGCCCGTGGGACTCCAGGACGCTCGCCATGCCCCCGAGCACCTTCGTGTCCTCGGCCGCCTGGGCCGCCGCCGCCCGGTAGAGCTTCAGCCCGCGCTCGCGGCCGGCGGTGGACAGGATCTTGTCGGCGCGCCGCATGAGCTCGGTGACGTCCAGCGGGCGGATCCGGCCCCGGTCGAGGAGATCCACGAGGCCCTTGCAGAGCTCGAACTTCGGGAGGCCCGTGTCCTCGAGGATCTCGGCCACGCTGCGCTGGCCGTCGAGCAGGCGGTAGGCGCGGCGCAGCCAGTCGCCGGCGGTCTCGACGCCCTCCGCCCGCGTGCCGTCGGAGGTGAAGGTGTAGACGCAGTCGAGCGACGGGATCTTCCGGTTGATCAGCTCCCACTGGTCGGCCCGGCGGATCGCCTCGAGCAGCAGGCCGTTGACGTCGAAGGTGAGCTGGGTGACGCCGGGATCGGCCAGGCCCTTCTCGGGCGGGCCCTCGTTGAATTCGAAGTGGGCCTTCTTCCAGAGGAAGAGGTCGTAGATCTCCTCCTCGATCTGCTCGCGGACCACCTGCTGGACGAGGCCCTCGTCGACGTAGCCGCTCTCGACCAGCGCCTCGCCCAGCCGCTTGCCGCTGGCCCGGACCGACTTCAGCACCTCGGCGAGCTGCCCTTCGTTGATCAGGCCGTGGCGGATCAGGATGTCGCCGAGCCGCAGGCCGCGGCGCTCGCCCGTGGACAGCACCTGGACGCCCTTGGCGTTGAAATGGATGCTCTTGCGGCTGGAGGCGTCTTCGACGACGAGGGTGCCTTCCTTCTGGCTCATCGAGATCATCTGGAAAATCTCGAACAGCCCGGTCGTCGAAAGGTCTCCCTTGAGTCCCACGGTTCACGAAAGAATAGCGTTTTGCGGGAGGAACCGCGAAGGATTCGAGGGGTCAGGTCCGGCGGCCGCGGCGCGGCGCCTTCGCCGCCGCCGGGGCGGCCGCCGGCGCGGCGGGTTTTTCCTTCGGCGCGGCCTGGGGAAGGGCGAACGGAACGGTCTCCCCCTTGAGCTCGAACAGGAAGCGCGACGGCAGGCAGGAGACGCGCTGGCCGTACTTCGCGCGGCTCTTCGCCCGCGTGATCGTCAGGTAGCGCTTCGCCCGCGTGATGCCCACGTACATCAGCCGCCGCTCCTCCTCGACCGTGTCCTCCGCGATCGAGCGCGCGTGCGGCAGGATGTTCTCCTCGCAGCCCACCAGGTAGACCCGGGTGAACTCCAGGCCCTTGGCCGCGTGGAGCGTCATCAGGGTGACGACGTCCTTCGGCCCCTCCTCCTCCGTCTCGGGCTGCGAGGAGAGGGCGACGTCCTCCAGGAAGCCTTCGAGCGTCGGCGCCGGCGCGCGCCGCGAATAGTTCTCGGCGTAGTTGACGATCTCCTCGACGGCCTGCCAGCGCGCCTGCTTCGTGATCGGGTCGTCGTAGCAGCGGTCCAGCTCCTTGGAGTAGCTCACGCCCACGAGCAGCTCGCGGATCGCCTGGGTCAGCCCGACTTCCTTCGCGCGCGGCGGCAGCGCGGAGAGCGTCTGGCGGAAGCGGGTGAGCGAGCCCAGGGCGTCGGCCGACAGCCCGGGCGCGCGCTCGAAGGCGAGGGGCGTCGAGATCCCTTCCTTCGTGGCGAACTCGACGGCCTTGTCGATCGTGGTCTTGCCGATGCCGCGGGCGGGGACGTTGATGACGCGCAGGAAGGACGGCTCGTCCGCCGGATTGGCGGCGAGGCGGAGGTAGGCGAGGACGTCGCGCACTTCCTTGCGGTCGAAGAACGACATCCCGCCCACGAGCTCGTAGGGGATGCGGCCCGAGCGGAGGCGCATCTCGAACGTGCGGGGCTGGATGGCGGTGCGGAAGAGGATGGCGTAGTCGCCCAGCTTCGCGCGGCCCGCCCGGACGTCGCGGAGGATCTCGTCGCAGACGAACTGGGACTCGTGCTCCTCGTCGTTCGTCTCGAAGACGCGGACGGGCTCGCCGGGGCCGGCGTTGGTGCGCAGCGCCTTCTCGTGCCGCGCTCTGTTGTTGCGGATGACGGCGTTGGCCGCGTCGAGGATGGCCTGGGTGGAGCGGTAGTTCGTCTCGAGGCGGACGACCTTGGCGCCCTTGAAGTCCTGCCCGAAGTTGAGGATCTTCTTCACGTCGGCGCCGCGCCAGCCGTAGATCGACTGGTCGTCGTCCCCGACGACGCAGAGGTTCCGCCGCGTCCCGGCCAGCCGCCGCAGGATCTCGTACTGCGGGCCGTTCGTGTCCTGGTACTCGTCGACGAGCAGGAAGCGGAAGCGCTCCTGCAGCATCGTCCGGATCGGCTCGTGCTCCTCGAGCAGCTTCAGCGCGAGCACGAGCAGGTCGTCGAAGTCGACGATCCTCGACCTCCGCAGCGACCCCTCGTAGCCCTCGTAGGCCCGCGCGATGAGCTCGTCCCAGTCATCGACGACCATTTCGCGCGCCTTGGCGGGCGAGACGCACTTGTTCTTGAAGAGGGAGATCTTCGAAAGCGCGGCGTTGGGGTGGCAGGACGTCTCGGGGATGCGCAGCTCCCGGAGCGCGTTCTTGACGGCCGTCAGCTGGTCGCCTTCGTCGCAGATGCCGAAGTTGGGCGGCAGGCCGAGGGCCGCGCCGTGCTCGCGCAGCAGGCGCACGCAGAACGAGTGGAAGGTGCGGACGGTGAGCTCCTTCGCGACGGCCGGGCCGACCAGCTTGCCGACGCGCTCGCGCATCTCGCGCGCGGCCTTGTTGGTGAACGTGACGGCCAGGATCTGCGACGCCGGGACGCCGCGCGCGACGAGATAGGCGATGCGGCGGGTGATGACGCTGGTCTTGCCGGAGCCGGCGCCGGCGAGGACGAGCACGGGGCCTTCCGTGGTCTCGACGGCCGTCCGCTGCTCCGGATTGAGGCCCTTGAGGCATTCGATCGCCGTCATGGACAGCACGGCGGGCGCGGCCGCGCGGCGCTTCTTCAACGTTCCCCCCCAGCTTGCCCTGAGCGAGGACGCCCGCGGCGTCCGAGTCGAAGGGCTCCTGAGCGCGGGAATTCTATCCCTGGGTCCGGGGTTTGTCCACGTGATAAGCTGGCCCGCGTGGAGACGCGGAAGCTGGGGGACGTCGACGTCCCCATCCTCGGACATGGCACCTGGAACCCTTCGGCTCGGGCGCGCTCGGGCGCCCTCGCTCAGGGCGGGCAGTCATGATCGAAACACGGAAGCTCGGCGGCGTCGAAGTCCCCATCCTCGGACAGGGCACCTGGAACCCTTCGACTCGGGCGCTCGGCGCCCTCGCTCAGGGCAGGCATGGATGATGGAGAAGAGAAAGCTCGGGGGCGTCGAGGTCCCCATTCTCGGACAGGGCACCTGGAACATGGAACGGGACCCGAAAGGGTCCGTCGCGGCGCTGCGGCGGGGCGTCGAGCTCGGGCTCACCCACGTCGACACGGCGGAGATGTACGGAGACGGCCGGGTCGAGGAGATCGTCGGCGAGGCGCTCCGCGGGATCCGCGACCGCGTCTTCCTCGCCTCGAAAGTCCTGCCGTCGAACGCGTCGTACGAGGGCACGCTCCAGGCCTGCGCGCGGAGCCTGAAGCGGCTCGGCACCGACCGTCTCGACCTTTACCTCCTCCATTGGGCGGGACGACATCCGCTCGAGGACACGATCCGCGCCTTCGAGACGCTGAAGAGGGACGGCCGGATCCTGCGGTACGGGGTCAGCAACTTCGACAAAGCCGAGCTGGAGCGCGCGACCGCGCTCGGCTCCATCGCCTGCGACCAGGTCCTCTACCACCTGCGCGAACGGACGATCGAACGCGGGCTCGCGGGGATCGACGTCCCGATCGTCGCGTACTCGCCGCTCGGCGGAGACGGGGGCTTCTCGACGTCCCCCGCCCTCGACGCGGTCGCGCGGGCGCGCGGCGCCACCCCGCGGCAGGTCGCCCTCGCGTTCCTCACCCGCCGCGCCTTCGCGATCGTGAAGTCGTCGTCGACGTCCCACGTCGAGGAGAACGCGACGCTGCCGGAGCTGAGCGCGGAGGACGTCGCCTCCCTCGACCGCGCGTTCCCCGTCGGCCCCTGGAAGGGCCTGGCGTCGCTGTAGCCATGGACCTGCGCTATTCGGGCATGGCGCGGATCCGGGACATCGCCGTGTCCTTCGGGATCGCGGTGGTAGCGGGCTCGCTGCTGTTTCCGTTCGCGAAGGACCGCTTCGACGACCCCGGCTTCGCTCACCTGCTCGCGGTCTGGGTGGGACTCAGCGCGCCGCCCGCGCTCGTGGCGGGCCTCTGGCGCTGGGGACGTCGCGGCCGCCTGGACGAGGAGGGGGCCACGCTGACGCTCTCGTCGCGCGGGCCGTTTCTCCGGCTGGCCTGGGCGGACGTCGAGGAGATCTACCGGGTCGGCGCGCAGGGCTTCGAGCTGCGCGGGGCGGGCGAGCGGCTCCTGTTCTCGGACGATTACGCCGGGGTGCGGGCCGCGTGGGATCTGCTGTGGCGGCTGCGCG
>DASVNH010000088.1:0-21925 GCA_036383955.1 Planctomycetota bacterium | reverse complement strand
CCGACCTCCTCCTCCAGCGGTATCTCCCGGCCCGGCGAGGCCGTGTCGCCGGAGGATCTGCGCGACGTCCCCATCGCCGCGAACGCCGCGGAGCCGCCCTGGCGCGACCTCGCGCGCCACACCGCGATCAATCCGCCCGGCCGCGCCATCCACCCCGGCGCCGCGCCGAAAGGGGACCGCCTCGTCTACGCCACCACCGAGTTCGGCACGCGCCCCCAGATCGCGCTGAAGACCGTCGACGGCGCCGCCTCCTACCAGATCACCTCGAACTCCGGCGAGAACCTCTTCCCGCGGATCTCGCCCGACGGCAAGCTCGTCGCCTACGCGTCCAACCGCGACGGCAACTGGGAGATCTACCTCGCCCGCCTCGACGCCCCCGCCGCCGCCACCCAGATCACCTTCGAGGACGTCGACGACATCGCCCCCTCCTGGTCGCCCGACGGCAAGCGGCTCGTCTACTGCTCGAAGCCCGCGGACTCGACCGTCTGGCAGATCGTCATCGTGGAGATCGGCTCGCGCCTCAAGACCTACCTTGGACCCGGCGTCTATCCCGACTGGTCGCCGGACGTCAAGGACCCCTGGATCTGCTTCCAGTCGCAGCCGCGGACGTCGGGCGGCCGCAGCACCGTCTGGGTCGCGCGCCCCGACGGCACGGGCCTCCGCGAGATCGTCGGCGACAAGACCCGCGTCTGGTCGGCCATCAATCCGCGCTTCTCGCCCGACGGCCGCTGGATCGCCTACGCCACCGTCAACAAGAGCCCCGAGTCGCGCGCCTTCGGCCAGCCCGAGGCCGCCGACGACATCTGGATCGTCCGGCCGGACGGGACGCTCGACACCCGCCTGACCGACGACCTCTCCGCGGAGTGGTGGCCCTCCTGGGGCGGCGACCGCGTCTTCTTCGTCTCCGACCGCGGCGGCGCGCGCAACCTCTGGAGCGTCCGGGTGAAGCCCCTCGAGGATCCGAAGGAATGAGACGCGCGAGGATTCACCCCAAAGACACAAAGATGTCCCTTTGTGCGCTTTGTGCCTTCGTGGTGTCGGCTTTCGGCGGCTGCGCGTCCGACGACCGCCGCTACGCCGAGTACCGGAACAATCCGTTTCCCGACGTCCAGACGATCGCGGTGCTGCCCGTGCTCAACCAGACGGGGCAGCCCACGTTCGACGGCGAGGAGTACGGCAACATCCTCGCGTCCGAGCTGCTCAAGTTCCCGGGCTTCCGCGCCGTCCGTCCCGCGGCGATCCGCGGGCTCGGCGAAGCCCTGCCGAAAAGCGTGGAAGACGCCGTGCGCCTGGGACGTCGGCTCAAAGTCGACGCCGTCCTGGTCGCGATGATCACCGACCACGACCCCTACGATCCGCCCAAGGTGGCGATCTCCATCCAGGCCCTCCGCACGGGCGCGCGGACCGTGTCCTCGGCGGACATCGACCGCCTCACCCAGGGCTCGTCGTGGCGCAAGGGGCCGTTCCAGATGACGCCGGAGCGCGCGGGCCACTGGCTCGCCGCCTTCGAGGGCGTCTACGACGCGCACGCGGCCGGCGTCCGGCGCGAGCTGGCCGCCTACGCCCGCGTCCAGGAAGGCTCCGACACCGCCTTCATCGCCGAGCGCGAGTTCCTCGCGGTCTCGAACCGCTACTTCCAGTTCGTCTCCAACCAGGTCCTGCGGCGCCTCTTCGACGCCGCGGTCACCCCGTGAGCCCCGTCGAGGAGTTCCTCCGCCATCTCAGCGGGGAGCGCAACCTCTCCCCCCACACCGTGCGCGCGTACCACGGCGACCTCCTCCGCTTCGCCGCCTTCATGGGCGGGGAAGGGGGCCTCGTGGAGCGGCCGCCCGACGTCTCCGCCCTGCGCCGCTTCCTCGCGGAGCTGCAGGCCGGCGGCTATCAGCGGACGTCGATCGCCCGCCTCCTGGCCTGCCTGCGGACCTTCTACGACTACTACCTGCGCTCCGGCCGGATCGAGAAGAACCCGGTGCGCTCGGTGCGGACGCCCCGCCTGGAGAAGAAGCTGCCGGGCGTCCTCGACGAGGCGGAGATGAAGCGCCTGCTCGAGGCCGTCTCCGGCGACGGCTTCAGCGACCTCCGCGACCGCGCCATCCTGGAGACGCTCTACGGCGGCGGCCTCCGCGTCAGCGAGCTCGCGGGGCTCGACCTCGGCGACCTTCAGCTGGAGGAAGGCACGGCGCTGGTGCGGGGGAAGGGCGGGAAGGAGCGGCTGGCCCCCCTGGGCGGCGCGGCGGGCTCGGCCCTCGCCGCGTGGCTGCCGGACCGCGCGACGCTCCTGGAGCGGCTGGGGAGGTCGACCGACGCGGTCTTCCTGAACAAGAACGGGACGCGGCTCGACGTCCGCAGCGTGCGGCGCCTGCTGAACGCGCGGGCGGCCCTGGCGGGCCTCGGGAAGGCCGTGACGCCGCACGCCCTGCGCCACAGCTTCGCGACCCACCTGCTGAACGCCGGCGCCGACCTCCGGGCCGTGCAGGAGCTGCTGGGCCACGCCAGCCTCACGACGACCCAGATCTACACGCACGTGACCACGCACCGGCTGAAGGACGTCTACGACCGGGCGCACCCGCGGGCGAGGTAGAGTCCGACTGTCATCCCCCCTACCAACGGAAGCCGGCGTGGGAAGCTAGTTCGTGGACTTCGCGCGGGCGGTCCCGCGCGACGTCCTGACTCGAAGGGCCTCGCCCTCCGTCGTGACCCGAACCTCGGTCACGCCGCCGCACCGTGCGCACACCGCGTTCCGCTGGCCTCCTTCGATGGCCAGGCGGATGAACGACTTCCCGCAGTGACGGCACGGTATCGGCACCAACATCCCCGGTCGCAAATCCAGCGGCACGCCAGAACTCTCCTCGGTGCGATTCAACGTGAGTTACGGCCGCTCCTGAAGGAGATGATTGTAGGGACTCGGGAAAAGCTGTCAACGATCCAAAACCTTAGATCAGGGATTATCGAACCCGGCCATCGCTTCGAGCTCCGCGACGAGTTTTTCTCGCTCGATCCGCAGCTCCGCCGCCATCAGCCGCGCCTCGATCCGCGCGCGCTGCGCGTCCAGCAGCTCCATCGCCGGCACCTGCCCGGCCGCGTACGCCGCCCGCGACGCCTCGACGATCTGCTCGCTCCGCGGCAGGATCGCGCTCTCGTAGAGGGCGGCGGCGCGCTCGACGTCCCTCGCGTCGAACAGCGCCGTCAGGAGCCGCGCCCGCAGGTCGCTCTCCGCCTGCCGCCGCGCCGCCCGCGCGGCTTCCAGCTCCGCCGTCGCGCGCTCGACGCCCGCCTGAATCGCCTCGAAGCGCAGGAGGGGCGCCGACAGCATCGCCATCACGTTGCGGGCGATGCCGTTCAGGTCCATCGTGAAGCCGACCGCCAGCTCCGGCAGCCACTCGAGGCGGGCCAGACGCACGCCGTCCTCGCGCCCCGCCGCTTCGCGCGCCAGGGCGAGCAGCTCCGGATGCCGCTCCGCCGCGAGCGCCAGCAGCTTCGCGTCGTCCGCCGGCATCGGGCGCGGCTCCGGCAGGGCCGCCGGGACGTCGAGCGGCGCGTCCGGCGCCCGCGCGAGCAGCGCGTTCAGCGCGGCTTTCCGACCGGGCAGGCGGGCCCGGGCTCTCCGCAGCGCGTCCTCCGCCAGGTCGCGCGCGGTCCGGGCCTTGAGCAGGTCCTGCCGCGGCGCGCGGCCGGCCGTCACGCGCGCCTCGATCGAGCCGAGCCCCGCCTCCGTCAGCGCGACGCCGCCCTCGAGCAGGCGGATCCGCTCCGCGACGAGCGCGCATTCGAGCCAGGCCTGGCGGACTTTCGACGCGAGCTCCCGGCGCGCGTTTTCGAAGCGGAACCCCTTCGCGCGGGCGAGCTCCAGCGCGGCCTGGGCGGCCGTCGACAGCTTCCCGGGCCACGGCAGGTTCGCCATCGGGTCGGTCTGGATCCCGAGGGTGGTGAACTCCCGGGACGTCGACGCCCCGTCGAACATCTGCTCGAAGCTGAACCCGACGTTCGTCTTCACGCTGCCGGCGATCGGGATCTCCTCGATCGCCGCGCGCCACTCCCAGTACATCCGGCGGAGCCCGCCGTTCGCGAGGTAGGCGCGGCGGAGGATCAGGTCGAGCGGAGCGTCCGGCGCGAGCTCGGGGGCCTCGACGTCCGGAAACGCGGCCGCGGCTTTCGCGCGCTCTTCGTCCTCGCCTTCGGGATGGATGGCGCACCCGCTCAGAGCCAGCAACATCAGCGCGCGTTTCATACGGCCCATTCCTTCCGCAGCTGGCGCCGCCGCGCCAGGTAGAACAGGGCGGGGGTCACGAGGAGTTCGCCCAGGAAGCTGATCAGGATCCCGCCGACCAGCGGCGCGATCATCCGGCGCGTCACGTCGGCGCCGCTGCCGTCCGTCCAGAGCAGGGGCAGCAGGCCGATGAGGTCGGTCGCCACGGTCATCGTCTTGGGCCGGATCCGCTTCACGGCGCCCTCGTACATCGCGTCGTAAAGGTCCTTCGCGCTCTTCAGCCGCCCTTCGCGTCGCCGGCGGTCGATCGCCTGGTCCAGGTACAGCAGCATGACCTGGCCCGTCTCGGCGTCGACGCCCAGCAGCGCGATGACGCCGACCCAGACCGCCAGGCTGAGGTTGTAGTCGATCGCCCAGAGGAGCCAGAACACGCCGATCAGGGTCCACGGGATCGTCACGAGGCCCACCCGCAGCCAGCTGCGGTTCGACACGTAGAGCAGCATCACGATCAGCAGCGCCGTGATCGGCACCACCACCAGGAGGCGTGCGTTCGTCTTCTCCAGGGCCTCGAAGCGGCCGGACCACACCAGCGTCGTCCCCGCGGGCAGCGCGACCTCGCGGCGCACGACCTCCTTCGCCTCCTTCACGTAGCCGCCCAGGTCGCGGCCCGCGATATCGACGAACACCCACGCCGTGCGCTGCGCGTTCTCGCTGCGGATCATGGGCGGGCCCGGCCGGATCGCCAGCTCCGCCAGCTGCCCGATCGGGATCTGCGCGCCGGCCGGCGTCGTCACCAGCGTGGACTTCAGCGCGGGGATGTCCTCCCGCAGCTCCCGCGCGTAGCGCACGTTCACCGGGTAGCGCTCCAGCCCCTCGACCGTCGTCGTCACGTTCATGCCGCCGATGGCGGTGGTCACGACGTCCTGCACGTCGCCGACGGTCAGCCCGTAGCGGGCCGCCTCGTCGCGCTTCACCTCGATGTCGAGGTAGAGCCCGCCCATCGTGCGCTCGGGGTACGCGGAGAGCGTGCCCTGGATCTTGCCGACGGCGACGGCCACCCGCTCGGCGACGGCCGACAGCGCTTCGAGGTCCGCGCCCATGACCTTGATGCCGACCGGGGTCTTGATGCCCGTCGACAGCATGTTGAGGCGGTTCTCGATGGGGTAGGGCCAGGCATTGGCCATGCCCGGGAGGCTCACGGTCTCGTTGAGCCCGGGATGTCGGATCCCGTCCGGCTCCGTCCAGCCGTGCACCAGCTCCTCGGTCGTGATGGGGCGCTCCTCGGGCCAGAACGTCACGGTCAGCGGCCATTTCAGCCAGCCGGGCGCGGGGGAGAACCAGCGCGCGACCTTGCGGCGCCGCCAGGCCTTTTCGTCCGTCTTGAGCCGCACCACGGTCTCGACCATCGAGAGCGGGGCCGGATCGGTGGCCGTCTCGGCGCGGCCGATCTTGCCGTGGACGCTCTCGACCTCGGGAAACGTCTTGATGAGCTTGTCGGTCTGCTGCAGGATCTCCCGGCTCTTGAGGATGCTGACCGACGGGTCGGTCGTCGGCATGTACAGGAGGTCGCCCTCGTCCAGCGGAGGCATGAACTCGCTGCCGATCTTCGAAAAGGGATAGATCGTCGAGACGCCCGCCAGCAGGGCCACGGCCACCGTCACCCACGGGCGCGCCATGACCAGGTGGAAGATCTTCCCGTAGAGCGCCTGCGACCAGCGGTTCAGCGGGTTCGCCTCCTCCGAGGGGATCCGGCCGCGGATCAGGAAGACCATCAGGACCGGGACCACCGTGACGCCGAGGAGGGCGCCCGCCGCGATCGCGAAAGTCTTCGTGAACGCGAGCGGCTTGAAGAGACGCCCGGACTCCTCGCCGAGCGCGAAGATCGGCAGGAAGGAGACCGTGATCACCAGCAGCGAGATGAAGAGGCTGGGGCCCACCTCCTTCGCCGCCTCGAGCAGGACGTCGATCCGCCCCCGCTCCTTGTTCCGGGGATCCTGCAGGTGCTCGTGCGCGTTCTCCACCATGACGACGGCCGAGTCGACCATGACGCCGATCGCCAGGGCCAGCCCGCCGATCGACATGATGTTCGCGTTGATGCCCAGCAGCCGCATGACCAGGAGCGAGACGAGCAGACCCAGCGGCAGCACCAGGATCGCCACCAGCGCGCTCCGGACGTGCATCAGGAAGATCAGGCAGATCAGCCCGACGACGATCAACTCCTCGACCACTCCCGTCGTCAGCGTGTCCACCGCCCGCTCGATCAGCGCCGAGCGGTCGTAGGTGGTCTTGATCGACACCCCCGGCGGCAGCGCCACGGCCAGGTCCGCCAGCTTCGCCTTCACGTCCCGGATGACTTTGTAGGCGTTCTCGCCGAAGCGGCTCACCACCACGCCGCCCACGGCCTCCCCCTCGCCGTTCCATTCGCCCACGCCGCGCCGCGCCTCGCCGCCGATCTCGAGGGTCGCGACGTCCCGCAGCAGCACCGGCGCGCCGTTCGCGCCCAGGCCGACGGGCGCCACCCCGAGGTCCGCGAGGCCGTTGAGATAGCCCCGGCTGCGGACCATGTACTCGTTCTCGGAAATCTCCAGGACCGCGCCGCCCACGTCGTTGTTGGAGCGCTCGATGGCCATGACGATGTCCTTGAGCGGGAGGCGGTAGGCGAGCAGCCGCGCCGGATCCAGCGTCACCTGGTACTGCTTCACGTAGCCGCCGATCGAGGCGACTTCCGACACGCCCTCGACGGACGTCAGCGGGTACCGGAGCTGCCAGTCCTGGAGGCTCCGCAGCGACGCCAGGTCCTGTTTCGCCGGCACCAGCGCCCGCCCCTCGACGGGGCAGACGCCCGCGACGTCGTACGGCGTCTTCGGGTGATCCGGGCAATACCAGCCCGGATGCAGGACGTACTGGTAGACCCAGCCCACGCCCGTCGCGTCGGGACCGAGGCGGGGCGCGACGCCCTTCGGCAGCCGCTCGCGCGCGACGTTGAGCGCCTCCAGGACGCGGCTCCGCGCCCAGTACAGGTCCGTCCCGTCCTCAAAGAGCACGTACACGAACGACAGCTCGAACATGCTGTAGCCGCGCACGTACGTCGAGCCCGGCACCGACAGCATCGCGGTCGTGAGCGGGTAGGTGACCTGGTCGTCGACGACCTGCGGCGACTGGCCGGGGACGTCGGTCACCACGATCACCTGGACGTCGGACAGATCCGGAATCGCGTCCAGGCGGATGTTGGCCGCCGCCCAGACCCCGAGCCCCGCGACCATGAGCGCGACCAGGAGCACGAAGAAGCGGTTCCGGACCGAGAATTCGATCAGGCGTCCGATCATTTGCGCGCCTCGATCGTGCCGCATTGGGGCATCGACGTCCCCATGTACGGGTTCTGGATGCGGTCGCTCGTCTGCAGCCAGCGCGCGTCGGCCATGGGGCAGCGGATGACGTAGCCGGCGGGCTTCAGCGCGATGAGCGCCTCGCTGACTTTCTTGAAGCGCTCCCGCTGCTCCTTGATCGGGACGCAGCAGAGGTGCTCGACTTCCTTGGCCACCTCCGGGGCGTTCGCGCGCTTCGCCTCCTCGATCAGGGTGTCGACGGCCGGCGGTTCCACGGGCTTGTCGCGCGCGAGGCTGTCGGCCAGCGGGAGATAGGCGCGGACGACGGCCTCGAAGCCCGGCTCGGTCGCCGGTGGCGAGAGCTTCCGGATCGCCTCGCGCACGCGGCTTTCCGCGTCGAGGAGGAACTGGCCGCTCACCACGACCGTTTCGCCGGGGACGAGGCCTCCGAGGATCTGGACGGCCCCGGCGCCGTTCTCGGCGCCCATGCGCACGTTTCGCGCCTCGAAATGGCCCCGGCCCTTCGCGACGAAGGCCACCTGGCGGCTGCCGGTGTCGATCACCGCCTCGCGCGGGACGAGGATCGTCTTCTCGGCGACGGGGATCGACAGCTCCACCGACGCGTAGAGGCCGGGCTTCAGCGAAAGGTCGCCGTTGGGGAAGGCGAGGCGCGCGACGGCCGTCCGCGTCTGCGGATCGATCCGCGGCGAGACGAACACGACTTCGCCGGCGAAATCGCGGCCGGGCAGGGAAGCGACCCGGGCTGTCGCCCGACGCCCCACGGCGATCAGGGCGAGCTGCGGCTCGTAGATCTGGGCGTCGAGCCAGAGCGTCGAAAGGTCGACGATCCGGAACAGCATCTTCGAGGCCTCCACGGCGGCGCCCTGCACGACGTCCTTCTCGAGCACGAAGCCGTCGGCCGGGCTGCGGAACGTGATCGTCGGCTGGGCGACGCCGGCCGCCAGGATCGCGTCGATCGTGTCGCTAGGGACGTCGAGGAGCCGCAGCCGCTCGCGCGAGCTCTCCAGGAGGCTCTCGGCGTCGGCGCGCAGGAGGGCGTCGGCCTTCTCCGGCAGCCGCTTCAGGGCGCGCCGGGCGGCGAGCAGCTCGTTCTGGGCGACGAGGAGCTCGGGGCTGTAGAGGTCGAAGAGGGGATCGCCCTTCTTCACGCGGACGCCTTCGGTGGCGGCGTGGAGCTTCTCGATCCAGCCGGACACGCGCAGGGCGACCTCGCGGCGCAGGGGCTCGGCTTCGCGGAAGGCGCCGAGGGTGCGGACGGCCATCGTCAGCGGGCCTTCCTCCACCGGGGCCGTGCGCAGGCCCATGTTCTGGGTCAGGACGGGGTCGATCGTGATCTGGCCCGGGGCGTCGCCGCCCTTGCGCACGGGGACGAGCTTCATGAAGCAGATGGGGCAGACGCCCGGGGCGTCGCGGATCACCTGCGGATGCATGGAGCAGGTCCAGAGCTCGCCTTTGACGGCGGGCGGCGGCGCGGAGGGCGCGCGGAAGAACCACGCCCCGATCGCGACGCCCGCGCAGACGAGGGCGACGCAGAGGACGAGGCGGGCGAGATGGCCGGCGGCGGATTTCATAGCTTCTCCTTGGACGGGGAGCAAACGACGGGCCGTGACGCCGCCGGTCCTAGAGGAGAAGCGCGGTCAGGAGGAGATGTTCAGGGCGGGAAGGGGGGGAAGCGCGGGAATGGCCTTCCGGGCGCGCCACGAAGGCCGGCGATTCGATGGAGAAGGCCGGGACGGGCGCCGGGAAGAGCGGGGCCGTCGCCCGGGCCTCCGGGGAATTTTCCGGAACTTCGCCCGCGTCCACGGATTTTTCCGCGCGGGGGCAGTCTTCCGAAGACGGGGCGGGGGAGTCGCCGCAGCAGCAGTGGGAGGTCCCCTCGCAGCCCATGGGGGCCTTGGGAGTCGAGGCCTTGGGGCAGGCGCAAATGCCGACCGCCGGCGCCGCCAGGAGCAGCGCGGCCACCACGATCGACATCGCCTTCATCCACCCACCCAACGAAGCCTCCCGGCCCTTTATTCACCCGCCCGCGTGAATAGAAAACCCGGGCGCTCCGTTGGAGAACCATGATGATCGCCCTCGCGCTCCAGGTGGTCGTGGCCGCCGACGCGTCCCAGCCCCACCTCGCGATCGACGCGGACGGCGTCCTTCTCGCGGTCTTCCTGCGGAACGGGAACGTCGAGTTCTCCGCGTCCGCCGACCAGGGCAAGACGTTCTCGGCGCCGGTCGTCGCGATCGACGCCAAGGGCCGCGCCAAAGGCGGCATGCAGCGCGGGCCGCGGGTGGCCGTCGACGGCCAGAAGACCATCTACGTCACCGCGCCGCTCGCCTTCGACGACGCCGAATTCCAGAAGCGCTATCCCACCCAGGATCTGTATCTCGCGACGTCCGTCGACGGCGGCAAGACCTTCGGCAAGCCGGTCATGGTGAACGACGTCCCCAAGAAGGCGCCCGAATCCCTCCACTGGCTCGCGGCGGGCGTCGACGGCGCCTACGTCGCCTGGCTCGACCTTCGCGCGCGCGAGAAAGGCCAGGATCTCTTCCTGGCGAAGATCTCGGAGAAGGGGAAGAAGGTTTCGCGGAACACGCTGGTCGCGACCTCCCTCTGCGAGTGCTGCGCGCCGGCGCTGGCCGTCGACCCCAAGGGCAACCCCGTGCTGGCGTACCGCGACGGGGCGGGGAAGTCGAGCCGCCCGATCTTCCTCGTGGCCGCTTCGAAGACGGTCCGGCTCAACACGAAGGAGAGCAAGGTCGACGGCTGACCCATGGACGCGCCGGCCGTGGCCGTGAGCCGCGATGGGAAGACGATCGCCGCCGCCTGGATGGACATGCGGGCGGGCACGAACAACCGCGACGTGCAGTGGACGATCGGCACGGGCGGGAAGTTCGCGCCCGAAACCTCCGTCAACGACGATTCCGCCGGGATCCAGGGGCACCCCTCGCTGACGATCGCGCCCGACGGCACGGTCTGGTGCGCGTGGGAGGACGGCCGCTCGGGCCCGAACGCGCAGCGGATCTACGTCAGCGATTCGGCCACGAAGAAAAACCGCCCCTTGAGCGCCGAAGGGGAGGGGAAGTGCGGCTATCCCACCCTCGCCTCGCGCGGCGAGTTCGTCGGGGCGATCTACGAGACCTCGTCCGGCGTGTCGTTCCGCCCTATACTGGCGCCGTGATCCTGCTGACCGGCTTCGAACCCTGGGACGCGTTCAAAACCAACCCCAGCGGGGAAGTCGCGAACGCCCTCGGCGGCCAGGTCCTGCCGGTCGATTATCGCCGCGCCGACACCCTGCTCCGCCGCCTTCTCGCGCGGAAGCCCGCGGCGGTCGTTCTCACCGGCCTCGCGGCGGGACGGACGTCGATCCAGCTCGAAACCCGGGCCTACAACGAGAAACACACGGGCGCTGCGATCGAGCCGCGCGGGCCGTCGTTCCGGAAGTCGACGCTTCCCCTCGCCCCCCTGCTCCGCCGTTTGCGGCGCGCGCGCCTGCCGGCGGAGATCTCGCACGACGCCGGCCGGTTCCTCTGCAACTACGTGTTTTTCGTCGCGCGGGGGCTGCTGGGCGACGTCCCGTGCGGCTTCGTGCATCTGCCGCCGGCCGACGTCCTGCCGATCCGGGCCCAGATCCGGGCCCTGCGGCTCATTCTGAAGGCTCTGGCCTAGGCGGGGGCCACGGGGACCCGTCCCGGATGGCCAGAAGCTGGCCGTAATGGTGCCGGGCGTGGGTTTCGACGTAGTTGACGACGTCCCAGGCCCGGTAGGACGGGTTTTCGGGGTGTTTGCCTTCGCGGCCAAACAGGGGTTCCGGGACCAGGTCGACCATCTCGATGATCGCTTCGCGGTTGGTGGTCCAGGTCCGGCGCGCCAGGCCCAGGTTCCGCTGCTTGTAGGCCAGGGTTCGGGTCCATTTGTCCTGGTCGAAGGGCACGATCTGGACGTAGGGCTCGCAGAGGATGTGGCGGGCGCGCATGTGCAGCACGAGCTCGGTATCGACGACGTGGCAGAGAATCTCTTTGGCGGTCCACTTGCCGGGCCCGTAGGACTTCCGCAGCAGGGCTTCATCCCAGTCGAAGAAGGGAATCATGAGATCGAGGGAGCGCTTGAGCTCCGACGTGATCTGGGGCTTGTTGATCATCGGCGCATTATAGGCCCGGGGGCCCCCTCTCGAGAGCCCCATAACAAGGTCCGATAATGTCCGTTATGTTGCGTTCCGTAGAGGGGAGGGGGGCTTACTTGCGCAGGGCTTCCCGGACCTTCTGAAGCAGGCTGTCCCGCGTGAACGGCTTGGAGAGATACACCGGGCCGCCCGCCTGCCGGTGCTCGCCGTGCTGCGGATAGCCGGACATGAGCAGCGTCTTCATGGCCGGCCGGACCTTCGCGGCGTGCGCCATCAGCTCCGCCCCGCCGATGTGCGGCATGATCAGGTCCGCGATCAGCAGATGGATCTCGGCCGGGTTGTCCTTGATCTCGCGCAGCGCCGCTTCGCCGTCGGAGGTCGACAGCACCCGGTACCCGCCGGCCTTCAACAGCTCCTCGCAGAGCCGGCGGACCGTGTCGGAATCCTCGGCCAGCAGGATCGTTTCGGTGCCGATGAGCGCCGGCGCGGCCGCCACCCGCCGGACGGTCGTCACCTGCTCCTTGCAGCGCGGCAGCAGGATCCGGAACGTCGACCCTTTGCCGAGTTCGCTGCTGACGTCCACGGCGCCCCCGGACTGGCGCACGATGCCGTGGACGGTCGACAGCCCCAGCCCCGTGCCCTTGCCGGGCTCCTTGGTCGTGAAAAAGGGCTCGAAGAGGTGCGCCAGAATCTCGGGCCCCATGCCCACGCCCGTATCGGTCACCGTCAGGCAGACGTAGTCGCCCGGCGGGATCGGGTCGCGCGTGGCCGGCTCCACGGGCTTGAAGGGCTCGTTCCGGGCCTCGATCGTGATCCGGCCGCCGTTCGGCATGGCGTCCCGGGCGTTGACGACGAGGTTCACCAGGATCTGCTCGACGTGGCCGGGGTCCGCGAAGACGTTCCAGAGCTCGCCGGACACGCCCGTCACCAGCTCCGTATCGGACCCGAGCAGGCGCTTCAGCATCTTCTCCAGGCCCGCGATCACGCGGCGGAGGTCGAGCACCCGGGCCTCCGTGACTTGCTTGCGGCTGAACGTCAGGAGCTGCCGCGTGAGCAGCGAAGCCTTCTCGCCGGCGGCGGCCATCTCCTCGATCATCTCGCGCAGCGGATCCTCGTTGCCCAGCCGGGCCAGGGCCAGCTCGGCGTAGCCCGCGATGATCGTCAGCAGGTTGTTGAAGTCGTGGGCGACGCCCCCGGCCAGGCGCCCGACGGCCTCCATCTTCTGCGACTGCAGGAACTGCTCCTTGAGCCCGCGCGCCTCCGTGATGTCGTCGGTCGTCGCGATGATCCGCTCGACCTTGCCGCTCCGGTCCCGCACGAAGTAGGTGTGGTGCCGCACCCAGCGCACCTTGCCGTCGGGGCGGACGATCCGGTGCTCGGACTCGGCCTCCCCCTCGTTGAACTTCCCCGCCAGCTCTTCCTCCACCCGCGCGCGGTCGTCGGCATGGACGAAGTTCAGGAGCTCCCGCGGGCTCTTGTCCAGGATGTCGCCGCTCGGCCGTCCCCAGATCCGCTCGAACGCGGCGCTCACGTAGAGCACGCGGTCCATCGCCGGGGTCAGGATCCAGAATGCCTCGCGGACCGTGTGGGCGATCTCCCGCAGCCTCGACTCGGTTTCCTCCCGCAGGCGGCGGTCCCGGTTCTCCACCAGCGCGCGGCTGATCGCGGCAGGCAGGCGGCCCAGGCGGTCCTTCAGCACGTAATCCGTGGCGCCCTGGCGGAGGACGTCGACGGCCACCTCCTCGCCCACGGTCCCGGAGACGAAGATGAAGGGCAGCTCGCGGCCCTGCTCGCGGACGACCTTGAGCGCGGAGAAGCCGTCGAACGTGGGCAGGTTGTGGTCGGCCAGGATGACGTCGGGCTTCCACTGGCCCAGGCGGGCCTCGAACTCGCGGCGGGTTTCGACGCGCACGATCTGGGCGCCCATGCCGGCGGACATCAGCGCGGCCCGGATCAACTCGGCGTCGTTGGGGTCGTCCTCGAGATGCAGAATGCGGATGCCGGTCTCGCTCATGCGCGTCGATTCCGGCACGAGGAGAGAGATATGAACAACCTACCGTTCCCTTTGGTTACCATGCGATTGAACCCTAGTCATGGCAACCCCGATCGCATTGGAATTCTAGGCGGTGTGAACGTCCTGTCAAGGCGGATTCTGGTATATGAGCGCCAAGTCGTACGATTTCCCCGCCCGCCCCGCCCTCCGGGCGCTCGCGCGCCGGATCGACGCCTGCCGCGCCTGCCCGCGCCTCGCGCGCTACCTGGACGCGGCCCGCGCGGCCTGGCCGGACCACCGTTGCAAGCCCGTCCCGGGCTGGGGCGACGAGAACCCCCGGCTCCTGATCGTCGGCCTCGCCCCCGGCCTGCACGGCGCCGGAAAGACGGGGCGGATGTTCACGTTCGACAGCTCGGGCCGCTGGCTCTACGGCATGATGCACGAGGTCGGGCTGGCCTCGCGGCCGGTGTCGGAGGGGCCGAACGACGGCCTCCGCCTGCGCGGCGCCTGGATCACGGCCGCCGCCCGCTGCGCCCCGCCGGGGAACAAGCCCCTGCCCGCCGAGCTGGCCGCCTGCCGGCCCTACCTGGAGGCCGAATTTGCCCAGTTCCCCGGGCTGCGCGTCGTGCTCGCGCTCGGCCGGATCGCCCACGAGGCCGCGCTGCGCGCGCGGCGGCTCAAGCCGTCGGACTTCCCCTTCTCCCACGGCGCGGAGCACCGGCTCCCGGACGGCAAGATCCTGCTCGACAGCTACCACCCGAGCCGGCAGAACACGAACACCGGACGGCTGACCCGGCCCATGTGGAGGTCGATCTTCCGCCGCGCGAAACGCCTAGCAGGCTGCTGAAAAAGGCAATAGGCATTGGGCCATTGGCATTAGCAGACCCGTCCCCCCTTGTCCCCCCGAGGGGGAACGGCCCCGCCAATGCCTAATGCCTATTGCCCAATGCCTTTTTCAGCAGCCTGCTAGCGGAACCAGCCTAGGTCTTTCCGCCGCGCGCGGTAGACCAGCCCGATCGCGCGCATGTGGATCGCGTAGAGCGCGAGCTCGAGGAAGACGGCGACGATGGTCCCGGCGAGCCCCGGCCAGGGACCGACGTGCGTCCAGACGGCCGCGACGCCGAACTCGACGGCCGTCGAGAGGCCGAAACTGACGCCGATGAAGACGCAGCAGAGCGCGTAGTCGCTTCCCAGAACGCGGATGGATCGGAACGCCGTGGGGAGTCGAAGCGCTCCCGTCCAGTCCGCGGAGAAGCCCACCAGGAGGATCGCCATCGGATAGTAGGCCATGCCCGCCAGGGCCAGGCCGGAGCTGATCGCGCCTTTCCAGGGCGCGTCGACGCCCAGCAGCCACCGGGCGAGCAGGGCCGGCGCGAAGGCCGTCGCGAACGCCGCCACGAAGCGGGCGAAGGGCCTTCCCCACTCCCAGAACTCGCCGGGCCAGGGCGTCGAGGGCGGCGCGTCGCTGCCCGCCGCCGTCGTTTCGAGGATGTCCCAGAGCCAGACGGCCGCGTAGCCGCCGAAGAGGGCCATGAGCAGGACGCCGAGGAAGACGCCTCCGTGCCCGAGGATCCTCTCGCCCAGGCCGTCGATGAGCGACATCCCCAGCGCCCGCACGGCGCCCCAGACGGGGGCGAGCAGGGCGAGGAAGGCGACCGCGCTGCCCCGCGTGAAGGGATAGCGGAGGGCGGTGACCAGGCTCGGGGTCGCCGGATCCGCCTCGACGTCCACGCGCAGGGGCGCGCCGCAGGACGCGCACGGGTGGTCGTCGCCGTCGGCGGGCACGACCGCCGCCATCCCGCAGCGGGGGCACGGCAGCAGCTTTTCGCCGGCGCTCAACCCTCAACCTCCGGCCAGCGCCGCGAGCTTCTCGGGGCCGTGGAACCAGACCAGCTTGCCGGTTTCCGCGGGGAGGTCGACCTCGACGCAGCACACGGCGGAGGGCTGGAAGGCGAGGGAGATCTCGGGCTCGGCGGCGAGGAGGACGGCGACAACCCGGGCGAGATCCGGCATGTGGCCGACGACGGCCACTTCCCCGCCGAGGGACCACTTTCCGAGCTCCTCGAAATAGCGGCGCGGGGCGGCGCCGGGGGCGAGCGTCTCGCGGATCTCCACGCCGGGGCTGGGATCTAGGCGCGCGGAGATTTCCTGGGCGGTCTGGCAGGCGCGCAGGAGGGGGCTCGAGAGGATGCCCGCGACGCGGGCGCCGAGCTTGCGCAGCGCGGCGCCGGCGGCCCGGGCCTGGGCCGCGCCGGCGTCGGTCAGACGGCGGTCGACGTCCGACGCCGACCCCGGTTCCTGGGCTTCGGCGTGCCGGATGAAGTAAACCTTCATGCGAAGTGAGGAAGGGGCCGCCCGAAGGCGGCCCCTTCCCCGTCAGGATCGTCGGACTACTTCACTTCCTTCCAGTAATCCTCGGGCATGTCCTGCGCGAGCTTGAGGGCTCCGTTGGCGCCCGCGTAGACCGGCTCGTGGACCTTGGTGACCTTGCCGCCGCCGTACTGGGCGAGGTCCTCCTCGATCAGGCGGTCGAGGCCCCGGATCTGGCTGCCGCCGCCGGCGAGGACGACGTTGGTGAGCATGCGCTTCTGGAACTCGGCGTCGTAGCTCGACACCAGCTTGCGGAGGCCGGCGACGATGTCGGGCACGATCGCCTTGCACGCCTCCTTGAGCTCCTTGGTGATGTCGTACTGGGTCGGCCGGCCCTGGTCGTTGGGCCAGGTCACGACGGCCTTGTCGTTGACCTCGTTCACGAAGCTCTGGCGCTCCTTGGCCTCGCGCACCATGTTGATCGTGAACTGGGCCGTCGGGTGGGCCTTCTTGATGAGCTCGACGGCGAGGTTGTCGATGTAGTCGCCGGCCTTGCCGGACGTCACCTGGTCCTCCGCCGTGGGGATCGCGCCGTGCATCCGGCAGAGGTCGGTGGTGCCGGCGCCGATGTCGACGACCAGCGTGTTCTCGAGCTGGTTCGTGCCGTACGCGACGGCGAAGGGCTCGGACACGATCATCACCGATTCGAAGGTGCCCTTGCAGGCCTCCATGAGGGCCTGTTTGTTGAGCACGGACGCCTCGGCGGGCGAGCCGATCACGCCGTACACGAGCGTGCCCTTCGGGGGCCGGCAGAGCGAGACGACGTGCTTCACGAGCTCCTTGGCCGCTTCCTTGAACTTCGCGAGCCGCTCGGGGGCCACGCCGGCCGCCGCGTTGTCGGCGTACTTCAGGGCGCCCTTCTCGAACGGACGGATGACGTCCAGCGCGAGACGGTGCTGCACGGCCTCGTCGCCGAACACGATGTCCTTGCCGAGCATCTTGCGGGACACCGGATCCTTGGGCCAGCCCACGATCGAGTAGACGACTTCGCGGCTGCCATTCGTGGCCGCGACCGACGTCTTGTAGCAGCCGAGGTCCATCCCGATGTACAGCACGCCATTCTTGGCCACATCCGCCATGATGAGTCTCCTTGTATGTTAAGAACCCGGTGTCGTCGGAGGAGGAGGAGCCGCGGCGGGCGTCGGTTCGACGGGCGTCGCGGGCATGGATTTGAGGGCTTCTTCCAGCCCCTGGGGCTTGGCGAGGCTGATGCCTTTTTCTTCGAGCGTCTTGGACTGGGTCCGGATGTCCTTGTTGGCCGTCAGGACGAACTTCAGCATTTCCTTCTTCTTCTCGAAGTTCTTGTCCTCCTGCGCGAGGCCGAGCTGGCGCAGGACGTTCTGGATCTGCTGGTTCGAGTAGACCTTGGAGGAGGTGATCGTCTTGAGGGCGGCCTCGAGCGCGCCGATCTGGGCGTAGAGCTTCTCGAGGCGCTTCTCCATCATGAGCGTTTCGCGCGACTGGCCGCCCGCCATCTGGAAGCGCTCGCGCTCGGCCGCGACCAGCCGGGAGATGATCGGCCGGATCGCGCTTTCCACGCCCTTCAGCTCGGCCACCGCCTCGGGAGACGCGGATTCCTCGAGAATCAGCTTGCGCTTCTCGAAGACCTTGACGACCTGCTTGTCCAGCTCGCGCTCGAACTCCTTGAAGCCGACGATCAGGGCCTTCTCGGCCTCCTCGGAGACGCGGCCGTCGGCCAGCGCCTTCTGCTTCTCGAGGTCCTTGCGCATCTCCTCGATTTCGGCGTCGAGGGCCTGCTTGGAGAGCTCGAGGTCGCTCTTGGCCTTGGCCGTCTGCTGGTAGGTCTGCAGCAGCTCGTTGAATTCGCCCTTGGCTTCCGCCTGCAGCTCCTCCGGAGCCGCGACCGGCCCGGCCCCCGCGATGCCCGCCGCGATCGCGCGGTACTTGTCGGCGATGTTCTTCACCGCCTGGTTGATCAGCTCGTCGATCTTGTCCTTCGACAGGACGTTGATGTAGCGCTTGCCCTGCTGCACCAGGCGGTCGACGCTCACGCGCTTCGACGCCTGGCGGATCATCCCCTGGACGTCGATCATCTTGGGGGACGATCCCTCGGCGGGAGGTTCGGGGGCGGGACTCTTGGTCTCGTCCGTCATGGGAAGGCTTCAATGATAGCCCTGGATAGGGCTAAAGGCAAACGATCGAACCTTCCGCGCGCGGATCCTCCCCCGCCCGCCCGCCGCGCGCGCTCCTTTTTTTCACGCTAGGCGCGACCCTTCTGAGGACGGATCTGCAGGCGGTGGCAGCCGGGAGTGACGCCGACCTCGCGCTTGAAGGCCACGCTCATGTACTCCGGATGCGCGAAGCCCGCCAGCGTCGAGATGCGCTCCAGCGACAGGTCCGACTCCGCGAGCAGCTGCTTCACCCGCTCCAGCCGCAGGCGCAGGATCTCCTCGTGCGGCGTCCGGCGCGCGACCTTCCGGAAGCGGCGCTCCAGGACCCGGCGCGAAAGCGGCACGGCGCGCAGGACGTCCTCCACCGTGATCCCGTCGCAGGCGTGCTCGCGGATGAAGCGCATCGCGGCGGCGACCTCGCGGTCCTCGACGGCCAGGATGTCGGTCGACTGCCGCGCGTGCACCCCCAGCGGCGGCACCAGGTGCGCCTCCGGCGCGACCTTCTCGCCGCGCAGCAGGCGGTCGAGCAGCCGCGCCGCCTCGTAGCCCGTCCGGCCGGTGTTCGGCACCACGCTCGACAGCGGCGGCGTGGCGAGGCGGCAGAGGAGCTCGTCGTTGTCGACGCCCACCACGGCCACCTCCTCGGGCACGGCCACGCCGGCGTCGCGGCAGGCGTCGAGCAGCTGCTGGGCCTTGATGTCGTAGGCGGCGAAGACCCCCACGGGCTTGGGGAGCCGGCGCACCCACGCGACCAGGGCGTCGTGCTCCTGCGCGAGCGGGGCGTCGTGGACGTGAAGCTCGGCCCCGGCCTCGCGGGCGAGGGCTTCGAACGACGTCCTCCGGTGCTTGGACCAGTTGAAGCGGGCGTCGCCGCAGAACGCGAGGCGCCGGAAGCCGCGCTCCAGCAGGTGCGCGGCCGCCGCCTTGGCGATCGCCTGGTCGTCCGTCTCCACCCACGGGATCGAGGGGATGAAGCGGCCGGCGCTGACATCGACGACCGGCTTCCGCTTGCGGACGACGGCCCGGGCGATCTCCTTCGTCTCGACGCGGACGATCAGGCCGTCGCCCTTCCAGCGCGCCAGCCACGCGGGCGGCGCGGCGCCGCGGCCCTGCTCGGGCAGGTAGATGGACCAGGGCTTGTGCTCGCGCACGTAGGCCATGATCCCCTCGAGCAGCCCGCGCGCGTAGGCGTTGGACGTCTCGATCAGCAGCGCCACCGCCGGCCTAGCGCGCATCCGTCATAAACCTCATCACTCGGCCTCCGGACGACTCCTTATACTCGATACGATGGTAAATAATCTCAATTCTTTTACGTCTGATCTCATGGCCCGGAGGCGGAACGACGCGGACAATTCATCCCGGGATGTTTGTCCCGCGCGGGACAAACATCCCGGGAGCATTTGTCGCGAATGGAGGACGCATGGCCCAGAAGAGAAAGATCCGCGTGGCGATCGTCGGACTCGGCTTCGGCGCCGAGTTCATCCCCCTGTACCAGCTGCACCCCGAAGCGGAGCTGTACGCCATCTGCCAGCGCAACGAAGAGAAGATGAAGGCCGTCGGCGACTACTTCGGCGTGGCGCGGCGGATCGCGGAGTACGCCGACCTCCTGAAAGACCCCAACGTGGACATGGTCCACATCAACACGCCGATCCCGGACCACGCCTGGATGTCGATCGCCGCGCTCAAGGCCGGCAAGCACGTGATGTCGACCGTTCCCATGGCCACGACGGTCAAGGAGTGCGGCGAGATCGTGAAGCTCGCCGAGAAGACGAAGCTCAAGTACATGATGGCGGAGACGGTCGTGTACTCGCGCGAGTTCCTCTTCCTGCGCGAGCTCTACAAGAAAGGCGAGCTGGGCAAGATCCAGTTCCTGCACGCGTCGCACCAGCAGGACATGGACGGCTGGCCGAACTACTGGCCGGGCCTGCCCCCGATGCACTACGCGACGCATTGCGTAGGGCCGGTTGCCGCGCTCACGAAAGTCGACGCCGAGTACGTCAGCTGCTTCGGCTCCGGCACGATCCGCAAGGAGCTCATCCCCAAGTACGACTCGCCGTTCGCGATCGAGACGACCCACATCAAGTTCCACAAGAGCGACCTGTCGGCGCGCATCGTGCGCTCGCTCTTCGACGTCGCCCGCCAGTACCGCGAGAGCTTCGACGTCTACGGCTCGAAGAAGAGCTTCGAATGGGCGCTCGTCGAGGGCGAGGATCCGGTCCTGCACACCGCCAAGAAGCCCGAGCACGAGATTCCCGCGAAGGTCAAGGTGCCCGACTACGCCCACCTGCTGCCCAAACCCATCCAGAAGTTCACCACCAAGGGCGTCTACGACTCCAGCAAGAAGACCCACCTCTCGTTCACGCAGGGCGCGGGCCACGGCGGCTCCCACCCGCATCTGGCCCACGAGATGATCAGCGCCCTGATCGAAGGCCGGGACCCCTACCCCAACGCCCGCCAGTCCGCCAACTGGACTTGCACGGGCATCCTCGCGCACGAGTCGGCGATGGCCGGCGGCAAGATCATCAAGCTGCCGGAGTGGTCGCTGTCGTCCTAAGGGCGGGTAAGATCTGAGGGGGGAGCCGGATCCGCCGGCTCCCCCCCTCCATGAAATACTCGATCGAAGGTCAGCCGGTGACCCCGGAGGCCTACAAAGCCTTCCTGGCCGCGCTCCAGACCGTCCCGGGCACGTGGTACTGCGACGATCGCGAGGACGGCGGCGCCACCGGCCACCAGGCCCGGCATCCCGACGGCCGCGTCTTCCACGTCTGCGACGATTCCGCTGACGGATCTTCCATCACCCTTGTCCCCCGCTCGCCGTACTAGTTGGTATGAAGCGGCGCGACTTCCTCCGCGGCGCCGCCTCGCTGGGCGCCTTCTGCGGGCTGCCCCGCGTCGCCCGGGCCGACGCGCGCCCGGGGCTCGACGACGCCCTCCTCTCCCTCATCGAGGACACGCCCCGCGAGAAGCTCGTGGAGGCCGTCGTGGCGAAGATCCGCGACGGCGCCTCCTACCGGCAGGTCGTCGGCGCCCTGCTGCTGGCCGGCGTGCGCAACGTCCGCCCCCGCCCCGTCGGCTTCAAGTTCCACGCCGTCATGGTCGTCCACGCCTGCCACCAGGCCTCGCGGGCCGGCAAGGACGACGACCGCTGGCTGCCGATCCTGTGGGCCGTCGACCACTTCAAGGGCCCCCAGGCCGAGGAGAAGAAAGCCACGGGCTGGACGCTGGGCCCGGTCGAGGAGTCGAAGGTCCCGCCGGCCGGCCGCATGCGCGCCGCCTTCATCGAGGCCATGGAGTCCTGGAACGAGGAGGCCGCGGACGTCGCCGCCGTCTCCCTCGCCCGGAACGCCGGGGTCCAGGAGACCTTCGAGCTCTTCGCCCGCTACGCCGCCCGCGACTTCCGCCACATCGGCCATAAGGCGATCTACGTCGCCGGCGCGTTCCGGCTCTTCGACGTCATCGGCTGGGAGCGCGCCGAGCCCGTGCTGCGCTCGCTCGCCTCCGCCCTGCTCGCCCGCGACAAGGACGAGACCCCCGATCTCCCCTGGGCCCGCAACAAGCTCCTCGCGACGGAGATCCCCGCGGACTGGCGCGGCGGAAAGACCGACGACGCCGCCGCCCTGGAGGTGCTCGCCGCCTGCCGCGCGGGCTCCGACCAGGACGTGCCGAAGCTGGCCGTCGAGCTCCTCCAGCGAAACGTGTCGCCGCGCTCCGTCTGGGACGGGCTGCACCTGCACTCGGGCGAGCTGCTCCTGCGGCGCCCCAAC